>JAKQLB010000382.1 GCA_029567375.1 Bacteroidota bacterium | reverse complement strand
ACAACTCTCAGTAAACTACTCTTTGGCAGCTTTACGCGCAAGCGCACGCTGCACTGCCGGGCTGGGTTTGCGCAGCATCTGCGCTAAGTGTTGTATAGCTGCTACGGGGTCGTGCAGCAGCATGCGCGGGCCGGCATAGCGCATCACCTGGCGGATCTGCGCACGCATGGCTGGCTGGTAGCAATGCACAGGGCATTTAGCACAAGTGGGTTTATCGGGCAGGAAGGGGCAACTGGCAATGCGCGCCTGGGCATAAGCCGAAAGCTCAGCGCACTCGGGGCATAGGCTGCCCTGTGTGTGGTGCTGTGCATGGCAGTATAGCGCGATCATCTTGGAGACGGTGCGCTGCTCTTGGGCAGCACGCCGTTGGGCAGCTGGGGAGGTACGATCAGTCATGAGGGCATATTATAACCTCGCCCAGCCACAGAATGGCTCAATTTGCTCTCTTTTCGTTAATATTCAAAAGGCTTGAGCTGCCAATCGTCCAAGTCGAAAATATATTCCTTCCCGTCCGCATCTACCAAGACAAATTTATCAAAACCATACCAGTACACGTCCCCAAAGGTGTGGTCCTCATATTCAATCACGCTATATTCATTCTCGCTTAGGTTGATATACCCTACGCTCGACTTTCCGGAGAGCGGGCAAGAAGATTCGAACTGCAGAAAAACAACTTGTTGGCTATCCGCACACCAGTCGATCGGTCCCTCTTCAATTTCAGGATCTTGAAAGAGGTATCCGGTCAACTTTTGCCCGTTGACATCCCATACCCATAGATGGTCATTCTCCCATGCAGCAATTTTAGTGTTATCCGGGGAAAGTTCCCCCGCGCCGATAAACTGCTTCGTCTGAAAATTGACATCTATGCGGTAGATAGGGGGTTGCCAATAACTGCAGCCATCTGGGCGTCCCATACGCGCCGTGGTGTAATAAAAAAAGCGGCTATTGGAAGACCAAAATAACGGTCCTATGCCGCGCGCACCGGTCCCTTCGCAGCTTTGCACCTGAAAATCGACAACCACAGCACTCATGTCGGTGAGGTGCACCATGTTAAGTTGATCGTAAGCCACTTCATCACCATCGCCAACTTGCATGCAGTCGTACGCGATTAGATCTGCTCGCCATTCGCCATCTGGTGAGAGAGACGAAAGCGATATCTGTGGTTTCGCCATTGCCATGATCGTAGGAACAATCGTCGGCATTGCCGCCGGCGTTCTCTTAAAGAAGATCGTGGGGGTTTGGGTTGGGGTTTTCTGAGCCAGCGTAGCGGTGGGCGCTGCCAAGGTCGCGGTAGCAGTGGGGGCTTGGGTGGCGCTCGGGAGGCTGGTGGGCATTTCGGTTGGCGTTGGGACGAGGGAGCATCCCGCCACGAGGACTAAGAGCAAAAAGCTCAAGCACACGGTCAATTTTTTCATTCTGTCACTCCTTTCATTGTAAGCCGCAGGCTCAATCTATAGACGGCAGCAGGATGGGGGATGTTCCTGCCGTCAAAAGATGATAGCGAAATGAGCGCAGAATAAAAATTTATAATCTTGAGCGGATTATAACCTATTGTAAGTTTGTCAATTTTGAGGAACCCAAAAATAAGGATTTTGAAGAATGGGATGGAATTAGCACAAGAGAAAACAGAAAAGTACCTTCAAAAATATTTTGAAAATCTATAGGGTATAATTTTATTAAATCACCTCGGAAAAGAGTAGTTAATGGGAACAAAACAAGAAGTAATAAGTAGGTTATTCGAGATTTGCGTCCATCAAAACAATTATTGCTTCGATAACAAGCTCGTTAAGGAGGTTTGCCATGAATTGGGATTCGGTAACCCTTTTGATGTAACTAAGGTTGATAACTCCTCTCTATTACCAGAGAATGTAAAAGCTGCAGATTATTTCATCGTTCATCTCGGTAGCGGTCTTCACCAATTTGTAAAGGGGATTAATTATGGTTATCATAAATTTGAACCTATAGATGAAGATGAAATCTACGAGTGGAAATATCGACAGAGTTTACTCAATGACTTTGATACAAGTGAGTCTAATATACTATCTGTAGCCAGTAACCAGAGAATAATTCACGATTTTTTGTATAATGATATTGTAGCATCACCCAAAGTTTACAATGCGAGAAGAACTAAAACATCTTTTGAATATAAAGTTGGAGAAACTACAGTTAAATGCAAAAATCTTCAGATGGAAATTGATTTAACTTTGGAGTATCAAGGCGTTGTAACGGTTGTAGAAGGAAAAAATGGGTTTCCAAAAGATTTTGCCGTCTACCAATTATTTCACCCTTATAAATACTATGATATATTGAAACGAGAAAAAAGTATTGCAATTGATAAGATAACCTGTTGTTATATATTAAGAAAAAGAAATCAAGAAGCGTCTATTCTGCGACTTTATAATTATACGTTTGATGATATAAACCGAATCGAATCCATAAGATTATTAAAGAAATCGCAATATACTTTGCTTAAAAGATAATTATTCTATAAGATTGATATGGAAAATCCTTTGGAAGAATTCCTCAATAAAGTTTACTTGGGCGATGTAATGGAATTACTTAAGAAATTGCCCGATAAATCGGTAGATATGATTTATAGCGACCCGGATTACAACGTCGGTATAAAGTATGGCGATAAATCTTACTCCGTTAGCTTTGACCAATATATTGAATGGTATATCAACTTATCTAAAGAGTCACTTCGTGTTCTCAAAGATGATGGGAATATGTTTTTAATTAATTACCCCAAACAAAATGCCTATCTGCGGGTTAAGTACCTAGATCAAGCTTGTTATGAAGTTTTAGATTATTCCTGGGTATATAACACTAATATTGGGCACAGTCCCAAGCGCTTTACGACAGCTCATCGCAGTATTTTACACTGCAGAAAAACCGAAAATAATAAATTTTATAAAGAGAATGTTGCTGTCCCATATCAAAACCCAACAGATAGACGCATAAAACAAAACATCAGCAAGGGTTCTCCAGGTCGCATGCCCTACGATTGGTTTTACTTTGACTTGGTGAAAAATGTAAGCCGCGAAAAAACTTTTCATGCCTGCCAGATTCCTCAGGAGCTAGCAGAATTGTTGATAAAAGCCTCAACAATGCCAGGGAATGTAGTCCTCGTGCATTTTGGTGGAAGTGGCTCAGAATTGGAAGTCTGCAAAAGATTAGGGAGGAATTTTATTTCAGCTGAGATAGATGAAAAATACTATCAAATGATCATCGATCGTCTTGAATCTGGTGAAATTAATCAAAAGTACCGCCTTGTATATAAAGAGGAAGAAAACCAAGCGGTACAATTGCGAATTTGCGATAAAGAATAAACAAACAGCCCGACCTCACAGCCGGGCTGAGTTTTCATTCCCCTAACCTTGCGGCTTAAATCCAGCCGCGCAGCTCCATCGCCTTCACCACCTTATGGATGGCGACCATATAGGCTGCATCGCGCATGGTCACGTTCTGGCTCAAAGACATCTCCAGCACGGCGTCAAACGCTGTGGTCATGTTATTGTTGAGCTTCTCCAGCACCTCTTCCTTCGGCCAGTAGAAGTTCATATCATTCTGCACGCCTTCAAAGTAGGAAACCGTCACCCCTCCAGAGTTGCACAGGAAGTCCGGGATAATAAACATGCCGCGTTCGTTGAGCACCACATCCGCTTCGGGCGTGGTCGGTCCGTTAGCAGCTTCAGCCAAAATCTTGACCCGTGGATCAATCAATTTGACGGTCTCAGCGTTCACTTGCCCTTCCAGCGCTGCCGGGATGAGCACGTCTACAGATTTAGTAATCCAAGCACCGCCATCCTCAATTTGATAGCCAGCCTCGCGCGCCTTTTCCTTATTGATAGTGCCATACTGATCGGTGATGCTCTTGAGGAAATGCGGGTCGATGCCATCGGGTTTGCTGAAGGTATACGAAACCTTGTCATCGCGGTCCCAGCAGGAGACACACATAACCTTTCCGCCTAATGTGTCCGTGAAGCCAATAGAGGCGTATTGCGCCACATTGCCAAAGCCTTGGATGGCAGCGGTGCATTTTGCTGGTTCCAAGCCGAGGTGCTTCATCGCCTCGCGCACAGTGTAGATGACACCAAAGCCTGTGGCTTCTGTCCGCCCGAGCGATCCGCCACCGCCCACGGGCTTGCCGGTGATGACGCCAGGGGTGTATTGCCCGGTGATGCGGGAGTACTCGTCCATCATCCAGCCCATCATTTGCGGGGTGCTGCCCACATCCGGCGCAGGGACGTCTTGGCGGGGACCAATGTTGCGCCACATGGT
>JAKQLB010000056.1 GCA_029567375.1 Bacteroidota bacterium | reverse complement strand
GATCCACACATCCTACAGCAAAAGCCAGAGTCGCTACAAATGCTGTGAGTAAATATCTTAGTTTCATATTCTATTTCGTGTTATGCATTAGTTAAACATATATTTGATACCTACCTGCACATACCAGCACTGACCGAGACTATGAGAATATGTCCAGGTCTGGGTATCTGCATTTACAGCATCTATGGTAGTGAATACCGGAACTCCGTCAGCGCCGATTGACTGTACGTCAAGGATACGACCGGAGTTGAGGAGAGGATTCATAAACTTACTCACACCCCATGAGGAGTTGAATAAGTTGAGGAAATTCTGAATATCAATATTGAGCTGAAGGGTATTGGTAGACTTGCCTACTTTCACCTTGAAGTCATGTGTATAGCGGAAATCGAGTCTGTGTATCCAAGGAGAGTAAACACTGTATGCCTCTGCATACTTACCCTTATTTTTGCTCAGATAAGGATCCTTATTGGCAAATCCCCAGTAGCGGTTGGCATCATCCTGTGATGCAAATTTGATCTCAGACTCATCTCTTGGAATGTAGATTACATCGTAGTTATAGTTGTCATTGTTGAGATCCTTTGCATACATATAGGTGTAGTTGGCACCGCCTCTCCAGGTTTCATAAAACAGACTGAAACTATTGCAGCACTTATCTCTGTAGGTAAGAGATGCAAACACTCTGTCAGGAGTCACATACTGTGAATTGTGGAGAGTAGGATTGTTGGGGCCCTCTGAAGTCGGAATGTATGTGAATGCTGAAGAAGCATCACTACCCGGCATACCGGTGAGCTCTTTGGAGAATGTACGGGTATAAGCTGCGGTGAAATGGAGATCCTTAATAGGCGTCATATTGAATGTAACGCTGGCGGTTCCACCGTAACCTCTGTTGGTATTGGTAAGCAGATATGCTGAAGTCTTGTTGTAAGTGTAGTTGGAAGGATAGATATGACGATTGTCAGCTCCGTTAAGTCTTGCAAATCCTTCTACCGACTTCATATTTATATCCTGGATACAAACGCCGTTTACAGTCTTATTTAAAATACCCTCAACGGAAATGCTCATCGGGAATGATGTGGGGAATGCATAGTCAACTGCGAGAGAAGTTTTCCACACCTGAGGCATCTTGAATCCGGGGTCCACAGCTGCAATGGCTGAAGGAAGAACACCATCCTCGGGAGAAACCGTACCCGGCTTGCCCAGTGAAATCATTTTTTCGCGGAGTGCATCCATATCGGTGATCAGGCCACCCTTGAAGTTTTCGAGAAGAGGATCGGGCTTAGGTACGCCTGCAGTATATCTGGTGGTGATCCTTGACTGGTACTGAACCATACCGGAGTTGGTCGGCATATTGGTAAAGAACACAAGAGGAAGACGGCCGGTAAACATACCTGTACCACCACGTACTTTGAGGCTCTTGTCACCGAGAACGTCCCAGGTGAAACCGATACGGGGAGAAACCTGCACCTTAGGGGTGGGCCATTTACCGGTATCGATACTGTAACCGTTGTAGTCCTGGTCCTGAATGGCCTTATTGGTCATCAAGTCGGAGTTGTCAAAGAGAATTGTCTCGAGACGAAGACCGGCAGTAAGTTTGAATCTGCTATTTACATCCCAGTCATCCTGTGCATAAGCCGATAGCTTATGGAAAGTAACACGGGCTGCAGGATTACGTTCTCCGTCATAACCGTAGGTCATATTGACAGTCTCCGGAGTTGCACCGCTTAGGAAATCCTCGAGTGAATGGTAGCGGTAGTAACCTGTACCGTTACGCATATAGGAGTTGTCAGCCATCTGGTACTCGTAGCTGAGACCGCCTGTGATCTTATGGGCACCTGCGTAGTAGGTGATATCATCCTTTGCAGTTACCACCGTGTTGTGCACACCGTTGTTCCAGGTGAAGAGCTCATAACCAACAGACATATACGGAGTGATTGTGCCCGTACCATCAAGAATATCGATGAAGGGGAAGGTTGAAGAATTGGTTCCGCGGATGTCATCGAGTTTGGAGAAGGTTACGAGGAGCTGATTGGAGAGATTGTCGGTAAAACGGCTGTTAAGGTCAAACGAGAAGGTGTTTACCCTGTTGTCCATCGAGTACATTGAATTGGCAAAAGCCATGGAGTACTGTGAGAAACGTGCTTGGGTGGTACGCTGTCCGCAGTCTGATGAAGATGCGTTTGTAGAGTTCCACCTCTGGTTGAGAGTATAGTTGTAACGCAGGGCTAGTTTGTGTTTCCGGCTTATGTTCCAGTCCAAACGAGCAAGAACCTTCATATTTGACTCGTCGGCAGGGAAGTCCGTCCAAGAACCTGTGTCATAATCATACTTGGTTTTCAGGAACTCTGAAACCCTCTTCATGTCAGCCTGGGTGGTACGGGAGATGTAGTTATCCGGATCTGCCACACCATCAACAGATGCTCTCCAGCGGTTTACAACGGTAGGGCTCTTCTGATACTCGAAGTTGACGAAGAAGAAGAGTTTGTTCTTTACAATCGGGCCGCCGAGGGTGGCACCGTAAGTTGTAGTTCTGTCTCTGTTGCGTGCGCCTGCGATCTCCTTACCATCAACGGCATTACCGCGCATATTCTCATTACGATGATATACGTAAGCGGAACCTTTGAAGGTATTTGTACCCGACTTGGTAATGGCATTTACACCACCTCCGATAAAGTTGGTCTGGCGTACGTCATAAGGAGAAATCACAACCTGTACCTCTTCTATGGCATCGATTGAAATCGGACTGCCGCCACCGGGAAGGCTGGAGCTCAAACCAAAGTTGTTATTAAAGTTGGCACCGTCAACAGTAAAGTTGGCAGTACGTCCATCAGTACCGACGAAACTCATGCCACTACCACCGTAAGGAGATAGTTTTGTGATTTCTGTAATACTGCGACTGATAGTAGGCAGGTTCTCCATTTGCTGCCTGGAAATGTTGGTGGCCGCACCTGTTTTCTCAGTCGAGAACTTTGAAACCGGGGAAGCAATCACCAACGCCTCTGCTATAAGTTCAGAGCTCTCTTGGATAGCTGAGTTCAGAGCATACTGTTCACCGAGTTGTAAAACAATGTCGGTGTAGGTAACTGTCTGGAAGCCGAGGCAGGAGATTTCAACTGAATAGGGACCACCAACACGCATACCCTGGATCGCATAGCGACCTTCGGCATTGGTGACCGCACCGTAAACTGTCCCGGAGGGCTGGTGCGTGGCAACAACCGCAACACCTACAGCCGGAACACCGGATGATTCTGTAATCTGTCCGCCGAGTGATGAGGTGGTAATCTGCGCAAATGATGTAACAGAAAATACCAGTGCCACGAACGCGGACAACAGGAACTTGATTGTTAGTTTCATAAATATGATTTGGTTAATAAATAAAATTCGCTTCTATTTGTGCAAAGTTACACTAAATTGCGATAATTTCCTTGTTTGATAGTGTTACTTTTCTGTGACTTTTCAACATTGATTGTTGAAAAGTCGTAAAAAAGTTTTGCGGATAATAAGATTATTCCTAACTTTGCGTCCGAAAAATAGGAGTGGAAAGATTTGACTGCTTGCAACCACTGTAAAAAATGCTAAAATGGCCTTTCTGATGTCAAATCCTGCATTCCCGCGTGATTTGACTTTTTTATTTAAATACTATATCAAATGTCATATTTGTTTACATCAGAATCAGTATCTGAAGGGCATCCTGATAAGGTTGCCGACCAGATTTCCGACTCCATCCTGGATGATTTTCTCCGTCAGGATCCGGAGTCTCGCGTTGCTTGCGAAACATTCGTAAGCACAGGACTCGTCATTATCGGCGGGGAAATTACATCAAAGGCTTATGTGGACATCCAGTCCATAGCGAGAAACACCATCAGACGCATCGGCTACACAAAAAGCGAATACCGCTTTGACGCCGATTCATGTGCAGTAATATCTGCCATCCACGAGCAATCTCCCGACATCGCACAGGGTGTAGATCAGGAAGAACAGGGTGCCGGTGACCAGGGAATGATGTTTGGTTACGCCTGCAAGGACACGGAGGAATATATGCCTCTGCCGGTCACTCTTTCTCATATCCTCCTTCTGGAACTTTCAAAAATCCGCAGGGAGTTCCCCTCACCGATGCCATATCTGCGTCCGGATGCAAAAAGCCAGTTTACCGTCGAGTATGACGACAATAATATTCCCCGAAAGATTCACACCATAGTGCTCTCCACACAACACGATGAGGATGTTGACCGGAACAAAATCGAGGGGGATGTGAGGAATATCCTGCTTCCGCGACTCCTGAATCTTCTAACTCCGAAAAACAAGGCACTTTTCAAGGATGACTTCATACTCCACGTCAATCCTACCGGCAAATTTGTCATCGGAGGGCCTCACGGAGATACCGGCCTTACCGGTAGAAAGATCGTCGTAGATACTTATGGAGGAAAAGGAGCACATGGCGGCGGGGCCTTCTCAGGTAAAGATGCCAGTAAAGTGGATCGTTCTGCAGCATACGCTGCAAGATATATCGCTAAAAATATGGTTGCAGCGGGAGTTGCCGATGAAATGCTGGTTCAGATCTCCTACGCCATCGGCGTAGCAAAGCCCCTAAGCATTTTCGTCAACACCTATGGTACTTCCAAAGTAGGCAAAAGCGACGGCGAGATTGCTGCTGTCATCAACGAATGTTTTGACCTTCGTCCGGCAGTCATAATTGAGAAATTCGGCCTCAAAAACCCCATTTATTCAGCTGCCGCAGCCTATGGCCACTTCGGACGAGATCCATTTGTAAAAGAAATGGAACTTATCCGTAATGGAAAGAAAATAAAAGAGAATGTGCAGTTTTTCGGATGGGAAAAGCTTGATGCAATAGAACGCTGCAAAGCCCTATTTAAAATCTGAGACCTTCCATTCCCCATCCGACTTTGTCAAGATGAGCCTTCTCTCTATAGGTACTTCCGCCTTATATGGGAGGAGTTCAAACAAGACAGTTGCCTCATTCTCTACTGACTCCGTATCAACGTTGATGATGGTGTAAGTAGTAGCTTTTGTAGCAGCGACCAAAAGTTCTTCAAGAAGATCCGATACTTCCGGCTTTGCGGCAACGGCCTGGAGGAGTATTTCAGCAAATTCATCAGTGCAATAGGTGGCAGCATCTTCGTACTCCATCAGATAATAGGATTTCAAAAAGCCATTAGCGACGATTGTTACTTTTTCCTCTGCATTTTCGCAGGATGCGAAGAGTGTAATTATTGCGGCAAACGCGAACAATATCCCAATTTTCCTCATAATTATAAAATTCTAAAAAATTAATCCAAGGTAACGACGGTGATGCCGGCTCCCCCCAGCTGCAGAGCTTCATCCCGCAGGGAACTCACCCCCGGCACGGTCTTGAGGTACTTGCGTATCTCTTCGCGAAGCACTCCGTTGCCCTTTCCGTGAAGAATCTTGACCTCGGATAAACCCACCATCAGAGCATCATCGATAAAACGGGTGACAATATCCAGAGCGCTGTCCAAACGTTCACCACGAATGTCGATTTTTGGTTTGAAGTTGAGCCTTCGCTCGGATATCGAAGTAGAGGTGATGATAGACTGAGGTTTGGAAAAGCGCGTACTATCCTTATACTGTTGACTGGAGATGCGCTCTACTTTGGAAGGGGCCATCTTGCTGATAATGTTGCCTACGGCCACGGCAATGGTTTTGTCGGATATCTGTGTTATTTCTCCCACCAGTTCGGAACCCTTGATCCTTACCTTATCCCCCACCTGCAGCGGTTTGTCTGAAACGCTCCGCTCTTTTGAAGCTGCAGCACGTGCCTTCGCCTCTTCCTGACGCTGGGCTTCGCTCTTTCGTCTCTCTTTGCGCTCTTTTTCGCGCTCCTTGCGCGCCACTATTTGCTCCATCTTGCGGGTAATGCGCTGTTCCAGCTCACTCTCGGTAGTGCTTTCCATCTCCTGGCGGAACTGCTCGAGGTCCTTGCGAATGGCACGCGTCTTCTCCCTTTCAGCCTGAGCCTCCTTGATTTCCCTGATGGTCTGCTCCACCTTACGATTGCTTTGGTCAATTATTTCGCGTGCCTCGGCTCTGGCTTCGTCAATTATCTCTTTGCGGAGCTGCTTGATATCGCCAAGTTCCTTATGGTATTTGTCGGTAAGACTCTCAAGGGTTTTGTCGGTGCTTCTGATACGGGCGAGTTTTTCGTCGAGAACACGCTTGCTGCGCGCTATCTGACGGAGATTGCGCTCAATGCTCACAAATCCGCTGCCTGCACGCTCTTCCGCATCTTTGACGATAGTCTCGGGGAGCCCTATATTGCGGGCAAGCTCAAAGGCAAAGGAGTTGCCGGGGAGCCCCTGCTCCAGTTTAAAAAGGGGTGTAATGCCTGCCACATCAAAGAGCATTGCGCCATTGGCAACACCGGAACTGTTGTTGGCGTAAAGCTTCAGATTGGTGTAGTGAGTGGTAATCACTCCATAAGCTCCGATCTCTTCGAGGCGCGCGAGTACAGCCTCCGCTATGGCGCCTCCTGCGGTAGGCTCGGTGCCGCTTCCAAACTCATCTATCAGCACCAGTGAATTGTCGGTAGCATTTTCGAGTATTTTTCGGATATTGACAAGGTGGGAACTATAAGTGCTGAGGTCATTGTCCAGGGATTGATCATCCCCTATGTCTATGAAAATATTGTCAAATATCATCATCTCCGA
>JAKQLB010000049.1 GCA_029567375.1 Bacteroidota bacterium | reverse complement strand
CATCGATGAGACGGGTTACCTGCCCCTGGACAACCTCGGAGCGATCATGCTGTTCCAGTTGGCTTCCATGAGGTACGAGCGGGGATCCATCATCAACTTGACGTGCAGACTATTTAGATAATGGCAGGCAAAAATGATAGATGAAAAAAGCAAGAACACCAAATCAAGATCCGTCTTGAGTTCGCTTGTATTTGCGATTGTTTTGATGATGTTTCCCGTAGCATCCGGCGTGATTGTAGCTATGAATGATATGGATGCCATACAAGGCTATTGGCTGCAAGGTGTCTTTATGATGTTGTCCATATCGGTACCGGCAATCTTCATGTGGATTACGAATATGAAACCCGTCCAAATCGGTTTTGTCCGAGTCGAAAAAGGCAGTGCAGAAGCAGTATTGTATTGCTTGCCGGCAATTGCAGCAAAAATAGGGTTTCTCTTTTGCGGAATGAATCGTGACATACATACTATTGTGGCTTTGGCGTTTCTTGCAATCGCAATTGGATTGTCAGAAGAACTCTATTTCAGGGGAATTATACTGAGTAAGCTGAGGACTTGTTTTACAATCAAGCAAACAGTTATCTTGTCTTCTGTGTTCTTTGCAGCTGTTCATGCTTCGCAAGCGTTTTCAGGAGCGGGCATTTTTATGGTCGCACTTACCATGATCAACGCGCTGCTATTTGGCATTGTAGCTTCGGAAATCGTGATGTTAACAAAGAGCATTGTAGCCGTAATTATATGGCATACGTCATATGATTTCATCAACTGGATTGCATTAGCTCAAGGAACGACAGAGATTGTTTTGGTGATCATTCAATCGGTAATCATGATCACCTATGCAATCTATTTGTGGACTGAGTTGCCCGATAAGCAGGACTGCCCATTATGAGCAAAACCGGTTCTGACGGCAACAAAGGTGTAGCCCATATGCTCCTATTTGCCGCTGCCATAGTGCAATAGCATGTTGATGCGATCCGCCCGTCCTGCATTTTCGACCAGTGCATTTTGCGTCTGCTCGGAGTCCCCATGTCTTCTGTTGAAGGAATTTGCCAGTACTGGCGGCGAATATACCGTAGTGAATACCAGGCGCCAAACTGAATAGGGAGGAATGACGCGCAATGGCCAAGTACTTGCCCGAGCCGTACAAGATC
>JAKQLB010000031.1 GCA_029567375.1 Bacteroidota bacterium | reverse complement strand
CGGTACGGACTTACCGTTGCCCTTGAGCTTGGCCTCGCCTTCCTTGTAGGCAGCCTCGATAGCAGCCTGAATCTTGGCGATGGTCTTGGTGTCGGACTTTGGGATGATGAGGCTCACGCTGTACTTGGGAGTGCCGCCGTTGATGGACTTTGGCTCCCAGACATTTGCGTAGCTCCAGCGAGTGTCAACACCGGTGATAACCTTCATGGGATTGCTGATTTTTACATTTTTACTCATTGTCGTTTTCCTCCATAAAATCATTTTTTGCTGTATTCATGGCCGGGCGCTTGTCGCTATCCGGCACAAGTGTGGGTTTGCCCTGTGGCTTTTCGATGTAAGCCGTCAGGAGTTCATCAAAGCGGGACTTGCCGAGGAGCTTCTGCATGGCGGTGATGCCGAGCAGCTTTTTCTCATACGGGTCAAAGCCTGCTTTCTCGACCGCGTCAATGACAGCGGCCTCATTGCTGTATCTGCGGTTGCTGCGTCCTTCGACGATCTTGAAACCTGTCCATTCCTTACCGGAGAGAGCCTGCTGCAGAGCGTATTCCTTAATATCGGAAGCCCAGCTAACCAGTTCATCTACCTTGCTGAGAATGACCTCGATCTCGGTATCCGTAAGCAGTGGTGGGAGCTTGAAATCATGCCGCGCGAGCTTCAGATTTGCCTCGGCTCTGGCGCGGCACTCGTTCTTAGCCTTGCAGAAGCCGCACCATTCACCGCACAGGAAGTTCCCGTCACCGGCAAAAGCCAGATCTGCGGTAGGCTTTAGGACTTCATCTGCCCAGCGATACAGGTCGTCCTTGCTGATTTCGTAGGTGCTGACGTTCTGACGTCTCGGTTGATAAATGGTCATGGAAACCTGTTCGATGTCGTAAATGTCATCGAAAAGCTCCAAAGCGCCGAGAGCATAACACTGCATCTGCGGATTCTCCTCTGCGGAGACTAAGACGCCTAAGCCGTGCTTGTAGTCGATCACCCGGAGCGTACCGTCTGCGATGATGACGCAATCGGCGGTTCCGAAGCCCTGTTCTACCCAGCGGGAGAAGTCTACACGCTGTTCGATAAGAACTACCGGGTCAGCACAGGTCTCTTTGGCGGCTTCGATCTGCTCCAGCACATATTCGGCATAGCCGCTGGTGCAGTCCTCCATCTCCTCGGAATACCACTTGAGGCTGTTGGTCGGGTCTTCTGAAGGAAGTCCCAGCGCGATTTTCAATTTGTGCTCGCCAAGCGCATGAGCGTCGGTGCCTTCTGCAGCGTAGTCTGATCCTTTGTCCTCATAGGTTTCGCAGAGCCTTGCCGACGGCGGGCAGTGCAGCCACCTGTCGGAGCTGGACGCGGACAGGATTGCGTGTGCTTTAGCTGCCATTGCCGATCACCTCCGCGTCCTTCATCAGGGCTTCATAGTTTGCCGGATCGATCTCCGAGAGCTTTGCAGCACCGTACTTTTTAAGCAGTGCGCGTACTTCTGCGGTATGACCGGCACGGGACTTCTCAGCAAGGACGGCTCTTACATCCTCCAGCTTGAGTTCAGGCTTCGATTCCTTCTTGATGGGAGCTTCCGTGGCCTGCGCTTCATTGCGATCACCGGATAACTGCTAGTAGAGCCAGTCGGCTGCGGCATTAATAGAAGCAGCAGCGGTGCGGAGCTCTTCGATGGTCTGTGCCATTTCTGCCATTTTTGACATTCTCTTTTCCTCCTTCCTCGGATTGGCTTGCGGCAAGGAGTGAGAGGTTCCTTGCCAGTCTGGCGGATACGTGACTGATGGAATTCAGGAGCTTGATCTCCTCGTTCACGTTGCCGCCGGTGTCTGCGTAACTGCGAATCATCTGTTGTTCACCTCGCTTTCTAAAGGCGGTGTTCTCTTGCCTTCACCTTCCACTGGAGATGAACTGCCGATTTGAGCGGAGGATTTTATAAAAAATTTCCGACCACCATCCGATTGGTGGATAGTGGCCGGAAAGGGTGTAATGCTTACTTGTTTTCGATCTTATGAAGCTCTGTGTAGTAGCGCTTCATCTGGTCGGCAAAGGTGCGCTGCGGGCGACCGAGTGCTTCCGCGATTTTACGATCTGAAATCTTCGGATTGTCGAGGCGCATCTGGATAATGCGGTCTGCGTCCGGGTCAAGCTCACGGAAACGGGCAATGAGGTGCTTCAGAAGATCACGGTCAGCGTAGATATCTTCAATAGAAGGTTTGTCATCCGGGATGTAATCGCCGAGGGTACCGTTGCCGTCCGGGAGTGGTTCGTCGAGAGAGACAGTATCGGGAGCGTGATATTCGCACAGATCGCATTGTCCGTCGCATTTCCAAAGATAATACTTCGGGCACATGCAGCGTCCATGATACTGCTCACGTTTCTGGGTAGCCCAGATGTCCGGATAGAGGGAACGATACTGCTCCTCGGTGATAGGGGTGAGTGTGACCTTGAAGGGATTCTCCGGGTCACGAAGTGGAAAGTAACGCTTGTTGTCATTGTTTTTCTTAGAATTTTTCATTTTCGGTTCCTTTCTGAGCGAAAGGAGCCGAGAGAACGCAAAGCCGAAGTCATAAGAAACACAAATGGCCGGATAACTCTGAAACATTGTGTTTCAAAGTCATCCGGCCATTTGGTAGTTCATCTCGACTCCGTTGCTCGGTATGCTTTGCGTATTAAGTTTTCGATTCAGTTGTTACATTCCTGCCTGCATTGCGTAAGCAGCAATACGGTTGTGGGAGGATTCCTTTACTGCTGACTCATCGCAAAGGATTTTTACGATGTGATTGCAGTTAGGACACTTGAGCTCGATGTACAGCTTTTCCTTCGGAATATCTGATACATCGCAGGCTCTCTTTCCACAAACGGGACATTTGAGCGGCTTGTTCATGCCTTCCTCCTTTCTTGTAGTATATAAGCGTGTTCGCTGATTTACTACACCTATGGTAAAAAATATGGGAATGCACCTGTGAGAGCACATTCCCGTGCTAACAAAAATATTCGTCGAGAGATAGTTCCTCTCTGGATACCAGTTTTAATTCCTGAAGCCGGTATTTCATGGGTGTGTAGTTGACACTGAATTTCTCGGCCAGTTCAGAAATTGCCTGATCGACATCGTAGGTTTTCGGAAGTGGTGCAGGCGGTGATGAACGTAAGCCCATTGTCTTAAGAAATTCAGCTGTGGCTGCCTCCCGTGGCATCAGGAATGCAGCAGCGCAGTAATTGGCTTGGTATTCAATGACCTCGATAGCGGACATGTTTGACCTGTCTCCGGTCTCTGCGCGGAAGGCTTTCTTCTGGCAGAAGTGCTGGTAATTTGCTGACCGATTCATAAAGCAGCGTGTATGAAGCTTCTGATGGAAGCATTCATGAATGCAGCTGAAGTTCTCGATTCCGCGATTGTCGCCCTCGTTGATACTCCGATCAATGATGATAGTTCCCTTTTCGACAGGAGTCTTTTTGGGAAACATCCCATTGAATACGATGTTGTCTGGCGGAGTCTCGTCGGCTTCATTGATGGGAATCCAAGCATAGTAGTAGCCGTTGTTGTAGGCTGTCATTCCAAGAATCGACTGATCCGGTGACAAGTAAAACCAGTCTGGCGTGCAGTGGATAAAATCCACCACGTCATATACATCAATTTTCTTAGGCCGGATAAGGCGTTCTTTGTCAAAAGACTCGTTCAGGCTGTCCGCCTCATTTTCGAGCTGGGTTTTGCTGTAGTCATAGTACCGCAAATTACGTGTTGCCTCCGTTTTTTTCCTGATTTTCCAGCATGTCAATAATTTTCTGCCAATCATCCTCACCGGCATTGATGTCACGCGCTTTACGAAGAGCAGTGCGGAGATTGCCGACACCCATCACATAGTCAGATAGATCAGGAGATACGCCGTTATCTCTTGAGAGGGCAGCGTAGTCGAATAGCGTATTTGTGTCATCTTCGTTGAGACCCAGCACCTCAGCGATTTTATAGATTTTGTCTTTGTCTGGCGGATACCTCCTTCCTTTTTCAATATCGCTCATGTAAGCAGGGACAATGCCCAGCTCCTCGGCAAGCTTTCGCAGGCTGATTTCTTTCTCCTGCCTTTTGGCTTTTACAAATTCTCCGAATTTGTTTTCCATGACGATCCTCCTTTCGTAGCATGTAAGCGTGTTCGCTTAAATACTATACTAAGTATACACAGTTGCTTCAACGAAGTCAAGGGCTCAAATGTAAATTTTCTTTAAACGGTGGCACATGCCCTTAGCAAAAAGCAGGCGAGGAAATCTACAGTAGTACAGTGAACATGGGCTATTTCCCAGACCTTCCGCGTTCGACCGTCTAAGAAGTGGAAGTATTTTTATTGCGGTACGCGAGATATTTAATGCGTAAATGCAAATTTTTAATCTGAAATCAGGTTGAAATCTCTCGCCTGATGTGTTATAATTTATAAAGCGTCTTTTGCCGATAGGACTCTAATGGTTAGGAGGAGAATACATGGCAGTCAGCTATAAGAAATTATGGAAATTACTAATTGATAAAAATATGAAGAAAAAGGACTTAAGAGCTGCCAGCGGGATCAGCACAACAACACTTGCGAAACTTGGCAAGGATGAAAACGTCAGTACTGAAATCCTGTCGAAGATTTGTGCTGCCCTGAACTGTGATGTCGGAGACATCATGGAAATGGTGCCCGATGATTCGAAGGATGTGGAATAAATGAATGGCAAAGACAATAAACAGACAAGGAGTTTTTTAAATATGAATCAGTCAACGTATAACGCATTGAAATCCTTTATCTGGGGAATCGCTAACGATTGCCTTGTAGATGTATATGATGTGGGCGACTACAGGAAGGTCATTCTTCCGATGCTGGTCATCCGCCGTTTTGATGCGGTCTTGGAGCTGAAGCACGATGAAGTGGTAGCGGCAAAGAAGAAATTCGAGAAGGACGGAGTCACTGTCGATATTGATCCCGCGCTCTGCGGAATAGCTGGACAGGCCTTTGTGAACAAGTCTGACTTCACGCTGCGTGACTTGAAGTCCAGAACGAATCAACAGCAGCTCCGGAAGGACTTCATCGACTACCTCGATGGTTTTTCCAAAAATGTACAGGAGATCATTAATAAGTTTCATTTCCGGGATCAGATTCCGCGCCTTTCCGAGCAGGATAGGCTTGGATTGCTTATCGAGAAATTTGTCGATCCGAGCATCAACCTCAGCAATAAGCCTGTTCTAAATGAGGACGGCTCTGAAAAATTGGAGGCACTTGATAATCATACAATGGGTACCCTGTTTGAAGAGGTTATCCGTATGTTCAATGAGCAGACAAATGTGACAGACGCCGGACGCCACTTTACGCCGCGTGACATTATCGAGCTCATGGCCGACCTTGCCTTTATCCCGATTCAGGATAAGATTCAGAGCACCACATATAGAATTTATGACGGAGCGTGTGGCACGGGAGGCATGCTCACTGTCGGCGAGTCCTGTATTCAGAATCTCGCTGAGCGTCGTGGCAAGAAGGTCTCCATCAATCTTTTCGGTCAGGAGAACTTTGACGAAACATATGCCATCGCCTGTGCGGATATGCTGCTTAAGGGCGAGGGCACGCAGGTCAATAATATCTTTTTCGGCTCCACCATCTCTAACGATGGCTTCCCGAAGGATGAGTTTGACTTCATGCTTTCAAATCCGCCCTTCGGTACCTCGTGGAAGGCAGAACTTAAGGCGTGGGGAGATATTAAGAAAGACGAGATTACCGATCCGCGTTTTATTATTGACTATGATGGTAACCCGGAGTATACCTTGCTGCCTGATATTGGTGATCCTCAGATGCTGTTCCTTGCAAACAACATTAGCAAGATGAAACAGAAGACCTCACTTGGAAGTCGAATTATAGAGGTACACAATAGCTCATCCCTCTTTAATGGTAACGCGGGAAGCGGCGCGAGCAATCTACGCAGATACATTATTGAAAATGACCTGCTGGAAGCTATTGTCGCATTGCCAGAAAAGATGTTTTATAACACGGACATTGGAACCTTTTTGTGGATTCTCACAAATAAAAAAGACGAGAAACGAAAAGGGACGGTTCAGCTTATCGACGCGACGTCAATGAAGTCGCTGCTTAAGAAAAACATTGGTGAGAAAAATAGCGAAATCACCCCGGAAATTCGGCGAAGAATTGTCGAACTCTATCTTGCCTACAGAGATGCAGATCCAAAATTCAGTATGGTTTTTCCGAATGAAGAGTTTGGTTATTATGCTGTGGATGTTCAGCGGCCTTTAAGATTAAAAGTTGACTTGAAAGAAGAAAAACTCGATATGCTATTGATAGAGGGGAAAGATGATGACCTTGTGAAGGTTGTCAGAAGATATCTGGATGAAGAGAAGGACAACGTTGGAAATAGTTTCAATTCTTTTATGGATAGAATCGAGGCTATTGCAAAGGATGAAGGCATTAAGCTAACGGCAAAACGGAAGAAACTGTTAAGAGATTACTTGACTTACATTTCTGAGGACGCAGAGCCGGTTCTTGATTCCAAGGGCAACATGGAGCCTGATAAGAACCTCAAAGACAGCGAGCAGATACCGATGCTTTATGATGGCGGAATAAAAGGCTTCTTGGAGAAAGAGATAAAGCCATATATACCTGATGCGTGGATCGATGAAAAATCGGCCTCTATCGGATATGAACTTAGCTTTACGAAGTATTTTTACAAGCCCGTGGAATTAAGGCCTGTAGAAGATATTATCAAAGATTTAAAGGCACTTGAGAAGGAATCAGACGGAGTTCTTGCCGGAATAATGGAGGATTTCGAATGATGAAAACATACGAGGGCTACGTCCCAACAGGTATAAGATGGAACGCAGAGATGCCATCACATTGGGATTGTGATAAAGCAAAACGGTATTTTGATAACCCTAAAGAGATCAACAAGGATGGGAAAGAAACGAACGTCCTTTCATTAACGCTTCGGGGCGTTATTAGAAATGATGTGGATCATCCCATCGGTCTTGCGCCAGCAGATTATGCCACATACCAATTGTTCGATAAGGATGAGCTTGTGTTTAAGCTCATCGATTTAGAGAACATTTCAACCAGCCGTGTTGGCATAGTTTGGGAACGTGGAATAATGAGCTCTGCATACATTAGGCTCAGACCGAGAACGAAGCTGAATTTGCGCTATTTTTATTATCAGTACTTCGATTGGTATAAAAGAAATATTTTTAATGGCCTTGGAGCGGGGGTGCGCCAAACTCTATCCGCTGCGGATCTTGTAAATTATCAGGTAGTCTTCCCTCCCATTGATGAACAAGATCAAATCGTTAGATTTCTTGACTGGAAAACTGCGGAGATGAACCGTGTTATCCACGCAAAAAATCAGGAAATCAGGAAGCTCAAGGAACTCAGAGTTATTGCGATTAACACAGCTGTTACAAAAGGAATAAAGGGGAGCATTCTTAAAAAGAGCGGTTCAACATGGTTAAATGAAATCCCAGAAGATTGGGATATGCTTCCAAGCAAGAGATTGTTCTTTCTGAGAAAAGAGAAGGCTAAACCGGAAGATGAACAATTAACAGCATCTCAAAAATACGGAGTCGTTCCACAAAAATGGTTTATGGAGCAAGAAGGCCGCCGAGTGACCGTTGTATTTACGGGTGAAGATATTCTTAAGCGTGTCGAAAAGGGCGATTTTGTCATTAGTATGCGAAGTTTTCAAGGTGGTATTGAGTACAGTGATTATAGTGGAAAAATCAGTTCTGCCTATGTAATGCTGATTCCAAATCACGAGTATGTATATGACAGGTTCTTCAAATGGTTTTTGAAATCTCCGGAATACATCAAAGCTTTGCGAGGGACTTCTGATCTTGTGAGAGATGGACAGGCACTTCGGTATGCGAATTTTGCAAAAATTGATCTGCCGGTTGTCCCGATGGATGAACAGATAGCGATCGCCGATTATTTGGATAATATCTGCAAGCGAATTGATGATGCTATTGAAAATGTTAAAAAAGAAATTTCTTTAATTCAGGAGCTGAAAACACGTACAATTTTTGACGTGGTCACAGGTAAAGTAGATGTTAGAGGTATTTCAATACCTACATATGAAGATATGGCGGACGAAATATTGGATGAAGATTCAGAGGATGCAGAAAATGAAGACGAGGAGGTCGATGAATAATGCCAAGTAACACCAAGGAAAATGGCTTCGAGACTCTCATCGTTAACTGGCTTGTTAACGAAAACGGTTATGAGCAAGGGACAAATGCTGACTACAATCAGGAGTATGCGATTGATGAGGAGCGTTTGTTTCGCTATTTGCAAAGCACACAGCCACGAGATTTAGCGGAGCTGCGTATACTCGATACACCGGCAGAAAAGAAGAAGTTTCTGGAGAGGCTCAGTCGGAAGCTTTCTGACCAAGGTGTTATTGAGATACTCAGAAAAGGTTTTAAATATAAGAATAAGACACTGGAGTTCTATCAGGTGTTGCCGAGCAAGGGAAACCAGCGTGCGCAAGAGCTATATGACGAGAACATTTTTAGCGTGACTCGTCAGCTGCAGTATTCCAAGGAATATGGCCGCCTTGCGCTTGACCTCTGCATTTTCCTGAATGGCCTTCCGATTATCACAATGGAGCTGAAGAACCAGTTCACTCTGCAGAATACTGCTGATGCGGTCAAGCAGTATAAAACGGATAGAGACCCTGCGGAGAAGTTGTTCAGCTTTAAGCGCTGCATTGTGCATTTCGCTGTTGATGATAACGAAATCATGATGTGTACCGAACTGAAGAAGGACGACTCATATTTCATGCCATTCAACAAAGGTTTTGAGGATGGCGCAGGTAATCCTCCAAATCCGAGTGGAATCAAGACGGATTACCTTTGGAAAGATATACTGACGAAGAGTGAGTTCTCTAAGATTCTGGAAAACTATGTACAGATTGTTGCGGATAAGGACGAGGATACAGGGAAGACTTCGTATAAACAAATATTCCCAAGGTACCATCAGCTGAAGGCTGTAACGATGCTTCTCGACCGCGCCAAGAAGGAAGGTGCCGGGCAGCGTTACCTTATTCAACATAGCGCGGGCAGTGGCAAGTCGAATTCAATAGCTTGGCTCGCCCATCAGCTTGTCACGCTTCAAAACGGCGGTAAGAATATCTTTGATACTGTTATTGTGGTTACCGACCGTATCAACCTCGATAAGCAGATCAAAAATACGATAAAGCAATTCACGCAGGTTTCCTCTACAGTAGGCTGGGCAAAGTCTGCGTCCGATTTGCATACCCTTTTGGATGAGGGTAAGAAGATCATCATTACCATAGTGCACAAGTTCCAGTTCATCTTGAACGATATTTCTACAGCATATAAGAATCGCACCTTCGCGATCATTATCGACGAAGCGCATTCGAGCCAGAACGGCAGTCTCGCTGCAAAGATGAACATTGTTATTTCAGGCAATGTTTATACCGATGATGACGATTTTGAGGACAAGATCAACACAATCATCGAGGGCAAGAAAATGGCTCAGAACGCAAGCTATTTTGCGTTCACGGCCACACCGAAAAATAAGACCCTTGAAATGTTTGGTGAAATCATAACTGATGAAAACGGCAATCCGATCTTAAATGAGGACGGAACGAAAAGGGCTAAGCCACACGATGTGTATACGATGAAGCAGGCAATCGAGGAGAAGTTTATCCTTGATGTCCTGAAATACTATACGCCTTATCAGAGTTACTACCACCTGATTAAGACCGTCAATGATGATCCGCTCTTCGATAAGAAGAGAGCAAATAAAATCCTGCGTTCTTATGTGGAAAGCGATCCTCATGCTATAGAGGAAAAGGCCGGTATCATTGTTGAGCATTTTTATAATAATGTCCGGATGAAGATTAAGGGCAAGGCTCGTGCAATGGTAGTCACCCATCAAATTCAAAGAGCGATTGAATACTACTTTGCTATCAAGAAAGAGCTGGAAGAGCGCAAAAGCCAGTACAAGCCGATGATCGCTTTCTCAGGTGAAGCTCGCTATAATGGTGAAACATATACCGAGGCAAAGATCAATGGATTTCCAAGTGCCAAGATTGAGAAGGAATTCCGTAAAGATCCATATCGTATTCTGGTCGTAGCGGACAAATTCCAGACCGGATATGATGAGCCTCTTTTACAGACGATGTATGTGGATAAGAAACTGTTTGACATTAAGGCAGTACAGACGCTCTCGCGCTTGAATCGTTGTGCACCGTACAAGACAGATACCTTTGTTTTGGACTTCATCAACAATCCTGCTGATATTCAGAAATCCTTTGAGCGATACTATAAGACCACGGTTCTTTCCGGCGAGACAGATGCAAACAAACTAAATGATCTGATTGACAACATGGAGCCCATGCAGGTCTATTCCGATGACGATGTGAACACGTTTGTTGAGCTCTACTTGAATAATGCAGATCGGGAACAGCTTGATCCGATCATCGATAGGTGTGTCGAGCTGTTTAAGGCTTTAGAATATGACGACAAGGTAGAGTTCAAGAAGAGTGCAAAGGGATTTGTGCGTACTTATAATTTCCTGTCGTCCATATTACCGTATGGTTCTCCGGACTGGGAGAAACTGTCTATTTTCCTGACACTTCTCGTGCCAAAACTCCCGAAAGTGGGAGACGAAAATGACGATTATAAGAAAATCATCGAAAGCGTCGATCTTGATAGCTATCGAGTTGTTGCCCAGCAGACCATGTCAATCTCGCTGGCCAATGAGGATGCAGAGGTGAAGCCTGTGCCGGTTCAGACGGATATAGGCATTCCAGTACCTGAATTGGATACGCTTACTCATATCCTCGAATCGTTCCATGATGTGTGGGGAAACTGCGACTGGACAGATGAAGACAAAATCAAGAAGCAAATTCAGGAAATCGCCGAAGAGGTCAAGAAGGACGAGCGTTATCAGAATGCAATGCAGTTCTCGGATATTCAGAATGCTCGCGATGAGAGTGAACGCGCTACATGGGAGGCAATCCTCCGTAATATGTCCAGTGGAATGGAACTTTATACTGCTTATCAGGGTGATACCCGGAGTCGCCGGAATCAGTCCTTCAGGGACTGGTTACTGGATTTGATTTTCAATGCAACATATCAGAAGCCAACAACACCTAAGTCCGACGCAGAAAAAGTGTATTCATTTGATTATGAGCCTCCGGTTTCAATGGTGGCTGAAGATCCAGCGCCATACGGAGCTAAGAAGGAGGACTAACAACATATGAAGGGTTCGGAATGCAAATTCGTTAAATATATGGAGGGCTCCGACAAGCGGTTTGTCATCCCGGTGTACCAGAGAAATTATGACTGGAAGACCGAGAACTGCAAGCAGCTGTATGATGACCTCGTAAAGATCATCAAAGGACACCGGAAGAGTCACTTTTTCGGGAGTCTTGTTTCCGTCTATAATCCGGATGGGCATAATGAGGAGTTCCTGATCATCGATGGCCAGCAGCGCCTTACTACAGTATCGCTGTTGTTCCTTGCCATGTATAACTTGATTGATAAGGGTGTCATTGTGCCGGAGACCTCTAATCTGAAGCAGCGAATTTTCGAGGAATACCTCGTGGACAAGTGGAAGCCGGAGGATACCCGTATTAAGCTCAAGCCGGTTAAAAATGACCAGACTGCTTTCGGGAAGCTGTTCTCTGATCCGACGGAACATATCCGCGAATCAAATTTGACGGTGAACTACGATTATTTCTATGACCGCATTCAGAAACAGGAAATCACCATCGACCAGCTTTACGATGCAATC
>JAKQLB010000025.1 GCA_029567375.1 Bacteroidota bacterium | reverse complement strand
GAAGATCATGTCGGGATCGCCATCACTGTCAAGGTCCGCCATGGCGAGGTGGAAATGGCTGCGCTCTGCGATGCCCTCGAGACTTTCAGGCGCGGGCTGCCAGTCCGGCGCAGCCGAAGAGCCCTGGTTTTTAAAACAGGTATAGCGCGTGTTCTCGCGGATGTAGAGTTCCGGCTGGCCGTCCAGGTCAGCATCGGCCAGGTGCGGCCGGTTATAGAGCCGCGGAGAGAGAGAAAAAGATGCCAGGGTGGAGTCCATCTCCCAGAAAGTAGAATCGCCGGCGCTCCTGTGGCAGAAAAGCTGGACTTTGTAGCCCTTGAGCTCCCAATTGTAATAGTGCCGGAAAGAGAGCGCGATGCTGCCGGGCGGATCCTCCGGGAAGGTGATGCAGAGGTCATAGTTGGCCGTCTGCATTTGATCGCTCTGGATATTGAATGCTTTCCAGTTCAGGGCCCGAAAATTCGGGTAGGTCTTAAAATCCTGACGAAAGGCGCCCCAGGCGCCCAGGTCGAGCAGGCGTCCGTAGATATGCATAAACATATCCGAAGCCCAGTACCAGTCGTCATAGTTTTCGCTGACGATAAGGGAGGGATATGGGCGATCCGTCTCCTTGAAAAGCGCCGGTTGGGCGTTGGCGGTGACGCAGAGGCGGCCGAGCCGGACATTTTTATCCTTGAAGGCAAAAACCTGGCCGCTCACGGTTTCATTGAAACGGATATCCAGTTGACGGTTAGGGTTGAACCAGATGTAATCCAGATCGCCATCGCCATCGATGTCATAGAACTGATCGCTGACCGTATACCGGGAGTGAGGACGTTCGAATCTGCCGCTCAGAGCGGGCTGATTCCCATAGACGGGCTGGTTTGGGGTACCCAGATTGGGATAAAGCTCAAACCGTATAATATCATTCATGCTCATCCCCCCAAAGCCCTTTCCGGAACGGAAGAGATCGGGATCACTGTCGCCGACCAGATCAACCAGATGGATGTTCCCGCTGCCATGGAAAAATAGCGACCCAAAACGATACTTGAAAATCCAGCGTTGACGCTGCGGGTCGTAGAGGAAGAGATAGGTATTCCCCTCGCTGTTCCCGTGGATATCTCGATGCCTGGCAAGGAGATCGAGATCGCCATCCCCCTCATAGTCGAAAAATGTAAAATCGTCGTTGACGATCCCCCGGGTATAATTCAGATCGACCGAGTCTATCCGGTTTGCAAAGAAAACGGAGTCCTGCCGCCAGACAGGATGGGCATTGGAGCCGGTATTGCGGTAAAAGAGCAGGCTGTCGGCAACCAGGTCCCAATCGCCATCGTTATCCAGGTCAGCGGCACAAAAGTTATTGCTTTCCATGAGCCAATACTCAGGAGAGGACTGCGGTGGCAAAAGCGGCAGGACGAGATCACGCTGTTGATAAATAAACTCCCGGGGATTGATACACTGGAAATAGCGCAGTCGGCCGTTCTCGTTAATCATAATATCAGGCCAGGTGTCGCCATCCCAGTCCAGGATCTGGAAATCGATATGGAGCGAGTCGATCTCGACGCCGCTGGGGACAAAAAGCTGCCTGTTTTCCTGCCATGTGCTGTTCTGGGCTTTAAGGATGAGTGGAAAAAACAGCAACAGCAGAATAAGTTTCTGATATCTCATCAGATCAATTTCCCTGTGATGAATCCGGCCACGAGTGCCCCCACTCGACTCGATCCCGCGGGTACTATCCGGAATATACTCAAACTTGAGTTAAAATCCACGCTCGTATTTTGGGGGCGCATACGGATCGCCAAGGGAGACCGGGCGGTGTTTCAGCCAGAGCAAGTGGATGGTGCTGGAAAATAAAGGAGGATAGGTGAGATGTCCAGATTTGTGGAATTCCCTGGCACTGTGCCAGATCCTGATTATTTCTTCGGCAATTTTCTCAGGATCGAGTCTGTAGACAATCCTGCAAGGTCTGCGGATCGAAAAGTGTCACCTGCCGGCACCACTCAAATAAATTCTATAAATGACAAAGCCTTTCAGAATGGGCAATTAATTAGCCAAACGAAAGGCGGTGCTGGTCAGGTGACACTCGGGTATATGATTTCTGAAAATTCTATCTATTCACTATCTTGTTTTATTCGATTCAATGAATTGAATATAGATGGAATATCTTCAACTGCTGTTTTCCAGACGACATCGATATCAACACCAAAATAGTCATGTATCAATTTATCCCGCATTCCAGCGATCTCACGCCATGGAATATCAGAGTATGAAGTTTTTATCTTGTCCGGTATTTTCTTGGAAGCCTCACCAATAATTTCCAATGCTCTAATGACCGCAAATTGCGTTTTATCATCTTTAGAAAAAGTTTCAAAATCAAAACCAGAGAGGAAGGTCTGTATTTTTAAGATTGCATCCAGAATGTCATCTATGTAGTCTAAAAACTCGGCTTTTATCATACTGAGATGACCTCAGAACGGATCTGTTTTCCAATGCGATTTTTCAAAGCACTGGGCATTACCAGATCTACTTTAATCCCAAGCAGGTCACTTAAATAGTTTTCAAGAGAGATAAATTTGAATAATCCCGGCTTCCTAAAAAACGTAACGAGGAGATCAAGATCACTTTCTGAGTTTTGCTCACCTCTTACAAAGGAGCCGAAAATCCCAATGCTTTCTACATCGTATTCGGATTTAAGATACGGTGCACTGTCGCGCAAAATTAATTGTATTTTGTCAATATCCATAATGGCCTCATTGTAACGAAATGCATATAACTAAGATAAAAAAGACAATTCCTTAATGCAACTCATTTCTGAATCTTTATTGAGCCTCTTAAATAGAAAAGCCAGATGATTAAAAATCATACAACCTCCCGAATGAGTGGATCGCCAAATCCAGGTACTATCCGTCCTGATTCCGGGAAGGTACTTAATCTCTCCACAGCCTGAATCAGTTTATCGCCAAATCACCGGGCAGAGGCTGGATTCTGCTCGGCGTTAAAGTATGTCAATTCTTGCAGATCAATGCAGGCTGAGGGAGGCCAGATTAGTTTGTAAGCCACTCCGCAAAATCCTCTTTTATCCGATCATGACCGATGCCTTTTCCCTCATCGAGCTCACGCAAGCCTTTACGCACTCCAGCTATAAAGGCTATACGTTCCTGAATGTCATCCCAATTTGCATCGTCCGGCAAATTTTGTATGGATTTAATGGCCATTTCTTTTATTGTCATATAATCTCGCTCACTCTCCACCTGGCGCTGCGCCAGCATGAGAAGCAACGCCCCCTTGATGGATCATCAAGGGGGCGTTTTTTTAGCGGGAATGTGTGGGAATCGAACCCACCCGAGACGTTACCGCCTCACAACGGATTTGAAGTCCGCGGGCGCCACCAGGCTACCGTGCATTCCCAGGTTTTAGCTAAGTATGTTGTGAGATGTAACTTTATTTTATTATGTATTTATACCCCCTAAAAATCACTTCATTTTCTGCGGCTAAGCTTCCGGCACTTCACTTTTTTGCTTCTTGCGTGACAGTCGCGTGACAAAGGTCGCTTAGAACGGCCATCGCCTCAACCATCTCATCCCATTGAGGGTTTATATATCTGCTGGTCATCGAAGTGCGTTTATGACCTAAAATCATCGCTATTACCGATTCAGTCACCTTTGCTCTGGCCAGACACGAAGCGCAAGTGTGTCTGAGGTCATGAAAGCGAAAATCATCGATGCCTGCTCTTTTCAGAGCGTCCTGCCATGGCCACTTGATGTAAGTCATTTTCCGGCTATCGCTGATGGTGAACAAATATACGGAATCTTTGGACATCGAGTCAAGCATATTGTGTAGAAAAGAGTTGATAGGAATTGTGCGGTTCTCGCCGGACTTTGTATGCTTAACTTGTATTTTGAGTTTGGTCAGGTCGACATTTTCCCACTTCAGCCCCAGGATCTCACCGCGTCTCATGCCGGTGTTTACGGCCATGACCACCATCTGGTACATTTGACCGGTACATGCATTCAACAGTCTTTGCAGCTCATCGTCGTCCAGTATTCTATCACGAAATTTTTCCTTGTAGAATCGCACGACTTTGCTGGCTACGGGGTTCTTGTAAAGAAATTCCCACTCGATCCCCATATTAAAGATGTGCCTCAGACATGCCAATTCCCTGTTTACGCTTGCATAATTCCGATCCTCTTCAGCGATGCCCTTGGCTTCCAATTTGACATCCAGCTCCTTTTTCCGGCGAATTTGATATTTTTGAATATGCAGGACTTTGATCGTATCGACGGCATAATCGCCAAGCTTCCTGTTATCGATCTCCATTCTCAGAATATTATTCAGCGAGACGATGTCCCGTTTCCATGAACGTTTTTTAGTTTTAGCGTATTCAAGATAACGCTCAGAAAGCTCTTGCAGAGTTATTGAATTGGCCGTTTGTAGGACTTTGTAATTTCCAGCTAATATCTCATACTCCACCTCGGCTGCCATCTGCTTTGCCTGTGCTCTATTCTGAGCGTCCAGTCTGATCCGGTACCGCTTGCCACGAACCGAGAAGTGGGCGTACCAGGTTTCCCGATGAGCCAGCTTCCTTTTATATAGATGAGCCATTTTCCGTTCCCTTTCGAGTAAAAAGAATTCAGACTTTGTCAGAATTCTTATACCCAAAAGGTCATCGAAATTTTGTTTTATAAGGTTAATAAATGTGCATCAAAAAGGTGTTTGTCGGCAGGATGTAAGAACTTGCTTTCTATATGAGTTATGATGCGCAGGAAAGGTGTAATAAAGTGGGCCATCGAAAGTGTCTCAAAAACGGGGATTTTTGCGAAAAGATTTTCAGCTGTTGAGAGAAATTTCCTGCGGTACTGTGGGTGCAAATTGCTAAAGCTGTGGGTTGACTTTTATTGCCTGACCAGATTCGGCAACAATCGCGTAGTTCATTAGAACTCATCTGCCCGAGGCCGCTATTGTATTTGATCATTTTCATGTTGTCAAATATTTTAACGATAAACTTTCTGAACTTCGTAGACAGTTATATCATGATACAAAAGATACTCTCCATAAACAAATTCTCAAAGGAACCAGATGGCTATTATTGAAAAACCCAGAAAACCTGATTGCCGATAAAAAAGAACAAGAACATTTGCAGCAGGCCCTTGAAATTAATAAACCTTTAGCGATCGCATATTACATGAAAGAAGAGCTACGACAAATTTGGAATCAACCCACTAAATCTGATGCAAATGATCAACTGACCAATTGGGTAGCAAAAGCTCGTAATTCTGCAATCAAAATGCTTATCAAATTTGCCAAAACGCTTTCAGCTCATAGAACAGGCATCCTGTCCTCTAATATGATAATCGCATCTCGACTGGGCCGCTAGAGGGCACCAACAACAAAATCAAAACTCTCCAACGTCAATCTTACGGCTTTAGAGATAAGGAATTCTTTAAACTGAAAATCATGGCAATTCATC
>JAKQLB010000397.1 GCA_029567375.1 Bacteroidota bacterium | reverse complement strand
TTATATTTGTATAGAAAATCGCGCATTATTTACTGTCTGTTATTTCATAAAAAGGGCAGCCTCATTTAATGCTAAACTATAACAAATATCAAATAATGAACAATAACAATACCACTGAAAACTCGTCCCGGAGCCCTAATGTCAATTGGAGAAGTTTACTGGGGACATTTGCTCTGTTACTGCTTCTTAACTCTTTTGTCTTCCCTTTTCTGTTCAAACCGAAGATTATTCCGACAACTTACAGCAATTTTATCAATAAAGTTGATTCGGCATTGGTCAAAAAGGTCAATATTGACGGAAATAAAATTTTCTTTACCACGCCCGAAGGTACCGTTGACCGAAACGGCAATCAGCAAGATGCCATTTATCAAGTAGGAAAAATGGATGATGCCAACCTGGTTGACCGACTGCTTGAAGCCGACAGTCCCAATGAAAATGGGAAAATCGAATTTAGCGAAACTATCCCACGTGAAAACTCTCCCGTTTTGAATTTCCTACTTTACTGGGTACTCCCAGGAGCAATTTTCTTCTTCTTGTGGAGAAGTGCCATGAAATCGATGCGTGGACGAATGGATGGGAACTATATGAGTTTCGGAAAAAATAAAGAGAAAATTTATGCCGAAGATGAAATTAAAACCACATTTGCCGATGTCGCAGGACAAGAGGAGGCTAAAGAGTCCCTCGGCGAAATAATCGATTTTCTGCATAATCCTGAGAAATACGGCAAAATAGGCGCCGCGCTGCCCAAAGGAGTACTGCTGGTAGGGCCTCCCGGAACGGGCAAAACTCTGATTGCAAGAGCGGTAGCAGGTGAAGCCAAAGTACCCTTCTTTGCCCTTTCCGGCTCCGAATTTGTGCAAATGTTCGTAGGAATGGGTGCCGCCAAAGTACGGGACCTCTTCAGTCAAGCCAACAAAAAAGCACCTTGTATTATTTTTATAGATGAGATCGATGCCATAGGTAAAAGACGTGACGGCATGACCACCAACGATGAACGCGAACAGACACTTAACCAATTGCTTACGGAGATGGATGGTTTCGACGGACGAAAAGGAGTCGTTATTCTGGCAGCTACCAATCGCCCTGAGAGTCTTGACAAAGCATTGCTTCGTCCGGGTAGATTCGACCGCCGGGTTCAAATGGAACTTCCCGATTTGGAGGGACGAAAAGCCATATTGCAAGTTCACCTGAAAAAAGTAAAGCACGAAGAGATTGATCTGGATTTGATTGCACGTGCCACATCGGGTGCATCCGGTGCCGAATTGGCAAATATTGTAAATGAAGCTGCTTTAAGAGCTGTCAGAAACAATAGCAGCAGTATCACTACCAATGATTTGGAAGAGAGTATAGAAACCGTTATTGCGGGAGCACAACGCAAAGGAAAAGTAATTTCCGATGAAGAGAAACGTATTATTGCTTATCACGAGATCGGACATGCAATGGTAGCCGCAAAGCAGACGCACTCGGCTCCGGTGCATAAAATTACCATTATCCCCCGCACATCGGGAGCACTTGGCTACACCATGCAGATTGATGAAGGCGAACGCAACTTATATAGCAGAGAGGATTTGGAAAACAGAATAGCCACACTCACCGGAGGACGTGCAGCTGAAGAGGTGATTTTCAATAAAATTACTACCGGTGCTTCTAACGATATCGAGCAAGCCACAAAACTTGCCCGCGCTATGGTTACCCGCTACGGAATGAGCGATGAGTTTGACATGGTTGCGTTGGAGACAGTGAACAATCCTTATTTAAGCAGCGACACATCGCTGAGTTGTTCTGCTGAAACGGCCTCCCGTGTGGATGAAGTTGTGCTTTCCATTGTGAAAAATGCACACGACAAAGCAAAGAAGATTATTCGCGCAAATGAAGCGAAAATGCATGAGCTATCCGAATATTTAATTCAGAAAGAGACTATTACAGGCGAAGAGTTTATGAATATTTTAGAAAACTAATACTAAAACAATATAATCATGATACAAAGAACATTTAAGAAAATTGAAAATACCATTAAACGGTGGTATTTGATGCTAATTGTGGGGATAATTTTTGTGGTTATGGGTATTTGGACATTTACTACACCATTAACCTCTTACGCAGCTCTATCCATCGTATTTGCTTTGGGATTTCTCATTAACGGAATTACTGAAGTTGTTTTTGCCCTGGGCAATAGAGATTATAACTGGGGCTGGTCGTTGGCTTTGGGAATATTGAGTGCGATCGTCGGTATTTTGATGTTGCTCAATCCAGGCATAACAATGGCCACCTTACCCTATTATGTGGGCTTTACCCTGCTATTCCGCTCTATATCGGGTATGGTTACGGCTTATGAGATGCAAGAGTACGGTATCTTGGATTGGGGTTCACTGATGGTCAACGCTGTGTTGGGTTTGTTATTATCGTTTATTTTGCTCTGGAATCCCGTGTTCGCAGGCGTTAACGTAGTTATCTGGACAGCTGTAACATTTATTGTTTTAGGTTGTTACACTATCTATTATTCATTCAAATTGCGAAAACTCAACAAAATGATGAAGGAAGATTGATTTTTTGCTGAGTCATTTATTAATATGGTTAAACATCCGGGAAGCACTGCGAACAATTCGCAGTGCTTCTTTCGTTTAGTTGTTAGATTCATTATCCTCTAGATTCCATCATTATTTCTATATTTGCCCTTGTTGAATAATTTTCTGACACAAAATGGAGAGATCTAAAGTTTTTTACACCAATTTGAGGACAAGGGCCGGACTTGGTCTTCTTGACAAACTCGGACACCTGATGGATGCTGCCGGCATAGGAGAAATTGACTTTAAAGACCAATTTACGGCAGTAAAACTCCATTTCGGAGAGCCGGGAAATATGGCATACATACGTCCAAACTATGCATCGGTAGTGGTTGAAAAGCTTAAATCGTTGGGGGCTCGGGTATTTCTTACCGATGCCAATACCCTCTATTTGGGACTGCGCAACAATGCCATTGACCACCTTCGCACTGCTTTTCGCAACGGCTTCAACCCTCTTCAAGTTGACGCCCCGGTAATCATTGCAGATGGACTCAAAGGTACGGATTCGGTCGTTTTGAAGCTTGAGGGAGCGAAATACTGCTCCTCTCCCAAGATTGGCCGCGCAATAGCGGATGCAGATATCTTCATATCCCTCACCCACTTCAAGGGTCACGAGCAAACCGGCTTCGGTGGAACGCTTAAGAATATAGGAATGGGGTGCGCCTCGATTGCAGGGAAACTGGAGCTCCACTCCTCATCCAAACCACGCATCAGCACTCGCAGGTGTATCGGCTGCAAAGTGTGTGAAAAACACTGCAATTATGGGGCTGTTAAGGTCAATTCCGAGCGCAAGGCAGTAATTGACTATGATAAATGCGTAGGATGCGGACAGTGTGTCGCTCTCTGCCAATATGCGGGGGCTGTGCTTGCCGAGTGGGATACTTCCGAGATACTCAATTACAAGATTGCGGAGTACACTAAAGCAATTTTGGTCGACAGGCCGCACTTCCACATAAGCTTAATAATGAACGTCTCGCCCAATTGTGACTGCTGGGCACACAACGATGTAGCCATTGTACCGGATCTCGGCATGATGGCCTCATTTGACCCAGTGGCATTGGACCAGGCTTGTGCCGATCTGGTCAACCGTGCTCCTGTAATCAACGATTGGTGCGGGGACCCCGAATGTGGTTGCCACGAAGGAAGTAATGATAGGTACCATAAAGAGAGCGAGGATAAATTCAAAATGATCCACCCCGATACCGACTGGAGTGCCGGACTGCGATATGCCGAAGAGATTGGTCTGGGCTCGCGTGAATACGAACTCGTAGAAGTCTAATTTACAGGGGGTTAAATTAGCGATCAATCTCTATTGAATAGTCATCCTCTAGGACAAATGTGGAATTTTGGCAGCCAAATTCAGAGGTCAATACCCATAATATGGTCATTCATCCAAAAACTGTGACCAATGTCAAAGTCCTTGCTATAAAGGATTCGCATCCCTTGATGCAGGTAAAACTGTACTGCCGGATTCTCGCGATTGACATGTAGCATCATTCTGCATTTAGCGAAGCCCTTGCTTCGAATATGATCACAAACGTGCTCAAACAATTGTTTGCCAAGTCCGGTTTTCTGATGTTCGGGTAGAATATAGAGACGCATCAGTTCAAAAACTTTGGTACCGTCGGGATCATCCTCTTGAGGCGCAATTCCCGCATAGCTCACCGCCTCCCCTTCCAATTCCACAATAAAATATTCCTGACCCGAATCCAATCCTGCAGCTAAATTATTAGAAGAATACATCCACTCCATCATATACTCAACCTGCTCGGGTGAGAGCATTTTCCCGTATGTGTAAGGAAATATTATTTCTGCCATTTCGCGAATCAGAGCAATATCCTCTTTGGTCGCCTGGCGGATGGTGATGTCAGTGGTCATACTACTCTACTTAAGAAAATCGATCAGTATTGCCTCCATCATACGGTAGCCCTCAAGATTGGGGTGGACACCATCCGGACCGAGGTTTTCCTGAAGTCCGTTGCGCTCATCCTTCATCTGTGAATGGTAATCCACATAGGGGATGTCGGCACTCTCGGCATAAGCGCGGATCATCTCATTCAGCTCCACTATTTCCTCCGCAGGAGTGAGTTCCGTACGCCACCTGTATAGATAAGCCGGCAGCACTGAGCAAAGTATGGGTTGGATGCGATTGGCCTTGGCAATCTGACACATCGAGATTATATTGTCGAGGATATGCTCCAGAGAGATCGGCCCATCATTCATGGCAATATCGTTTGTCCCCGCCAGAATTACCACATATTTCGGCCTCAGAGAGACCGCATCCTTCTGGAATCTAATCAGCATGTCACTCGTAGTCTCTCCGCTAATACCACGACCAATAAGATTGTTAAGGGTAAAAAATTCCGGGCTCATTATAGGCCAGGCATCGGTAATAGAATCTCCGAATAATACAGCTAAAGGTCTCACTTTCACTTCTTTATTAGCCTCCTCATAACGCCTGGGAGGAATTACTTTCTGATATCTTTCCTGCGCAGCAGCACCACCCGCCATTAGCAGCACCACCGCCATTAAAATTGCTCTTTTCATAGTGCAAAAATAGGAAAAAAGAAGAGAAGAACTAAAAACGCCATAGCCCCGCACTCAAAAAAAACTAAACACTAAGAACTAACCTATATATCGCACCAACTACATACTTCCAACTCCACACTCAAAACTAAATTTTATTATCTTTGCCGCCTATTATGGGATACACCGGAGAACTCATATCATTGGCGGTAGCAATTAGCTGGACGGCAACCGCACTCTTTGCCGAAGTTGGCACAAAGCGCATAGGGTCGCTACAACTAAATATCATAAGAATGACACTGTCGCTACTGATGCTCGGTGCAACCCTTTGGATAGTGACTGGAGCACCCTGGCCGAGCTTTGCGGATGGTAAAACTTGGTTCTGGCTGCTACTCTCCGGGCTTGTAGGCTATGTGTTCGGTGACTGGTGCCTATTTAACTCCTATTTGGTAATTGGAGCACGTTTCGGACAACTCTTTATGACTCTTGCCCCTCCGGTGGCTGCTATAACTGGCTGGGCGCTACTTGGGGAGACTATATCCTGGAAAGGACTGCTGGGTATGGTGGTGACTCTATCAGGTATCGCTATGTCCATTCTCAGCAGAGATCAAGGGCACAAAATGGCCGTTAAGCTTCCCATAAAAGGAGTCTTGCTGGGAATAGGTGCAGGAGTTGGTCAAGGAGTGGGGCTGGTGCTGAGTAAGGTTGGTATGGGGCACTATCATGTTGCAATCCCTGAAGGTGCTACTGCGGTAAGTGCTATGGTTCCCTTTGCATCAACCTTCATAAGAGCTGTTATGGGTGCCATCGGATTTATATTGATCCTTATGATCAGGAAGGAAGGTCCAAAGCTTGTCCATGCCCTAAATGATCGCCGTGGGATGCTTTATGCCACTCTTGCCACCATCACAGGGCCTTTTATCGGAGTTTCACTCTCATTGATGGCTGTACAATATACCAATGCCGGCATAGCATCAACCATTATGGCACTGACACCGGTTCTCATTATTCTGCCATCTTACCTGATTTTTAAGCAAAAAGTGAAAGTTATAGAGGTTGTTGGCACCTTCATAAGTATCGCGGGAGTATCACTGTTTTTTCTTTAGAGGATGAAAAGATATCTGTTAATAGTTGCCGGTAGTATCTCTCTTGCGCTTGGGATAATAGGAATATTTCTGCCGGTGTTGCCTACAACCCCATTTTTGCTGCTTTCTGCCGCCTGTTGGCTTAAAAGCTCGCAACACGAAACACGAAAAAAAACGCAGAACCCTACGCCTTTCAGCGTAAAGTTCTGCGTCAATTTACTCACCTAAAGTTAACCTTTGTGGAGATGGGCGGAGTCGAACCGCCGTCCAAACATAGCGCCAGAGGGTTTTCTACATGCTTATCCTGCTGTTGATTGTCGGGAGGAGACTGCTTGCAGGCCTGCCACCGCCCCCGTATCCTCTGTGTCTTAACGCGATGTAGAGGAGTAGTCGCGTGCAGCGAACTTGGATGATACCCCGAATGCCGAACATAGTCCGCTTAAAGTCCGGCGGGATACTCGTCGATACCGGCCTGGCCGGCTCGATTAAGGAATCTGACTTAGTCTAGATTACGCAGCGAGTGCATAGTTGTTGTTGCCAGTTAATGGCTTGAGATCTGAGATTAACGAGCCAGGTCACGAAGCTCGGCATGCTTGCCATCCGTCATCATATGCTGTCAAAACCAGACATCCCCATATATGACATCAGCAGATGTCAAAGAACTATCTATATATTAGATGCAAAAATAACCAAAAGGTTGCATCTACTCTTCCTCTTTATACTTAAACCTGCGTATTTTCCTGGTTGCGGTCTTATCAAAAGGCTCTTTCATTACCTCAACATCGTTGATTTTGGAGGTCTTGCTGACTTTTTTATTGACGATATTCATTACTGCTACTTTTCTGGCCTCAAGCTTTTCGTAAAATTCAGCCTCACCCTCACTATCCCAGTCGATGATGTTTTCATTGAACTGAACAAGTGCCACCAATTTACCTTTACGCTGGACGATGATGGATTCACTTACCCCTTCAATATCATTGATTACGCTCTCTATCTCTTCGGGATAGATATTTTCGCCCGAAGGACCTACAATCATATTGCCAAGACGCCCCTTGATATAGTATCGCCCTTTCTTGTCCATTGAAGCCACATCTTTTGTCTTCAACCAACCATCCTCGGTAAAGGCCTCCTTAGTGCGTTTGGGATCCTTGTAATAGCCGAGCATCACATTGTCCCCCCTGGCCACAATTTCCCCCTCACCTGTCTCAGGATTGACATTATCCAGACGCATTTCCACTCCATGAACCGGATATCCTATGGAACCCGGATATCTTTGATTACCCACAGCATGGGTAAGCAAAGGAGAGGCCTCGGTGAGTCCGTAGCCGATAGCATAGGGAAAGCGCGCCTTCCAGAGGAACTCCTCCACCGTGGTATCGAGTTTGGCACCGCCTACACCAAAAAAATTGAGCCTTCCACCGAAACTCTTTTTTAGCTTCCATCCTATGATACGGCACATCAGTTTATTGTGACGCTTATTCAGCCAGGATAGGGTCTTACTCTTTCGAATGGTAGGCAGAACGCTATTACGGTAAATTTTCTCAATAATCAGCGGTACCGTGAGTAGAGCCGTAGGACGAATTTTCTTCATAGCAGCTACCAATAGTGCTGGTACCGGCGGTGTGGAGAGATAATAGACTGTGGCGCCGCAATAGATGGGATAGAGTACACCAAGGGTGAGTTCGTAGGTATGGGCCATCGGTAGGATTGAGATACAACTATCCCTCTCAGTACACCTGTGAGAATGATAACAGGAGATTACATTTGATGTGAAATTGCGGTGGCTCAGGACTACACCCTTAGCGCTACCGGTGGTACCGGAGGTATATATAATGGCAGCTATGTCATCAGGCATCGGCACCGCTACCCTACCGTCACAGGTAAATGCCTCCTCATCTGCTTTGATAGTCTCGAAAGTATCGATATTCACCACCAGTAGCATCCCTGAGAGAGCCTCCTGCGAGAGTTTGTGGAGGAGTTTCCCCGAGATAAAAAGCACCTTGCTCTCTGAATGTTGCAGAATATTGGTAACCTCATGTTCTGAAGAGTCGGTAAGAATGGGAACCACAATACGGCTGAAGGGTACGCAGGCAAAAAAAGCTACCGTCCAGTTGGGTGTGTTGTTGGCAAGTATTGCCACCTTGTCACCCGCTCCGATACCGTACTGACTGAGTTTTTTTGAAATTGAATCGCACTTTTTTTTGAATGAACCGTAAGTATAGGAAAGATCTCCATCAATCACCTGAGATAGTTTGTTATCGCGATATACCGTTGTTGAATACTCATAGAGGTTGCCGAGAGTGTCAACATAGTTTTCACGCATCCTCTTAAATAGCTTCAAAATTCTCTTCATACTTAAATCTACGGATTTTTCTGGTAGCAGTCCTTTCAAATGGCTCTTTCATCACCTCTACATCGTTGATTTGGGAGGATTTGTTAACTTTTTCGTTGACGAAATTCATAACCATTGCTTTGATCGCTTCTAGTTTTTCATGAAAACCTGCTTCACTCTCACATCCCCAGTCAATGATATTGTCATTCAACTGAATAAGTGCGACAAGTTTACCTTTACGTGCAAGGACTATCGATTCGTTAACACCCTCGATATCATTGATTACACTCTCTATCTCTTCGGGATAGATATTTTCGCCCGAAGGACAAACAATCATATTGTTAAGACGCCCTCTGAGATAGTAACGTCCTTTCTCGTCAATATAGGCAATATCATTTGTCTTAAACCATCCATCTTCAGTAAAGACCTCCTTGGTGCGTTTAGGATCCTTGTAATAACCGGGCATGACATTGTCTCCCCTAACCAAAATTTCCCCTTCCCCTGTCTTAGGATTGATATTGTCCAGGCGCATTTCTACTCCGTGAAGAGGAACTCCGATAGATCCGGGATACCTATTCTTACCTAGTGCGTAGCAAATAAGAGAAGAGGTTTCACTTAGTCCATATCCGACGCCATAGTTGAAGCGGGCTTTATAGAAAAATTCCTCAACAGTAGGGTCAAGCCTGGCACCGCCTATCCCAATTCCGAATCTGCGGCCAAAGGTCTTTCTAAGCTTCATCCCAAAAATGAGGCACATAAGTTTATGTTGATTCTTATTCATCCAGGAGAGGATTTTACTCTTGCGAATAGCAGGTAACACACTATTGCGATAGATCTTTTCAATAACCAGTGGGACGGTTAGCAGGACTGTGGGACGGATTTTTTTCATAGCATCCAACAATAGCGCAGGAACCGGCGGTTTGGACATATAATAAACAGTTGCACCACAATAAAACGGATAGAGTACTCCAAGAGTAAGTTCGTAGGAATGAGCCATTGGAAGAATGGAGAGCCATTTGTCCTTCTTCGTACACTTATAGGTTTTGTAGTAAGATTTTAAGTTGAATGTTAAATTACGATGGCTCAACACTATTCCCTTGGCACTACCGGTAGTGCCCGAAGTATAGATAACCACCGCTATATCATCAGGCATCGGCATTACTGTACTACCATCGCCGCGTGAGGCCTCGTCATCTGCTTTTATAATCTCAAAGGTATCTATATCCACAATCAGCTGCATCCTCGTAAGTGACTCCTGCGAAAGTTTGTAGAGGAGTTTTCTGGAGATAAAAATAGCTGAGCTCTCGGAATGATGCAACATATTGGTCACTTCATTTTCTGAAGAATCGGTAAGAATGGGGACTACAATACGGTTGAAAGCTACGCAGGCAAAGAAAGCTACCGTCCAGTTGGGAGTGTTGTGGGAAAGGATTGCCACCTTATCCCCTGCCACGATGCCGTACTTACTTAACTTGTTTGAGATTGACTCGCATTTTTCTTTTAATGAACCGTAAGTATAAAAGAGTTCCTCATCTATTACCTGCGACTGTTTGTTGTCACTAAATTTAGTGGTTGAATACTCATATAGTGTGCCGAGGGTGTCAATAGTATTTTCGTGCCACCTCTTCAATGTTTTTGAATCTTTCCTCATACTTTATAGAAACGGGGGTTCATTTAAATGGCAAAGATATAAATATTTGGATAATTGTCAGAGTTGGCATAGATTTGAATCCCAAAAAACTTATTATAGACTATGTCACTATATATCCCCGCCGGTTACAGCAATATCCTCGGTACGGTAGTAAGGACCGAAAAAGCCATCAAAGTGGTTAAAGATATGTTTCAGCTCAATCTTTCGGCACAACTCTCGCTTCTGCGTGTTACAGCACCAATGGTGGTATTGAACGGAACCGGCATTAATGATGACCTCAACGGAGTAGAACGTCCGGTTAGCTTTCCCATAAAAGATCTGCAGGATTGCCCTGCCGAGGTTGTTCACTCCCTGGCCAAATGGAAACGCCTGAAGCTGGCAACACTCAATACACCGGTCGGAAGCGGTATCTATACCGACATGAACGCAATCCGCCCCGACGAAGAACTGGACAATATCCACTCAATCTACGTGGATCAATGGGACTGGGAAAGAGTAATAGAGAGTTCCGAAAGAAATCTGGAATTCCTCAAAAAGATTGTCCGTCGCATTTATGAGGCAATAAAAGTGACTGAAAACAAGATATATGTAGACTTTCCACAGATTAAGCCAATATTGCCGGAGGAAATATTCTTCATCCATTCGGAAGAATTGCTGCAGAGGTACCCGGGTTTTACACCAAAAGAGAGGGAGGATGCGATCTGTAAGGAGAAAAAGGCGGTCTTTATCATCGGCATCGGAGGAAAACTCTCTGATGGGGAGCCACACGACACAAGGGCATCCGACTATGATGACTGGAGCACCCTCAATTCGGAGGGGTATCAGGGACTCAATGGTGACCTGTTGCTCTGGAATCCCGTACTGGAAAGCGCCTTTGAAATCTCGTCAATGGGCATAAGGGTAAATGAAGAGGCACTGCGTCACCAACTCGCTCTGAAAAATGAGGAGTGGAAGTCGGAACTTTATTTCCACCGTAAGTTACTTTCCGGAGAACTGCCCCTCACCATAGGCGGTGGCATAGGACAATCACGCCTATGCATGTTTCTGCTCAGAAAAGCCCATATAGGCGAAATCCAGAGCAGCATCTGGCCTGAAGCGATGCTGGTGAAATGCCATAAGCACGGTATAGACCTCGCCTGAACCAGGCAGAAACGGTCTCTTATCCTATCAATTTCTTGTACTTGAAACGTTTGGGCTCCACGTTGCCAAGACGGCGTTTCTTATTCTCTTCATACTCCGAATAGGTTCCCTCGAAGAAATAGACCTGCGAATCACCCTCGAATGCAAGAATATGGGTTGCAATACGGTCCAGGAACCATCTGTCGTGAGAGATAACCACTGCACAGCCGGCAAAATTGTCGAGGCCCTCCTCGAGAGCCCGGATAGTGTTGATATCCACATCGTTGGTAGGCTCGTCGAGCAACAACACGTTGGCATTTTCCTTTAGAGTCAATGCAAGGTGCAGACGATTGCGCTCACCTCCCGAAAGCACTCCACAGAGTTTCTCCTGATCGGCTCCGCTAAAATTAAACCTCGATACATAGGCACGTGCATTGACATCACGATTGCCAAGTCTCACATACTCGGAATTCTGCGTGATGGTCTCATAAACGGTAAGGTCGGGATCTATCTGCTTGTGTTGCTGGTCAACATAGGCTATCTTGACACTCTCCCCTATCTCAAATGTGCCGGAATCCGGCTGCTCATAACCCATTATCAGCCTGAAAAGCGTGGTTTTGCCGGAACCGTTGGGACCGATGACTCCCACAATACCCGCCGGAGGCAGCTTAAAGCTCAGATCCTCAAAGAGTATCTTGTCTCCGTATGCTTTACTCACTCCCTGAAATTCGATTACCTTATTACCCAGACGAGGGCCATTGGGAATAAAGATCTCGAGCCTCTCTTCCTTCTGTCGTCCATCTTCGCTAAGGAGCTTTTCATATGCACCCAAACGGGCTTTGGACTTAGCGTGACGCGCTTTTGGTGCCATCCTGACCCATTCGAGCTCACGTTCGAGAGTCTTGCGGCGTTTACTCTCCTGTTTCTCCTCCATCGCAAGGCGGGTACTTTTCTGCTCCAACCATGAGGAGTAATTACCCTTCCAGGGGATACCCTCTCCCCTGTCGAGTTCGAGTATCCATCCTGCTACATTGTCCAGAAAATATCGGTCGTGAGTAACTGCGATGACAGTACCCTTATATTGCTTTAAATGCACCTCGAGCCACTGTATACTCTCGGTATCCAGGTGGTTGGTAGGCTCGTCCAACAGCAGCACATCGGGTTCCTGAAGCAGCAGACGGCAAAGTGCCACCCTGCGCCTCTCTCCACCGCTTAGTGTAGCTATCGAGGCATCCGGTTCGGGACACTGAAGTGCATCCATGGCCCTTTCCAGTCTGGAATCGATATCCCAACCGCTCACCTGTTCGATCCTGTCGGTAAGCTCACCCTGGCGCTCAATGAGAGCGTTCATCTCATCATCATCCATCGGCTCCATGAATTTGAGGTTAACCTCTTCGTACTCTTTCAGCAGGTCCATTACCTCCCGGACTCCCTCTTTCACCACATCAATCACCGTTTTGGAGTCATCAAGCTGTGGCTCCTGCTCCAGAAAACCCACGCTATACCCCGGAGCAAACACCACTTCACCTTGAGTGGGGATCTCTACACCGGCAATGATTTTCAACACCGTGGATTTACCGGATCCATTCAGACCTATGATGCCTATTTTGGCCCCATAGAAAAATGAGAGATAGATGTCCTTGATGATTACTTTGTTGTTGTGAGGGAGAATCTTGCTCACCCCATTCATCGAAAAGATAATTTTTTCGTCAGCCATGATATATCAAAAATTTATTATTTCCATGTAATTGCGTATCACCTTCACCACATTTTCTATGCTGCCGAGTTTAGTGGAATTAAGGCAGAGGTGATAACTAGAAGAATCTCCCCACTGTTTAAAGGTGTAATAGTTGTAATAATCGGCCCGTTTGCGATCTCCATGCTCTATTATGCGACGAGCTTCGGCATCGGATACACCTTGTCCTGCGACAATTCTCGCCACTCTGTCCTCCAGCGATGCGCTTATAAAAACAGACAGGCA
>JAKQLB010000386.1 GCA_029567375.1 Bacteroidota bacterium | reverse complement strand
GACCACACGCTCAATACTGTTAATTTGATCCCGAAGTGTTGCGGCGCGTTCATAATTCATTGCCTCGGAGGCTGCTTGCATTTCGGTTTGCAAGCGCTTAACAATGGGATCGGTGCGCCCTTCGAGAAATTTGCACAGATCATCAATCATCTGACGGTAGGATTCTTTATCAATAGCTCCAATACACGGACCAGAGCACAGCTTGATGTCGTAATAGAGACAGGGGCGGGCATCCTTACCGGTAATTTCGCGTGCACAGGTGAGGTAAGGGAATATTTTTCGCAGCACTTCCAAAGTTTGGTGCACAGCCCAAACCGAAGTGTAGGGCCCATAATAGCGTGAGCCATCTTTCAGCATCTGTCGCGTAACGGAGACCTTGGGGAAGTCATCTGCCCAGTGGACTTTGATGTAGGGATATCGTTTATCGTCTTTGAGGCGGATGTTATAGAATGGACGGTGTTCCTTGATGAGATTCATCTCTAAGATCAGAGCTTCGAGCTCTGAGTCGACTAGGATCAAGTCGATATCGGCTATCTTCCTTACCATCTGCTGGGTCTTAAAAGTTTGATCGGCGGAGGCATGGAAATAGGAGCGTACGCGGTTTTTTAGATTGATCGCTTTCCCCACGTAGATGATTTTGCCGTCTTTGTCTTTCATCAGATAGCAACCTGGCTTTTCGGGTAAGGTGTCCAAGATTGCTTTGATATGTTCAGATATTTCCATATTCGTATATTTTAATAGATTTCCCCATTCATGATTGGGTGGGGTTTTACGTGTAAGAGCAAAGTGATAGTGTCCTAAAGGTGCAAAATAGAAATGTCATAATTATGATTAGGAGTTATGAAATGGACACACGAAGTGTACTGCGTAAGCGAAATGACAAGTAAGGAATTAGCCCGAAAAAGAGCGTTAAGAATGCCCTGATTATCAGTCTTTGAATCGCTTAGTTTATAACGATCTCAAAACATAGTCGCCATCTGCAATCCCCACCCCTTTGATTCCCCTCCCCAGCGGCTGGTTTCAGATTTAACCTGACTGACCGACGCTGGTGAGGGGAAAAATGCTTGCAGGTGGGGGCGGCCGGCCGCCCCCACCTGCAAAAGAACCTCCCTCTCCCAGCAGATTGATGCCGAAACAGGGGTGACTCGGAGCTGGGAGAG
>JAKQLB010000380.1 GCA_029567375.1 Bacteroidota bacterium | reverse complement strand
CGAGGGTGAGTTGAGCTTGTTTTGTTATTCTCTCTTTCACACTCGCTTGCATTAAAAAGTTTTTGATTGTTCTTCTTAATGAGAGGCACATTTTTTTCTACTTTTTTCATTTTACCCCTTGACTTTTAATAGTTAGTCTCCGAACTTGGGAAGTCTGTTCATGCAAAACCAGAGCAATCCGTTATAGGTGAACTCAAAGGCTTGCTGTCCTTTGAACTCAGCGTATAGGCTATCGCCGCCTGTTATTTTCTTGAAGGTCTTTAATTCATCCACAGAAAGAAAACTCATATCGGAACTACCTGCAAGGCGGGTGCCGTAAACTGCGCCGGTGCCGAATCTGGCTTCTATTTCTTTAAAGTCAATGCCGATAAAATTCCCTTTGCCAAGCAATCGCTCGACAAGGCTCTTTAGCTGAGATTTGCCGGTATCACCATCACCTACAAGGAAAAGTGCTTTTTTCATTCGCCATCCCTTGATGTTGGAGATACACACACCGATAAATTCAAGGAGCAATTGTTCTATGGCTTTATCGCCATTTGTGAGGGTGTGCATATATCTGTCAAACACTGGTGTTGGTGTCTCTTTGCCTGTCCAGCTACATGGAATTTGTATGGTGGAGAGGATATCCGGGCTGTGTGGAGCAAGAATGGCATTGCTTGCAGTGATACGAAGCAGGCCATTGCTGAAGTTGATTAAATCCTCATTGGCGTTCAATTCCTCTTGGCTGACATAGTTAAGGTCGGTAGTGATATGCTGCAAGCTTTCACTAACTTTTCCCATTTTGACAAGTTCCTCATCATAATCCGCAATGTACTGCTTGATAATGCCCATCAGCATATTGTCGGCATAAAGTCGGTAGCAGCCGTTTTCATAGACATATTTCATTAGTCCCTGTTTTCCGTTATCCCTAACAAGCACATAGCGGAGGTGTTCTCGCACATATTTTGCAAGGAGCGGAACGCTAACATAGGCTTCTCCGGTCTGCTCGTTGAATTTTATAAAATATGGATGCTCCATCTTGGATTTGTGGAAGGTGCCATGACAGGCATCAATTCCAGTAGCAATGGTACATTCTCTGTAATCCTCACGCTCCCATTTTTCACGATAGAGAGCAGAACTACGGAAGATATCATCAATAGCATCTGGATCAGGCCCGGTGCGAAATGCAATCAAGGCACATAGTGCGGCATCTGCTTCAGACTGTGAGCCATACCCGGAAATATCACCATCATCATATAGCTTTTTAAATTTTTCTCCGTTTTTCTGTTTACGGAGACTACAGACAATATCAAATCCGGCTCGGTTACCGTCACGCTTTTCACTGTATTTTATCTTCTCGGTCTTTCGCATATTTTTATCGAGAGTGAGAAGAACAGCAGCTGTGCTTTCTTTTAGAGGTTCATTCAATATTACATCTCCTGTGAAAGCTGCAAATCGATTTGTAAGACCACCTACATACAGTTCCAAGTGATTATTAGGATTTTTCATATAATAGGCTTTATCAAGTCTGAGATTGCCGTTCATATCAGCATAAGTGGGCAGTTTTTCTAAATCGCATTTGCCGTAAATATGGATACCGCCTCCGCTGACGGAACGCTCGGTATACGAGTTGAAGCGTTCAAGCATCATCTGCACGAACGGGTCTGTGAGAGAAGTGTGGTCTATGTCAATAAAGAAGTAGCCTTTCGGTATCACAAAGCCAATGCCAGCGGCGCTCTGTTTTTTCATAGCAGTGACCGCTTCATCATAAGTTACCCATGTGTGCCGGTACTTTTCATTAGTGCCTGTCGCACCACCACCGGCAGCAAAGGGTATTTTATTGATACGGTCACCGTCAATTTCCTTGCGCCATAGAAACCATATTTTCATATTCATCAGTTCCTGCATTGCGTTTGCCATCTCGTCCACCTCCTCTCTGTAAAATTTGCATTTCCATTATCTGTGTGCCGAGTTTTTGAGTAGCCATTCCTTATAAGCATCAACCGGAATTAAAATCCTCGTACCAATTCGTATGGTGGAGAATCCCGGCGATTTTACAAGTTCGTAGGCTTTTGGTAGGCTTATGCCCATCTGTGCCGACAACTCCTGCACACTCATGGTCGTTTTCTCCATTTGCTCTTTCCTCCTTATCTTGATAGTTGTTTTTGCTTCTACATCCACCATTCGCTACCGTTCCTAAGGCAGCCACCTATTCGTGGTCTCTTTGTCTCCAATTGCAGTAGAGGCGCTCCGGTTTTCACCATCCTGGCGGCGGCACTGCAAAGGTATCTCTTGCGGGTG
>JAKQLB010000375.1 GCA_029567375.1 Bacteroidota bacterium | reverse complement strand
TACAGAGTGGAGTTCTCCCAATGGTGGTTCAATATACGCCCCTCCAATACGGAACCCTACCTCCGCTTTATCTGCGAGGCCACATCAATGGAGCTTCTCGAGGAGAAAGTCGCACAAGCCCGTGAAGTGATAAAGAATTTTATTTGACAAAAAATAGCTGTTAGCCATTGGCCGTTAGGTCTTAGTTGCCCCGCACCTACTTGGCGGCTTCGGATACCAGTTTTTGGAAGAGGCCGAGGAACAGCGGATTGCCGGCGTTGGTCATAATTTCGGGGTGGAATTGTGTGCCGAAAATCACTGCACCACCGTCAGCATAATCCTTGAGAGGAGCTACTCTTTCTACTGCTTCGATTATACCGTCTGCAGATCTGGCAGTCACCTTGAACCCTGCGGGCATCGCTTTTATGGCTTGATGGTGGAATGAGTTTACCACGGCTTTGTTGCTGCCCGTCACCTCGGCAAGGATGGAACCTTTTTCTATGGTTATGGTGTGTGTGCCATAATAACCGGGAGTATCTCCTTGTCTGTGCTTGACATAGCTGCTTTTGACCTGTGAAGGAATGTCCTGGTAGAGTGAACCGCCGAACGCTACACTCATCAACTGCTGCCCACGGCATATGCCCAATACGGGGATGCCTTTGGCTACCGCAGCTCTGATCAGTTTTACATCAAACTCATCCCTTTCGGGAGCAATTTGTTCATTAGCTCTCAGAGGTTCTTCGCCATACCATTTTAGCGGGTCAAAGTCTTCACCGCCTGTCATTATAAGGCCGTCGATAGCATTGAGTATTGCCTCTATTTGTGCATCATCGGTGGTTACAGGTATTATCAAAGGTACTCCACCGGCCATGCGGACGGAGTTGACATAGGTGTTGCCCACAACATGTGAAGCGCCGCTCCTGTATGAGGAGATGCCGATAATGGGCGATTGTGCTAAAAGTGAGCCTGTAAAGAACAGTGCAAGCAGAAAGATGGAAAAACGTTTCATATCTTATTTATTGTTTTATTTGATTAATCTTGTCCAGGAACCAAATTCTTCGCCCTGTTTGAAGTCAACTTCAAATGATGCGGCCTTCCTGTGGCCCTCTTCAAATTTGAATTTGATCTCAAATGCGGTGCCGTCAGAACGGAATTTATAGGTATTCCCACTGACGTGAGTCATTTCGTGTTTCCAGCCCTGTTTACCTATTGTGACATAGAGTTTGTCCTCCTCGAAAGTTACCCTGGCATCCCCGAAAAGAGGATCCTTGGTATAAATTCCCGTGATAAGTTTTGGATCAGGAGCGGGTTCAACTACTTTTTCGGCGGCAGCCTTGGCCTCTTCTTCAGCCTTTTTGGTTGCATTTGCATACCATTCTTTCAGGAAATCCGCATTGTAGTCGTAGTCTTCAAGATCGAGACAGAGGTCCACCAGGCGGCGCATAATGGCATAGCGGGGTTCAGAGGGTGCCTCGGAGTTGACCTGTACCGTGAGTGCAAGGTTGTGTTCCGGCACAAATGCACACAATGTAGTCATTCCCCAGGTGGTACCTGTGTGAAAATAGATGCGTCCCTTTTTGCTTTGCTCAATAAACCAGCAGTGTCCATAGAGAGTGGTTTTGGATTCACTTTGGGAGGTAATGGTGACTCCTCGGTGGAGGTAGTCCATATTTTCCTTGGAAATCAGCTGCTTGTCACCTACTTTACCTCCATCGAGTTGAAACTGTGCCCATTTGATCAGGTCTGTAGGAGGGCAGCAGATGGATCCGGCAGGGCCGATGACAGTGAGCCACCAGAGTGCCTGCTCCTCGCCGTATAGAGGATTGATCACCATTTTTCCCTCTTTGGAGATAAATTCGTAGGGGAGTGCCACATTTTGAGCCTCTGCAAATCCTTCACCGTTGATGGTGGATTCATTCATCCCGAGGGGTTCGAAAATGCGTTCACGGATATTGTCTTCCCAGCTTTTGCCGGTCACCTTTTCGATGATTTTTGCAGCAGGGATGAAGGTGATGTTGTTGTATTGGTATGCGCCTCTGAAGGTGTATGCGGGCTTGATGAGTGCCATCATGCTGTAGATGTCGTTCCTGTCGTAGCCCAGATTGGCGATGTAGGTGCCCACCTGTCTTCCAATACCCGTCTTGTGGGAAGTAAGGTCCTTGACTTGCAGATGTTCCGTCACCCAGGGATCGTACAATTGAAAGTCGGGGAGTATCTCTTTAACTGTGTTTTCCCAGCTGACAAGTCCCTCTTCCACCAGGGTGGCCAACAGATATGCAGTAAAGGACTTGGTGACCGATCCAATCTGGAATAGGGTGTGGGGGTCTACCTTATCCTCGGGATTGTCAAGGTTTTTGACTCCGAATCCCTTGCAGAGTAAAATTTCTCCATCCTTTTGGATGGAAACGCCCATACCCGGGATCTGCCAGTCGGCACGGATCTGTTCGATATAGGATTCGATGTTGGAAATAGCCTCTTGGGAGAGGTTGCTCTGCGCGAAAGAGGCGAGAGGTAGCCACAAAAGGGCCACGAGAAGAATTGTCAATCGTTTCATCACGGATAGTTTGTTACGAAGGACAAATATAACCATCTTTTGTTTGGAAAAAAATACCTATATTTACAACTATTAACGAATTTGTCACGATATGGGCGGTATATTTAAAAGGACAGGCAATGGCAAGAGAGATTTTGGCAAGGCCAATCTCATAATATTTCTCTTTGCGCTCGCACATGCGTTGCTCTGTTATCTACTACACGACACTTCAGTGGGGGATGGCCTCTTTCTTACTATTCTTACCATTGCGATGGTATTCTGTCTCATACGTTTTTACGGCAGTCCGCTCGACGTATTTCTCGGTTTGGCATTTCTCAGCTGTTTTGCCGGATTCTATTTCGGCACATCGGTGGGGGATTATCTCCATAAGACATTCCCCGCTTTGGGAGTATTCAACAATATGATAGTGACCTTTGTCACCACAGAAATTCTGGGGCTTGCCACCGTACTGGTTGTGGCCCGGAAAAATCGTTGACAAAGATGAAACGTAAGGGAAACGGATATGTCAATCTTTTGGCGGTGGGAATCCTGGCGCTGATCGTATTGGCTGCAAGGATGATATTCGAATATCTGCTTCCGGTCTTTTCCCAGGGGTCGGGACAATCTTTCTTTTTCACACTCAAGGGGATGCTGAGAAATTATCCGCTCACCCTGTTGATGCTCATTGGGGATTTCATGCTGGTGCGTACCTTGGTACAATATTTTTCCTACGGTCGCTCATTTCTTGCGCGCACTTTATGGGAGCTGGGAGGCGTGCTCTTCATAGCATTTGTGGCCGCAATCCTGATGCAGCTCACCTCCTCGGAGTACCTGGTAGGGGACACCCTTAACCAACAGCTCTTCTTCTCCTTTTTCGTGGCTCTTTTCTTTAATATCCTGGTTACAGTGGTAATAGATTTATTCTCCTATCTCAGGTGGAAGAGAAGACGTGAACTCGCTACCGAGGTGAGACTCCGC
>JAKQLB010000364.1 GCA_029567375.1 Bacteroidota bacterium | reverse complement strand
ATCTCCGCCGGCTTCTTGTTGCTGTCTTCCTGAATGGGTTGTCCACAGTTGCTGCATGTTTTCATACACCTATCCTTTTGATAATTCAAGGGTTCATCAAATTATTTTATCGAGGCAATCTATTGATTCCCTTTAAATGGGATATCAATTAAGTATTCTCCCAAAAGCAGAATCCCTCCACAAATGACCATGGAGATTAATCCAAAGTCCTCATTTGGCATTAAGATTACGTCCCTCATCCTGAAAATTCAATCGCTAAACGACAACGGTAAGTCGCATTATACGAAATCTTGGCATTATCTGCTTAAAAACACTACAAAAAAAGAGACCGTTTAACGAGTATATTAAAAATACAGGAGATGTTTTGGTTCGACCCTACAAAAAAAGTCAGCACAGACTCCTCTCGGAAACCCATGCTGACGATAATTGTCCTTCTCAATTTACAACCTACTTCACCATCCCCAATATCGTTCCGCCCACCTTCTGCAGCTTATACCCGCTGTCCGCCGGCAGTTCCGGATACTGCGCCGCTTTGGTATAGACATTGATGATATGAAACATCGTCTGGCCATATTCCAGCGGCATCGCCCATTCCACAGCCTCTTTCTCCGCCTTGTTCAACTGAAACTGGTTGTTAAAGCTGTTAATGGTCATCTCCGGATGTTCGACTTTGCTCTCAATGGACAATCTGAACTGATCCTTCTTTTTGCCTAGTTCTCTGGATACGTCAGTCAAGACTCCCGGGAGTTCACTCAGAATTTTACCCGATATGTGCCGGTAGGAAGCACTCACTTCCGTCTTGGAAATCATTCCGTTGGTGCAGACCAGCCTCAATACAAAAGCCGCTATGGACAATGAAGCCAGTCCCACTTCTGAATTGCTCACAGATATTCCAGGTGTCATCCTTTCCCCGTTGATGGTAAAACTCTGGCGCCCATCCGGTATGTTGATCATCATAAACTCATCGTCAATCGAACTCTGCACCCTGGTATCAAGGGGGTAATTCAAAGATTTCAGCTTGTCCAGCACCTCGATATTGTCCGTGGGAATGTATCTCGGCGTGAAGATCGCCCTTACATCGTCCCCGTTGAACCGGAAGAACAGCTCCTCGTTCCTTTCATATGCCAACCAGTGGTTGAGATTCATTCTCTGGATATCCGGCGGACACTTTTTGAGGTAATGAAACGGGATTCCCAGCCTGTTGGAGATGGACATCTGCGCTATCGGTTTCAATCTGTGTGGCTCGTCGCTGATGGAGATTGTTTCCAGGCTCTCGAAGCTTATCTTCTTCACTTCAATGAATTTATCGTGATAATTCCGGGACATTTCATGGACCCTGTCAAAGACATTG
>JAKQLB010000355.1 GCA_029567375.1 Bacteroidota bacterium | reverse complement strand
CTCGGATACTCGACATTGACAGCTTTATCACTTTCGGGTTTACCGGAGTTCAAAAGGATGTTGTGAGCGACATTGAAAAGGTTATTCTAAATGCCCAAAATGACAAGCAGGAAGAAATAACAACCTTTGGAATCAATCCCGCTTTACTCGCCCGACTCGACAAAATATTTAATGACAACTACGGGGTACAACTGATTGTTAAGGCCGCAAATAAACCTATTCTTTTGAGATGGTCCGGCAAGGATGCGATAGGTTTAATTATGCCTGTTATGATTAACTATTGAAGTGAAGGCACGGTGAGATGAAAAAACTGACCTACAAGGCACGTAAGGAATCTGACGGGGGGATATTTCATATACCTAATCGCAAGGTTATGGAAGAAGACCTCCGCCGGTTGCCGAAGGGGAACTATACGCTGACCATTGAGAAGTACCGGAAATCAAAGTCATTGCCTCAACTTGGGTATTATTTCGCATGTCTTTTGCCCGCTTTTCGCAATGCGGCCTTAGACCAGGGCTGGGAGTTTGAAAGTCTGGAGGAAGTCGATATCTACCTCAAATCGCTTTTTGCGGACCGGGAGATAGCAAACAAACACACCGGAGAGATGATAAAAATACCGGCACTGAAGCGCAATATGTCGAGTACTGAAATGATGGTTTTTATCAACCAGGTCCGGGACTGGTCAAGTGAATTTTTGGGGGCTTATATTCCGGGACCAAATGAACAAATAAAAATAGAGTTATGAGAATATTGCTTGCTTGTGAGGAAAGTCAAGCCGTGTGCATTGAATTCCGCAAAAGAGGACATGATGCATACTCATGCGATATTTTACCATGTAGTGGAGGCCGCCCTGAATGGCACATACAGGACGATGTGCTGAAACATCTTGACGATGGTTGGGATATGATGATAGCCTTTCCGCCGTGTACGGACTTAGCTGTGAGCGGGGCGAGATGGTTTAAAGAGAAACAGGCCGACGGGCGACAGCAGGCATCCATTGAGTTTTTTATGAAGATGGTTCACGCCCCTATTCCAAAGGTAGCTATTGAGAACCCGGTAGGGATAATGAGCCGGTTATACCGGAGGCCGGACTGCATCATTCAACCCTGGCAGTTTGGCGACCCGGAACAGAAGGCAACGTGCCTGTGGCTCAAAGGGCTGCCAATACTCCTACCAACACAGATAGCAGAGAAACGGGAGCAGAAGGTTTGGCGCATGGGACCATCACCGGACAGGGGGAAGTTACGGTCAAAAACCTATCCCGGTATTGCAAAGGCTATGGCCGAACAGTGGTCTGAAGATTTAACGCTATGACCCCTGAAGAACTATTCAACCTACTTGCCGGGATAATCAAACCCGTGACTGAAAAAAAGAAAAAGAAATGAAAGAAACAATAGCGGTATGGTTTAGCAATGGAGCGGCAAGCGCAGTCGCAGCTAAAATGACGGTTGAAAAATATGGGAGAATTCATAATATTATT
>JAKQLB010000340.1 GCA_029567375.1 Bacteroidota bacterium | reverse complement strand
TTAACGACATCCCACCCCAAGGGGTGATGTCTTTATCTGTAAATCCAATCTCAAAATCCATCTTCTCTCCCGTAAGTAAATCTTATCTGGATTTCAACAAAGGTCGATCTTACGAATGTCCCTAATTTCCTTGCTCTTTTCTATTAAATTCTCTATTGCTACGCAATAGAATTTTTATCCTATTGCGGATTCTGGGATTATAAAATAGAAGACATGGTCGATGCCATCCAGGGTTCCAGTCCTCCGCCTCCTCCCGGTACGCGGCTTTTCGGTCTTTCCATGGCCTTTGACGGACATCTTATAGTCACTTTCAGCAACGGCGTAGCGGTTATCGACAGGGATCTCAATCTTGCGTCAAAAACATTTTACCGTTTTACCGCTACCGAATATGTAAGCAACTCTATTGCCGTGGATGACAAAAACGGTATCTATGTGGCAAGCGGAAGCGCCACTGGCGGACTCGGCACCATGCGCAAGCTGGTTTGGACCGGCACGGAGATATCAGATAAAGAAAGTGACGGAGCGTGGTCGAGCCCCTACGAATCCTCCGGAATAGAAACCCCACCTATTATCAAGGTGGGCAACGGCACCGGATCAACACCCACACTTATGGGTTACGGCAGTGACCCGGATAAGCTTGTGGTCATCACCGACGGCGCCAAGCAGATGAAACTGATTGCTTTCTGGCGGGACAACATCCCCGCTTGGTTTGTTCAGAAACCGGGCACACTATCTCGGCGTATTGCGGGACAGATACAGGTAACGTGTGGTTTTTCGCCTATGCCGGAGTGGATACAGTCGGAACAATCCGTTGTCGTTTATAAGTATGGCGCCTTTGTCGTTAACAACATACCGCAAACGGTGAACCCTGACATCCAGAGCGCGAAAAAAATTCTTGCAGTGACCCTTATGGGGCCGGCATATCCAACCTCCTACGGAGCCGAGCGTTTTCAATGGGACCCCGTCCTGCACCAATGGAAATCCGTATGGGCGCGTCCTGATGTCTCGTCGACCAGCATGGTTCCCATTCACAGCCAGTCGAGTAATATGGCCCTTATAAACGGTTATAGGGATGAAAACGGCTGGGAGATTCTCGGGCTTGACTGGAATTCGGGCGATATTGTCCATCAGACAATTTTTGGCGACCAAAACTTCGGAAACGGGGCATACGCCATCCTGCAGTATCTGGCAAACGGGGATCTGCTTTTCAATACATTCGCCGGCCCGATTCGCATCGATTACTAAGGAAATTGGAAAGATTGAATTTTTAGTTATAAGCAGCACGAGCAACTTTCACTGGCATATCATGAATGTTTTATGATAAGATATAGCACACATCACCGGCAATCGTTCGGGTGATGTGTGCCGCATCTGCTCTATTGAATAATGTAATGTTTGTCCCGCTGATACCAGATTTTATCACAAGGCCCGCCGCGTCCTCGTCAGACTGGCCAGGAAGATGGATATTGATCACGTCAGAGCGGCAACCGCACCGGGAAAAAAGTTTTTCTGACGCAGGTGCCAGGCCAGTGCCGGACAGCATGGTCGGGCAAAGAAAGAAGCAAAGAAGATCAAGACCATGCCAGATCGAACAATTCGGGAGATTGATTGGAAATAGTTTGCCAGACGCGCTGCCATTGAGCCGATTTTTGATTATCTGAAATCGAATCATCGTTTGCAACCGAAAAAAATCGCTCATGCCACGTGCGCCTGGCAGCGATGACTCTGCTTTGCTAAGCAACTAGAAAGGATAATAATGGATATAACAATACCCACAGTGCTAAAGGCTCTATCCTATAGCGGCTCAGCCATGAAATCTATTACTTTATGGAGCAACAAGTCAAAGGGAGATACGAGGGCGCTTATTGGAGAGCTGAAAGATAACTTATTGTATCTCGATATGGTTGCTTTGGATAATGTACCTCTCGGGGATGTGGCAGAGAAACTATCAATACTGGAGTACAAACGCTTGTCAAAGGAAGGGTTCAATTTTAATAAGCTGAATAAGGATAGAATTGCGAAATACCGGTCACTTAAGGGGAGCGACCTGGAAAGTTGGGGCGGCAAGACAACGGAGGAGTTAGTTGTTTCAATCTATGATAAGATCACGGAAATAAAAATACGTTTCCCCCATGTTGGCAATAATAAGAATTTTCGATAGGGGGTGAGAGTGACGAATATTCGTAAGAGAATTTGGCTGCTGCTGAAGCATGTCAACAGTTAGAAGGCAAGTTCAGATGTGACTGTGCCATGCTACATTTGCAGGGCACAGGATGATCGTTACAAATGAATTCCCGTGACTCAGGATGTTTGGCAGATATGAAGCTGGCAAACTGGCTGCAGAACTGAAATTTTCTGCAGATGAATTCTCCCACACAGCGATTCACTCCATGGTGTGGAGTTTTGTTTCAGGCTGACCGGCTGAGCCGGTTATGATGTTGGGGTTAGTCAGAAGTTACCGGACAGCGCCGGGGCCTCAGAGTTTGACAAGTTCTGCGCTCGACCTAGAAGCTGAAATTATTTCGAGAGCTTTGCCAAACCCTGCCCAACCGGCAATGTCGTCATACCGGCGAAGGCCTGCCCTCGCGAAATCGGGGGGGCCGGTATCCAGTGTTATCAAGTGCTATCTGGATTCCGGGCCAAGCCCGGAATGACTGGAGGAGGTATTATTCAAGGCTCTCATTTCACTTCTTTGCTAAACAGTTCCGTCTCGTTCATGATGCCGGCGGGATCGGGTGTGAATTCCGTTATATTCAGAGCCAGAAAAGAATAATCCTGTGTGAAGAGCGTCTCCATCCCGACTTTTTTAAGTTTGCCGTGGCGTTCAAACTCTCCGTGATTGATCTGTGGAGACAGCGAATAATTGCCAAAGATCCGATTGACCAGCCACACGCGGCCATGCCCTTTTACGAAATCTACATAATCGTGTCCCGCCTGTCCTGATGGGGCGAATGCGTCATGATTACTGCACCCTATAAAACCCTTTTCCAGCAGCAGTAAGTGCTTGTACTGCGGATAATAGTAGCAGAATATTCCAAACGAGTGTACATTGCTATGCACAAAAGCATCGTCCGCTCCCACCTTGTCTTCCAGATAAGCCAAAACCTCGGCAATCGGGCCATTACGCTGCACCTTCTTGCTGTCGATCATCTGGGGGACAAAAACAGCCAAAAGCAGACACACGGCGATGATGACAGCAATTCTGTTTTTAAATTGCAAGATTCCGAACACCCACACCAGAATATACAGCCCCAGTATACTTATAAGATAGCGAGGTATCAGTATGGGCTTGACTATGAATGAAAGGGCAAAGGCACCCGTGATTGTCATGATACACACAGCAAGGCACATGAAAAACAGCCTGCCTGAATTGTTTCTATTTTTCAGAGCATGCAATGTTCCTAGAAACAACAGAATCACGCTAAGTACACAGGCCAGGTACAGCAAAACCGGGGGCAGGCTTGACCAGAACTCATGCTGAAACGGCATAAAAATCGTGCCGAAGAGCACCCCTGCAGAGGTGGGGGGCGGTATCCAAAAATTTGCTGCGACGTCGGTCGCCTGACTAATAACCACCCAAGACCAGGGAAGATATAGCAGCGATACGACAGCGGCGCTTATGATCAGTTTGATGATCTTTTTTCTGTCTTTTATCAATAGCCATATGAAAACAAGCACGTAAACACAAAAACATTCAAGCACTACATAAACATGTGTGTACATGCCCGCAACGACTGCTGCACTGAAGATGATCCAGTCGCGAACTTTGTCCTCAGTTGCTGCAAGATAGGCGTAAAGTACCGCGGACGTGCAAAAGAAGGCGGCCCATGTGTACATTCTGGCATTGAGCGCCTGCGATACAAACGCAGGGGTCACAAAAACTAACAGGGTATATAGTAATGCCGCTTTTCCCCCCAAGATTCTTTTTACGGGACCAAAACCAAGAGCAGCCAGGGCTATAACGCCAAGCAGCGAGGGGGTGCGAAGAGAAAACTCGTTATTTCCCAATATAAGGGTGATAAACTTGCTGAAAATGAAATAGAGGGGCGCGTGTTTGTCTCCGGCCGTAATTTCCACAACATCGACGAATGAATGGCGTACCAGGGCACCGGTAAAGGCTTCATCGTACCAGAGCGTATTGTTGGTAATACCAATGAAGAGCGCAAGAGAGCCGATTACGAAAATAAGTGTCCAGATTAAATTAAATGAATGTGTTTTGGGAGTATTCGCTACAGACACTTGATGAATCATTCTGCTGATCGTTAGTAATTATCCTGTTAAGTCATAAAAATGGTTGCCGCAGTCTGGTAATTTATTTTGATTTTTGCGTCGCTGATTTTTGATCTTTCTTAGATGAAATGGTTGAGAGTTTCAAGTTGTTTTTTTGAGAGCAATTTTTGTGGATTGAGGGGCATGTTCGGGTTGGATAATTCTTTGATAAGGAGGGGTTTTAGGCTTACCGTGGTTTTTGATGGTTTTTGATTTGCTCGAAGCCGCCTTTTCCATTTTGCGTCACCTCTCCATTGTTTCGTCCATACCGTGGCAATATCGCTAGAGTCTCTTGTATAGGTAGAGATATCCGACAGAGAACCATCAATATGACGGAGTGTGCAATTTTATTCTCAATAAGTGGTGTAAATCCGTATCTGTTTGTAATTATGCGTTTATTACCTTTTATTTTAATGATGACTATGATAA
>JAKQLB010000336.1 GCA_029567375.1 Bacteroidota bacterium | reverse complement strand
GGTCAGGAGCTTGTCGCGGTAGTACTCGTACTGTTTCCTGCGGGCTTCGATTTCCGCAGGCAGGCCGCTGGTCAGGTCATTGCAGAGCGCATCGAAGCGGTCGAGGATGGCAACGATGCGCTCCTGTTCGGAGAGAGGGGGGATGGGGATTGGAAAATCCTGGAGAGTGGATAAAACTATATATGTCATTGCAGCTGAATTACTTCTGCTTTCAAGGTATTGTTTAAGATTGCTAGACAAGAAAAAATATAAAAAACGAACTTTAATCATTTTAGAAAACTGAGTCAGCACGTATGTACGCTGATATGCATCAAATTTACCTTTATAGTGTTTTACTTCCCCAACATTCGCATTTCCTGCTATTAAAATAGCTTCTGTATCCCATCGGTATTTATTGATTCTGCTAATAGTTTTTGCTGTTGTAAAAAATAGATATTCCCCATTTTCCACAGCAGCATTAGCATTTAGTTTCCCCGTCTCAATTTTGCTTAACTCACCAAGATTTTTATACTCCACTTCCTTTCCGTTGAGCAACCACTGGCCGTCATGTTCAACAGGAGTCAGCAGCTTATCCCGATAATATTCATACTGCCTTTTGCGCGCCTCAAGCTCCGCCTCAAGCTCCGCCTCAAGCTCCGCCTCAAGCTCCGTGAAAGTGTCCAGAATGCGGACAATCTCTGCCTGGATTTCCAGGGATTTCTTGGGGTTGTCTGGACAGGGGATGGGGATTAGAAAGCTCTCCAACATTGGCTTTCTAATTGAGGTTGTTGTTGCACCCACACTTTTCATCAAAATATATTTCTTAAAATTGGAGCGCATGAAGTGATACAAGAACTTTGCATCTAAATTCTCTTCCGAAATACATATCCTATACGCTCTTTGATGAAGCGCATATTTCCCTTGGACATAATGAAATATCTCCCCAATTCCACCTTCGCCAGGAATAACAATTGCCGTTTCGTCAAATTCAAAAGTATTTGATTTTAAGATATTTTGTGACCGTACATAAAATGGATAAACACCATTCTCACTTTCATCTTGGCGGTTTGAACTACCAGTGCCAATTTTAGCCACTTCCCCCAACGGCTTCCACTCCACCGCCACCCCATCCAACAGCTTTTCCAAGAATTTCGCGCTACTCATGCTTCGTCCCCCTCAATCTCCATGACTATTGCATCAATTTCTTTACGTAACTGGTCAATCTTGGCTACGGTGGTTTTGATCTCGGCATTAAGCTTCTTAATATCGATCACTTCCCGTGTATCTTTCTGATCGATATAGGTGGAAACCGAAAGATTGTAGTCTTGGGCAGCAATATCGCCGTTCGGGACAACGCGGACAAAGTGATCCTCATTCGTCCGCGCGGTATAAGCCGTCAGGATTGTCTCGATATTTTCCTGCGTCAGCTTGTTGTTATTGGTAATCTTGACGCACTCCTTTGATGCATCGATGAATAGCGTACTGTTATCGGTTTTGGACTTCTTGAGCACCATGATACAGGTAGCGATGCTGGTGCCGAAAAAGAGATTGTCCGGCAATTGGATGATGCAATCCACATAATTGTTATCGATCAGATATTTGCGGATTTTCTGCTCCGCCCCGCCCCGATACAGAACACCCGGAAAACAGACGATGGCGGCAGCGCCGGTGGTTGCGAGCCATGCTAGCGAGTGCATGATAAACGCCAGATCTGCCTTGGATTTGGGAGCCAGCACTCCAGCAGGAGAAAATCTTG
>JAKQLB010000295.1 GCA_029567375.1 Bacteroidota bacterium | reverse complement strand
CATCGATGAGACGGGTTACCTGCCCCTGGACAACCTCGGAGCGATCATGCTGTTCCAGTTGGCTTCCATGAGGTACGAGCGGGGATCCATCATCAACTTGACGTGCAGACTATTTAGATAATGGCAGGCAAAAATGATAGACGAAAAAAGGAAGAACACCAAATTGAGATCCGTCTTGAGTTCGCTTGTATTTGCGATTGTTCTGATGATGTTTCCCGTAGCGTCCGGCGTGATTGTAGTTATGAATGATATGGATGCCATACAAGGCTATTGGCTGCAAGGTGTCTTTATGATGTTGTCCATATCGGTACCTGCAATCTTCATGTGGATTACGAATATGAAACCCGTCCAAATCGGTTTTGTCCGAGCCGAAAGAGGCAGTGCAAAGACGGTATTGTATTTCGTGCCAGCGATTGCAGCAAAAATGGGATTTCTCTTCTGCGGAATAGATCGTGACATACATACCATTGTGGCTTTGGCGTTTTTTGCAATCGCAATTGGATTGTCAGAAGAACTCTATTTCAGGGGAATTATACTGAGTAAGCTGAGGACTTGTTTTACAATCAAGCAAACAATCATCCTGTCTTCTGTGTTCTTTGCAGCTGTGCATGCTTCGCAAGCTTTTTCAGGAGCAGGAGTTCTCATGGTTGCGCTTACCATGATCAACGCGCTGCTATTTGGCATTGTCGCTTCGGAAATCGTGATGTTAACAAAGAGCATTGTAGCCGTAATCATATGGCATACGTCATATGATTTCATTAATTGGATTGCATTAGCTCAAGGAACGACAGAGATTGTTCTGGTGATCATTCAATCGGCGATCATGATCACCTATGCGATCTATTTATGGACTGAGTTGCCCGATAAGCAGGACTGCCCATTCTGAGCAAAACCGGTTCTGACGGCAACAGTTGATGCGATCCGCCCGTCCTGCATTTTCGACCAGTGCATTCTGCTTCTGCTCGGAGTCCCCATGTCTTCTGTTGAAGGAATTTGCCAGTACTGGCGGCGAATATACCGTAGTGAATACCAGGCGCCAAACTGAATAGGGAGGAATGACGCGCAATGGCCAAGTACTTGCCCGAGCCGTACAAGATC
>JAKQLB010000288.1 GCA_029567375.1 Bacteroidota bacterium | reverse complement strand
GTATCCGAACCTTCTCAGCATATCAATCCTCACCATTTCTTTACGACTTATCTCCTCGTGTGCCTCGAAGCCCTCGAGCATCCTGTTTGTCCAGTCCTTGCCGTCATAGATGATACTTATGAACCAAGTCTGATGGTTTATTCCGGCGCAGATCACGTCTACTTCCTTCTTGCTGACTGAGACATATCCTGCATCCCCCTTTTTTTTCTTCTTATCCCTGTTGACCAGCAGTTCAATCACTTTTGTGATCTGTGAATGGCTGTGTTGTACTCCGTGACAAAGGCCAAGCGTCTTGACCTTTCCATACTTGTTGGCGGCCCATGTAATCATTGCATTGGGATTTGCGTAGTTCAGCAGGATTGCTCTCGGAGCCGAAACTTCCCTTATGTCCTTGCACAAATCCAGTACGGCGGCAATTCCTCGCTGTCCGTACATGATGCCGCCGGCACAAAGTGTATCTCCGACACACTGATCAACACCATATTTGAGAGGAATCTCCACGTCCGCCTTCAACCCATCAAGACCGCCTATTCTTACCGTATTGACAACATAATTGGCGTTTTCAAGCGCCTTTCTCCTGTTCAATGTCGGCGTGATTTTCACTTTCAGGCCATTTGATTCGATGTCACGACGGCAGAGCTCCGTAATCATCCTCAGGTTTTCGGCGTTTATGTCCATGAAGGATATCTCCACGTCCCTGAGTTCAGGAACCGTGAGGATGTCCGACACAAGCCTCCTGGTGAACCCCATGCTTCCTGCTCCGACAAATGTGATCTTGAACATTTTTATCTCCATTTGTTAAGGGTTTTCAAGATTATATTTTATTTATCATGCTCTAATATTATATGCTATACAGCTCTTGTAAATATAAATTAAATGCTTATAATGTTGATTTTATGCTAAATAAACGGTGTCCGAAACAATTTCATCGTTGTCGTAATCGCTATCGTAATCGAATGAACTCATTTGCCGATTGCGACAACGATTACGATAGCGATAGCGAAAAAAAGGTCTATGTTTGGAATTGAACTCATTTTTCAATTTATTTGGGAGGAGACTGATGCTAAATAAAATCAGAAAATGCGGATTTAGCGAAACTGGGATATCCTTTCCCGAAAGGGCACTCAACGTCCACTCCGCGGTAACACGCTGTGGATACTGTCGTGAAACCTCAATGAAATACTCCTTTGATGGCCTTATGAGGGGGAAGGCAGAATTTGCAATATGGCAGTTTACTTTGGCTGGACACGGAATGCTTGAATACGATGGAGCCCTCCAAGATGTCGGCCCGGGACAGGCCATGCTTCTGCACATACCGCACAGTCATCGTTATTTCCTGCCTAGGGATTCCGAGAGTTGGGACTTCGTATATTTCTGTTTCAATGGCAGGGAGCTTCTGCGCATCCTGCGTGAAATAGAACACATGAACGGACCCGTCCTTGAGCATGGGGAGGATTCCTCTGTCCTTAAGCAGGCCGAACTTATATTCATGAAAGCTACGCGAAGAGAGATCCCCGACATCTTTTCGGCTTCATCTCTTGCATATGATTTTGCCATGAATCTGGCTAGGGAGACCTGTCCACATCATGGTAAAGGCGAAGCCAGGCCAGAATTCCTCAAGAAAATTAGCGACTACTGCATGGAGAACATGGATTCGGATATTTCAGTTGACACTCTTGCGGAAATCGCAGGATACAGCCGTTATCATTTCAGCAGGATTTTCAAAAAGCACATGGGTGCCCCTCCGGCGGAATTTGTGAACAATCTCAGACTGAAGCAAGCAATCCTCCTCTTACAGACTGAAAGACTTTCAATCAAGGAGATCTCCGAACGCTGCGGATTTCGCAACATAAGCTATTTTTGCCAAGCCTTTAAAAGGGAATTCGGAATGTCACCAGGAAAATTCAAATCTGGGAATTGAATTCAAATCTGTTGACCGCGGCCTGTCTCATCAGCACCGCCGGAACCCAATCTGAACATTTCACCAATTGATTTCGCAGAGACTATGTTTTCTGTAAATGGCTTCCCAAACAAATTTCATAGTTGTAGAAATCCATCGCCGCCATTTATTCGGACAAGATACCTGCATAAATCAAAACTAAGTTTAGCCAGTATAATTCTAAAACAGAATGTTGAATATCTATCAAGTAAGAAATACATTTGGTTCATATTTAGATCAATGTCAGCAAAAAGGGAGACTTGAGTCCATGAATAAACTATTTGCATTTCTAATATTTGCGTTACTCGGACTCCTAAACGTAGTGGCAGAAAATGCTCCAATGATAGTTAAGGATGGCAAGGCAAATGCGCAAATCGTTATCGCGGCGGAGAACCGTCCGAGGATGGCGACGCTCGCCGCGCTTGAGTTGCAGCGGGGCATCCAGAAGATCAGCGGTGCGCGTCTCCCGATAGTGACTGCTTCCGACGCAAATGTTCCCGTTAAGATATACGTCGGCAAAAGCCCTGAGGCCGAGAAGCTGGGAGTGTCAGAAGACGGTCTCAAATATGGAGCCTTCCGTATAAAGTCGGGGGAGAATTGGCTGATACTGATGGGCAGTGATTTCGACTTTATTCCGATGGAGCCTTGGGCGAGCAGGCACACCGATATCCCCAGGGCACAGAAGGAATGGGATGAAAAAGTCAAGGGCAAAACAGATTCATCATGGCTGTTGCCATGGAGAGGTGTCTATAAGTCAAAATGGGGGCCGAAGGATTTCGAGCAGATCCTAGATTCCTATTACGGAGAAGGCTCATCTTCGACATGGAAATCAGGAGGGAACTCCTTGTCCGGCTTCTGGTGCCATGATGAGGGCGGTACCTTGAACGCGGTCTGCCATTTCCTCAACACCCTCGGAATGCGCTGGTATATGCCTGAATCGGGCGGGGAGGTGATCCCCGCGATGAGCTCGATTCCCCTCCTTATCACTGAGGAGGAAGTCCGGCCGGATTATGCAATACGGCATCAGATGTATTATAACTATTCCGGTTTTTCATTTGACGAGGTTCTCTGGAACAAGCGCCTAGGCATGAATTTTGGCCATGAGAAGTTTGGGATAGCATTTGCGCATGGACTGCATCTTGTCCATGGTCATGAACTGATGCAGAAGAAGCACCCCGAATACTACGCCTTGATCAACGGGAAAAGGGATACGGAGCATCGAACCTATGGCACACCCTGCTTAATGTCGGAAGGACTGTTCAAGGAAACGATCAGCTTTGCAAGATTTCTTTTCGACGAATATGACCTTCCGGTTGTTGACATCTGGCCCGGAGACGGATTAAAGACATGTCAATGTGATCTCTGCAAAGGGAAGGATGCCCCTGAGCTGGTATGGAATTTCGCGGACAGAGTATCAAAGGAAATTTACAAGACCCATCCCGACAGGATCATAAACTGTGGCGCTTACGCCAACTACAGGCAATCACCCGACACCATCAAAAAGTTCAGCCCAAACTTAAGCGTTTCAATCGCAAACAGAGGATGCCCAATGTTTGATGATCCGGAGAAGTGGGCGGATTATGTCAAGGACATCGAGTCATGGCGTGAAAAAATTGCTGCGGGCAGGATACTCAGGACGGAAAACATAAGATATCATATCTACGGCGAGACCGAGACCGAGCCTGTACCGTTTCCGATTATATTTCCGCATACCATGGCAAAAGATCTCAAATATCTGAACGGAATTGCCATGGGATTAAGAGGTGAAATGAGCCAGGTCGGAGGAGAATGGAAGGCTATCGGCCTAGGACACATCACAATTTATGTGCAGTCCAGATTCCTGTGGGATGCCGACCAGGACGTGGAGCCGTTGCTCGATGAATATTACAAGCTGTTTTACGGCCCAGCGGCGGCCAAGATGAAGGAAGCCTTCACTTTTGCGGAACAGAACTACAACCGGAAAGACACAAGCAGGTCCGGCGGCAGAAACGATCCTAGGAACGTATCCCTGAAGGTCTCACTGCGTTTCCGCGACTTGCTTGATGAAGCCAGAGTGGAGGCGGGTGACACCGTATATGGAAAGAGAATAGAGAAGATCATTTCGGAGCTTGAACCTAGGGATTCGCTCGTGACAAAATATGGGGAAAAGGAAAAGAATCTGAAAAAATCCCGCGAAAAGGCGCCATTGGCCGTTGGAGTTTTGGGCTCTGACTTGAGTAAGGCGGCCGAGTATACGCTGAAGGATGTCAAGACCGCTGAGCCTGCGGATGTTAAGACAAAGTTCAAAATTGTCTGGGATAAGAATGCGCTTATCCTCGAAATAGTCTGCGATGAACCTGATATGAAGGGGCTTGCTGACAGGACGACATCAACAGTATGGGATGGCGATCATATTGCGATAGCCTTGGAAACACAGAATCACAGTTACTATAAAATGGAGATAAATCCGAACGGTGAGATAGTGGAAGGGGATCCCGTTACTAACAGATGGAAGTCACTGGCCGATGTAAAAGTTGAAAAAGGAACAGATTCGTGGCGCTTGAATGTTCGCATCCCTACGGTCGGAGCTGATGAGGCAAGCTCGGATCCGATGCATAGAGTCTCAGGCTCGATGCCAAGCGTGGAGGATCCTTGGTATTTCAATATTGCAAGAGTTCGCAACATTAAGGAATCTGACAGGCAGGCTTTTTCCACTAGGAAGGACAAAAAAGGAAAAGGAGACTGGTATTCAGTCAGTAAATTCGGAAGACTGGAAATAAAATGATTTCCTATTTTAATTAAAGCGTAATCTTTTTCCCGAATTTTAATTCCACTGCCTTGTTGAAAACATAAATTTTGCAAGGTTTGCTTGTTTTTGTTTTCAACAGCAGAGAGCATTTTTTATGATCGGAATATACCTGAATCAGATTCGACTTGTAATAAATATGGAAACTGTACGATTTCCACGCCTTTGGCGGATAAGGATTCAGATGTAATTCTCCATTTATCAATCGCAGTCCGCCGTATCCCATCACGACTATCTGCCAGGTACCTCCAAGATTTGCCGCAGGTAAGCCCGAGCTGACGGTATTCAGTTCATCATCAATTGGCATTCTTGACGATTGAGTGAAATAGGAATATGCTTTCTCCTCCAATTTCAGTTCTGCCGCCATTATTCCGTGCGTGTTCAAACTCAAACTTGAATCGTGCGATGTCTTGGGTTCATAGAAATTGTAGGCGACAAGTTTTTCTTCCGGCGTGAATTTGTCGGATAAAAGATATTGCAAAAGTATGACATCTGACTGCCTGAGCACCTGGATCCTCTGCAGCAAATTATAGGGCAGGAAAAATATCAACGGCTTTGTCCTCCCCTCGAATATTTTCAAATCAAAGGGCTGTTTCTGCAAAAAATTGTCGTCTTGTACGTACAGTTTTCTCTTGGGGTCATAATTAATCTGTATTTTGTTTATGATGTCCCGCCATTTGCTCATTTCTTCATTTTTTAAACCAATCTTCTTCTTCAGTTTCTTCAGCTTATCCGGATACTTATTTTTCATAAGCTCCAAAGTCTCCAAAGCAATCTTCATATTGTTTTGGAGCATCATATTGGTAAAAACGCTATTGCTCGTTATACTGCAATATTCGTCAGGCCCCTTTACATGCAGCATGATGTACTTGTCTCTTTCCGGACTATATGTCAGCCTGTCTACCCAGAAACGGGAAGTTTCGCAGAGGATCTCCACGCCATAATCTACCAAGAAGTCCTCATCGCCGGAAGCTTGATAATACTGCCATACCGCATATGCGATATCCGCAGATGTGTGCACCTCAACATCGTCATACTCCCAACTGTCTTCGTACTGTTTCCTGCCATCCATCGCGCACATCTGATACATGGCGCCTTCATGCCAATGTTCTCTGGCATTCTGTCGTGCTCCGTCAAGAGTGTTGTAACGAAACATGATCAGATTCTTGCCAGCCTTCGGATTCTCATATATGAAATAAGGCAATATGAAAGTATCGGTGTCCCAGAAGAAATATCCGTTATACCTCATGTGAGTAAGGCATTTCGCTCCGATATTGACCGTAGGATCATCAGACTTATTCGCCTGGATCAGATTGAAAATATTAAACCTTATCGCCTGCTGATCTTTTACGTTCCCTTCTATCTTGATGTCCTGGGTGGCCCACTTTTCCTGCCAAGCCTTTTCAGTCTCTCGGAGAGCACCCTTGAATCCAGATTTGGATTCAATTTTCAATGTGTCCAGTGCCTGCGCTTGAACTGTTTTTTTTACCTTGTCTCTGGAGGTGAATACGCTTATTATTTTGTCTATCGTTACTGTTTTATTCTTTTGTCCGTTGATTTGATATGAATAGCCTATGGATTTCTCATTGTTGATAGTTTCTGGTTCGCATTCAAGATTCAACTTGATGCTTGATGCGATGGATATGTCAATTTTTGTAGTCTTAGTTCTAGTTGAGAGAACCATGGTGTTTTTTTGTGGAAAACTTTTGTCAACTATATCTAGGTGATAATTGTATTCAGTCTCCTTGAGAGGCGGCCAGAAGCCCTGTTTAATGTTGGCAACATCTCCGTCAATGAATGATTCGATTTTTATAGGACCTGAGTAATTTAGAGGCGTAATCTCAATTCTTGATCCAGCAATGTGTGTATTTGCCACACTGTAAAATCTCTTAAAGCAGAGACGTGTCCTGTTGCCGTTCTTCTGCACTACCTCCAGTTCTCTGGTCAGTAGACCATTCTTCATATTTAAATTGCGCTGGTAATTCACTACCCTCATCTTTAAAGGATCAAATTTTTCTCCTCCCAGGTGGATGTCGGTCTTGAAAAAATTGGGCACATTCACTATTTCAACGAATCTTCCCTTGAAGTTATCATATACTCCCGCGACGAAAATACATTTCAATGTGTTTTTAAAGTCGCCGCTATATCCTTCCTCGGTGAATCCCCTGCCTCCCATGTAGCCATTGCCTTGGGAAAAGATAGATTCATATCTTACATTGTCTTCCGGTCTATAGGTGGACTCTGCAATATTCCATGGATCGAATTCTGTGCATAATGACTTGGACTTTTTAAATTTCTTGAACGAGTAATCGATGATCATATTGTCCCTTTTGGTGATTTGTATTGATAAAATTTTTAATTTCCAAGCGAAAATATATTTATAGTTTACGAAATTTCCTTAGCATATAAGATTATTATGTTTCACAAACGATTACGGGAATAGTTTGCTAGAGTTCATTCGAATATACTTTTGTCAATAGAACTTATGTCATCGGCCCTCAAATCGCAAAGGCTACAATCTTTTGCCGAACCGATCCCCATTGCAATCATTCCACCTTTCTTCGCCGCTTCTATCCCGGCATAGGCATCTTCAATTACAAGGCAATTGCACGGATTTATTTTTAACATTTCCGCCGCTTTTGTAAAAACTTCCGGATCTGGCTTGCTCTTAGTGATGTTTGTCCCGTCGCTTATATGGCCATCGAACATATCATAAAGTTCAATCTTTTTTAAAATATATTTTGCATTCTTGCTCGAAGAGCCAATCGCTATCTTGATTTTTTTATATAAAAGAAATTTTAGGAAATCAGTTGCGCCGGGGAAAATATCCTTCGGACTGAGTTTCTCCAATAATGCCCGATATTTATTGTTCTTATATTCGCACAGTTTAATTTTTTCTTCTTGCGAGTACTTTTTTGTTGACCTTTCAAGAACGATCTCAAGGCTGTCCATCCTGCTGACGCCTCTGAGCCTTTCATTAATCTCCCGATCAAAATAGATATTTTCCTTTTTTGCCATGTCCAGCCATGCGAGGTAATGATACTCGTCAGTGCTCAAAATCACCCCATCGAGATCAAATATTACTCCTAAAATTCTCACGTCAAATCCTTTATTTTCCTTAAAAACACTTGCGAAATTCGCAACAAATAAGAAACTAAATTCTTAATATATTCCCAAAATATCTCATTATAATTTGCAATCGCCGTACTCTAGTTTTGCTTTTAGTCAGTACAAGTAATTTCTTGCATATTTTTATTAGAGACCATTCTCAAATCTTTTGGCATAAGATTAATACTGAGCTGCATTCGAAAAGTTAGGAAAGACAAGAGATATTCTGATGAATGTTTGGGTAAATTGATCGAAGGTTGAACTAGACCAGCATATTTCAGAAAGACAAGGACCAAGTTCGGAAACAGAACTTGTTAAAAACTGCTTTTAACGGTCAGACGCAATTCGAATACGCGTTTTTCTCCGGGTTCGATGTAAGAAAGGCGCCCGGCAATTCTTTCTGAAGATCGTCCTCCAACCAGGCAGTTGGCGGGCTCCAATCCCATTACATGCGTGCTTCTCCCGCACATTTTCCATTGCACCATATAAGGCAATTGCTCAGGCCTCCAGGAAAGTTCGACCTCTATTGGGCCTGTACATCCCGCAACGGGAAACCGCGGATTCAATAACCTAGCGGTAGTAAACCCGGAGTTATCCCTCTTTAATTCACTATGATAATAAACCCTCTCCGCGAAATCTGAGGCCGGATTCTCCCATTTACAAATACCTTCCATCACCGTGTTCTTGTCGCGGGAACTGACCCGGCCTGATGTTATTTCCAAGACAGTTTCAGAAGTCAGAAGCGGAAAACCAAAGTTGAAATGGTACAACAACATCAGCGGTGTTGATGAAAATCCACGGTTTTCGACCTCGTCGCGAATCACAATCTCATTAACTCCCAGTCTGCTGCTGTAAATCCTCCGCAAAGCCAGGTTCTCACCGAAAATACGAGCTTCCTCCAATAAACCGGAAACGGATATTACATAGTCGTCGCCGTCCCAAATTCCGTCTGTCCGAATCTGTCGGCCTGGCAAATGATGGATACGGCCATGCAAACCCAACGACTCTCCGGCATCAGTGCATGGGCTTCCCACTTGGCGCAAACCGCAAGTCATCAGCAGGCCGCCGCAAGCAGTACGCAGCCATTCGATACCATTGGCGTCATAGTAGGCTGGACCTACATCACCTTGAGGAGCCTGCCAGGAAAGCGGACTCCCTCCCAACTGGCACAGTGACACATCCATGCCCCTGCTCAGATTGACGTCGTATTGGAGGCCGGCTCCGGTGCGAACTTGTGCAATTTCCAAGTCCTGCTCTAGTCCTTCCGTCGCCCGCACACGCCTGACTCCAGCCATCTGTTCGATACGTCCGACCCGCTCCTCAAGCTCGCGACGTGTCCAATTCCTGCCGTATAACCACATAATTTTATCCTCTGTTTTCTTTAATCTCACAACACTTTACGTTGTACAACACTGGCCTTACTTTCATTACTAAAATCTTTATTCCCTTAAAAAGCGTTTACCAATTGGAATGAATTCCGCTGCAGATTAGTTTCAGTCCTGTGTAGAAGCTGCGGTAATCTTGGAATTTTCTCGCGTACAACTCCTGATGTTCTGGATTTGGCATGACTTCACCGGCAACTTGATCGCGTGTTCCAATTATATCAGCCAACGGAATTTGATCCGCCGCTGAGCGGGCCAATCGGGCGGCGCCCAGGCAGCCGGCCTGATCAACTCCTAAAGGTCTGATGGCAGCGCCCAAGATATCGGCTTTCACCTGCAATAGGCGCCGATCCCTGGAGCCGCCACCTGTAGCAATAAGAGTATTGATCTCCACGCCAGACTCCCGCAGCAGCTCCAAATTGAGCCGCATTTCCATTGCTACGCCCTCGACGAGAGCTTTCATCAATTCGCCGCGGGAAGTGTTCAGTCTCCAACCCAAAACAGCGCCTGGAGTATGCTGATCGAAATAAGGCGTCCCAGATGGTGTAAAATAAGGCAAAGTCAACAGCCTGCTAGGTTTCTCCGGAAACTCGCCAATCAATTCTCGATAGCTGCGGCCAGTCCCGAATTGTTCCTTGAAATAGGCAAGCAAGTTGCTGCCTGTCAAACTGTAAGCCACCGAAGTATACCAGCCTTGAACAGAATAGTCGTAACAGCATAGATTGTTTGCGCGCAATTTTTCAGTTTTGAACGCCCTTGGCATTATTGGACAAATGCATTCCACTGTCCCGGCAGCATACATGGCTTGTCCTTGCCGCAGTACTCCGGCTCCGAGCGCACCAATTGTCTGATCATGTCCGCCGGCCGCCACTTTCACTCCGTTCGGAAGTCCAAGATCCCGAGCTACCGACTGAGGAATTATTCCAACTAGTGCACCACTGGGCAAAGGACGGGCCAGACGCTTTTCGTCCAAGTCCGCCGCAGCCAAAATCTCCTGACTCCACGCGTGCCTCTCGATATCGAAAAGCATGGTCCGACCCGCAAGTGGCCATCCCATCGCCGGATCCAATCCTAGCCGTTGATGCATCAAGTCCTCAAAACACAGGAACTTGGCGCTCTTTCGCCAGACGTCTGGCTGAAAACGCTTTATCCACAGCAATTTGAAAAGACTAAACAAAGGAGACGGCGTGTGCCCGGTTATACCATACAATCGCTCCAGACCGAATTCGGCGACGAAATCATTCATCACATCCGATGACCTGATATCCGAAGAAACCATGGCGTTTCCGAGATACGATCCATCATTTCCAATCGGCGTGAAAGCCTCTCCTTGGCTTGATATCGCGAGCGCAACCACCGGATCGGAGCTGGCTTGTTTTGCCGCCTCTGATATCACCTGACAGCAGGACTCAACAACGGCGCGGGAATCTAACTCATCCCAACCCAGCTGCGGAGAACTCACCTGATACGGCCGATAGGATTCCCCTAAAATCCTCTCGTCCCTGGCAAAGACCACCGCCTTGCATCCGCTGGTACCAATGTCCAGTCCCAGAAAACTCATTTTACATCCTCAATCAGATCGTAATTTAAATAGCGCCCGAAAGCCTCGCGAAGGGCATTTCCCCAATGTCCTGTGCTAACTCCTACATGATGTCTGAAACCTCCGTATCCTATGTTCTTAAGAAGTCCTTGGAGTCCGGAAATCTTTGCGACCCCAGCGCACCCGAAGAAATCGTCATCAATCTTATCGTCTGTAAATTCACCCTCTCCCAGATAAAAAACGAGTTTGCCGGAATCGGTCTTTGAGCTTGAGAAGGTAATTGGCGAAGGAGCAATCCTGCCGACGTTGCATCCCCAGCCGCATCCGGCTCCCATGGCCTTGGCGAACATCGGATGGTCTATCACCTTGCCCTTGCAGGTCATCATTTTCTGTGGAACCGGACCACAGTGGAAGAGTATGCACTTGTCCTGATCGTCCCCATAGTTGTTGTTCCAGTCGAGACAAGTGGCAGGACTTTCAGATGCGAGCCCCAGCGCATGCATTGGAACGGCATTGCACACGTCCAGCTCACATGCCGCCGCAATGCCGCGGTCGTTGATCTCGCTGAGCAGGACGCACGGCGAAATACCAAGCTCCTGCTCCATTTCTATCCAGCATCTTAGGGCGATGCAGTCCATCTTGTAATCGGAGATGATGTCGTCAATCGCAACACTTGTCTTGGCCAGCATCTCAAATTTTTCCCTTGGCACTCCTGTCCAGCTGGTGTAGCGCTTCAAACGTTCGGCCTTTTCCAAAAATTTACTGGATCCAACCTTCACGTTGCGTACACGCATGAAGAGCTCCGATAGGTCGAGAGCTTCGGTGGTGATTCCATGTTTTTGAAGTGCAAGCTCATCGAAGCGGACTGTTTTGAAGGCCGTTGTCCTTGCGCCGATCGCGCCAACCGTAAGTCTGCGCATGCCTTTCACTATCCTGCATACTGCAGCAAAGTCGCGCAGATGCTCCTCAAATATTTTACTCGAAGGCAGTACCGTATGAGGAGCAAACGTCGTAAAAGGCAATCCGTACTGGCAAAACACATCCATGACGGAGAATTTTCCGCAGAACGCGTCGCGCCTTTCGGAGAAGCCCATTTTACCAGGCTCGTCCGGGTAGGCCTGTATTAAAATTGGAACGCCGCAATCCTGTAACGCCGCTATCGCGCCGGTCTCATCGCCAAAATTTGGCAGACAGAGTATCACTCCGTCATATTTTCCTTTGTTTGCGGAAAGGAACTTGGCATATTTAATCCCGTCCTCAGTGCCTTCAACAGCGCCGTGTCTCGTCTCAGAAGCTTTCATGCATATCGAGTCGTGACCGAATTTAGCGAGCGCCTTTGTCATCTCGCTTCTCGCATCAGACACAAGTTTTTCCGGGAAGAATCCGCGATTCCCGAAATAAAGAGCGAAAGTCATTTTACTTTTTTTCATATTTGAATCTCCTTTTTTTATTTTCAGTTCATTCTGTCCTATTAGTGTCCTAAACAATATTGTCGTAGTCGTAATCGCTATCCACCGTCGCCATTTAGGCTATGGTGGACAGGTCCCACTTCGCCCTTTGAGCTGTGAGGGACAGGTCGTATTCGTAGTCGATTGAACTCATTTTCCCGATTGCGACAACGATTACGATAGCGAAAGCGAAAAACAGGTATTGAAATTGAGCTCATTTTTTATTTTATTTAGGACAAGACTGACTCTGTCCTAAAATTTCTGCAGAGCCTTTCAGCTCCAATTCTTTGTTTATGATGTCCAACATCGCCTCATATACTGCGTCCTGTGCGGCGTTTATGCCTTTTGAAATATTGGCCTCGTATGGCTGGCGGATAGCGGTCGCCACATTGATTTTCGAGATTCCATGCCGTATGGATTCCATAACGTATTCCTTGCGTATTCCGGTGCCGCCATGCAGGACAAGCGGAATTCCGGCGGCCTTGTAGATCTTGTCGAGGTGGGAAATATTTAGACGTGCTGCAATTTTCTGCTTGCCTTTTGCCGCCGCGGAAATCGCACCGTGTATGTTGCCTATTGCCACCGACAGCCAGTCCGTCCCGCTTTCCAATACGAATCTGCGGGCGTCCTCCGGATCAGTGAATCCCTTGCCTGAAGCAAAAAGCTCCTCATACGGCGGTAAAGGGCCGGACTCATGTCCAAGAACAGCTCCTAGTTCAGCCTCGACCGGAACCCCGGCGCCGTGGGCAAAGTCAACGACCTCTTTTGTGCTCCTGATGTTTTCGCCAAGTTCCAGACGGGAGCCATCAATCATAACTGAATCGTATCCGGCGTCAATCGCCCGCCTGATGATTTCCATGTATTCCACGCGACGATTGTCCTCGTCAATGACCGGTATGTGATCCAGGTGGAGGCGCGTATGCTCAGATAATGCAAACTTCATGTATTCTTCTGCGACGGACTCCAGACTTTTGGATTCGAACTTTTCCCACTCCAAGCGGGCAACCATGACGAATCCAAAGCTATTGCAGTCTTTTATCGCTTTAACCACCGGCTCGACCATTGGCAGATACGGAATGTTGAAACCGGGAATTACCGTACCCGCTTTCGCGGCCTTCCGTACAATTTCATCGCTTTTCAGAGTAGACATTATTCTCCTCAATGTTGTTTGTATTTCATAACGACAACTCAATTCATTTGCCTTTTGAGAATCTTATCAAAATTGCCTGTGGTCCCGGAGGAATTTGAAGAAGCACGGATTTATCCTTCCTGACAAGTGCAGATGAAGGCATATCCGGATATGTCAATTCAATATTTTTAAAGGAATTTCCGGGAACTGGGATTTCGACGCATTTTGCTTCCTTGCCAAGATTCCAAACAGCCAGCAGTGCGAAATTTGCAGACATGAGACCGGCGCTGAAAAGATCGTCGCCGTGCTTCGGAACACCCAGTGGCCACCATGGAAGGGAAGATGGAATTTCTCCGCGAAACTTCTTGTACACTGATACTGCCTCGCGGACAAGTTCGAAGTTTTCAGGAGAAAGGTCCGCGAGCTGGCCTGAAAGAATAATTCGCCCGAGCATCGCATTTATCATGTTAAGAGATACGACATTTGAATTATCCTCGGCCTTCGGATATGACCACACGCCCAGTTGTTCCGGGGTGACGCCAGCGATCCCAAGCGATGTAATGCGCGCGTTGAAGCGGTAGTCCGGCTGGTCGCTGGGGCCCTGTAT
>JAKQLB010000286.1 GCA_029567375.1 Bacteroidota bacterium | reverse complement strand
ACTTATATATGGCGGCGACTCTGCAGAAGTGGGAATTTCCATTCTCAGTGGTCGCAATGTTTCCCGTTACATCGACCGCTCCAAATACAAGGTCTATCAGGTGCTTCTGAAAGGGGCTTCGTGGCAGGTTGTTGAAGCTTCCGGAGAGGCCACTGAATCGGATCCTGAAGCAGGTATGACTGTGTTGGCCCAAGTGGATAAAAATGATTTCTCCTTTACCTTTCAGGGGAAAAAGAGAAAGTTTGATTTGGCGATGATAATGATTCACGGGACACCGGGAGAAAACGGAGTGCTTCAGGGCTATCTTGAGATGATGGGCGTGCCCTTTACTACCTCTTCTTCGGCCGTTTCGGCTTCGGCTTTCGACAAGCAAATATGTAAAGTATTGCTGCGAGATTGCGGATTCAAATTAGCTCCTGATGTCTGTCTGAGAAAGGGTAAAGGGTTTTCCGTGAAAAAGATTGTGGAGAAGTTGGGTTTGCCTCTTTTTGTCAAACCCTGTTCCGGGGGCAGCAGTTTCGGTGTCAGCAAGGTTATGAAGGCGGAAGAGTTGGAAGATGCGGTAAATCTGGCATTCCGACATAGCGATACGGTATTGGTGGAGACCTACATTAGAGGGCGTGAGATAACACAGGGTGCATTTATGGATGGAGAGAATATAGTGGCGTTGCCTGTGACGGAGATTATTCCCCACAACACGTTTTTTGATTACGATGCCAAATATAATGGCTTGAGCGATGAAATTTGTCCTGCGGATATTGCTCCTGAGAAGGTGGAGGAGATTTCAGCCATTACACGCAGTATATATGATTGCTTGGGCTGTAGAGGTATCGTCAGGGTTGATTATTTCCTCTGTGATGACGGCAGTATAGTCTTTCTTGAGCTCAACACGGTACCCGGAATGACGGCGATGAGTTTGGTGCCCCAGCAGATACGTGCCGCCGGTTTGGATATGATGCAGGTCATTACCGGTATCGCAGATATTACCTGATCATTTTTCTTTCGGATATGACTTTCAAAAGATTTGTTGACCAAGCCACACGGGATCTTGCCGAACTATATCCTGAGGCTGAGGCTAAGTCGATGGCTATAAGGCTGCTGTCTCATCAACTTGAGGTACCTGAGTACTGCTATCTGTCGGAACCGGAGAGGAATATTCCTGCTGCAAAACAGCAGATGTTGGATGATGCATTGGCTGATTTACTCAAATGGTGTCCGCTGCAGTATGTGTTGGGTTTCGCCGAATTCGCCGGAAGACAATTCAAGGTGCGCGAAGGAGTGCTTATTCCTCGTCCCGAAACTGAAGAACTGTTTGAAATAATTATCGATGACCTGTCGGGAAAGGAGCTTGATGGGGGGCAGGAATTCAACATTCTCGATATTGGTACCGGTTCAGGATGCTTAGCCTGGTCGCTTGCAGCAGAATTGCCCGGTGCACAGTTGTTCGGTTGTGATATTTCCGAAGAAGCCCTCAGTATTGCATGTAAACAGAAAGTGGTGAATGCTGAAGGAATGGTACGCAGGCCTGTTTTCTTCTGGGCTGACCTGCTTGGAGTGCCGCCTGCCGGCCTTCCGCAGTTTGATTTAATTGTCTCCAATCCTCCTTATGTGCTTGAGAGCGAGCGGTCACAGATGCGTCCAAATGTCCTTGACTATGAGCCTGCAATGGCACTTTTCGTTCCGGATGAAGATCCGCTGCGTTTCTTCAGGGCGCTGCACTCTTGGGCAGGAGCCCTTTTGCGAGAAGGAGGTATATGTTATTTTGAGATAAATGAACGTTTCGGAGGTGAGGTGGTTGCTCTTTTCGGCCCTGACTCCATAGTTCTAAAGGATATTAATGGTCGTGACCGTTTTGTTAAATATATTCGCAAAGCTTAACGCCATTTTTTATTAACTTTGTAAAATATTTTATTCAACAGATAACACAAAAAACAACATATTGTATCATACATAATCCCATACTCATAACTCAAAACTAACCTAACCCGCACCCCTCACCCCTTAAACACCAACCTACAACCTGTACCCCGTATCACTCAACACTAACCTACAACCCGCACTACACACTACACACTACACACTATAATACAAACTATGTTAACTCAGATTATTAACGGTATTATCCACACTCCTTCAGGATGGCTCACAGATGGTTCCGTCATCATCAGTGATAACAAGATCCTTGAAGTCTCCAATTGCGATCGCTCCGTGGTCGGTGCCCAAATTATCGATGCACAAGGCATGTACATCACTCCGGGTGCTATTGAAACCCATTGCCACGGCGGTGGTGGCAGTGATTTTATGGAAGGATCCGAAGAGGCCTTCAGGAAGGTGGTGGATACACATATGCAACATGGTACTACCAGTATCTACCCGACACTCTCCTCCTCAAGTATGCCCATGATTCGGGCGGCAGTAGCCACTACCGAAAAGCTGATGGCAGAGAAAAACAGTCCGGTGCTGGGACTCCACCTGGAGGGGCATTACTTCAACATGAAAATGGTCGGTGGCCAGATTCCCGAATATATCAAGAACCCCGATCCTAACGAGTATATTCCCTTATTGAATGAAACCGGCTGTATCAAACGTTGGGATGCTGCACCGGAGCTTCCCGGAGCTACGGCATTCGGTCGTTACATCACCGGAAAGGGGGTATTGGCCTCCATAGGTCACACCGCTGCTGAATACCATGAAGTTCTGGATGCATACGAAGCCGGTTTTAGTCACGCCACTCACTTCTACAATGCGATGCCGGGGTTTCACAGGAAAAATGAACACAAGTACGAAGGTACGGTAGAGAGCGTTTACCTCATAGACGATATGGATGTCGAGGTAATAGGAGACGGCATTCATGTGCCCGCTACTATCATCAAACTCATTTATAAGATTAAGGGGGTGGAGAGGACCGCACTCATCACCGATGCGCTCGCCTGTGCAGCCAGCGACAGTCCGGCGGCCTTCGATCCTCGCGTAATCATCGAAGATGGAGTTTGCAAACTAGTTGACCGCTCCGCCTTAGCCGGCTCTATCGCTACGATGGACCGTGTAATAAAGACGGTAACCACCCAAGCCTTAATCCCCTTATTTGACGTCATCAGGATGGTGTCCGAGACTCCCGCCCGTATGATGGGCATCCGGGATCGCAAAGGCTCCCTACAGAAGGGCAAAGATGCGGACATCTTGTTCATCGATAAGAACTATGACCTCCGCGGAGTTATTGCTATGGGCAAAATTATCAAATCCATCTAATACCATCACAACCCCAATCACCGAACTATGAGTTTGATACAGATATACAATGGAAAGATCCTTACCCCACAGGGTTGGATCAATGGCGGTTCCCTTCTATTCGACGAAAACAGTATTCTCGCCATTACCTGCAGCAACCTCCCTTTGGAAGGTGCAGAGTTGGTTGATGCCAAGGGACTCTATGTCATCCCCGGATATGTTGCAATGAATATCTACGGAGCAGCGGGCAGCATCTTTCATGATGCTACTGAAGAGGCATTCAATACGATAATAGGTGCCCATTTGGCCCACGGAACCACTACTATATTCCCTACTGTGGGTACGGTGGGTTATGATAAAGTGATTGAAACAGGAAAAATATGCACAAAGTTGATGGAGGGTGGCAATCGCATTATAGGTGGACTGCATATCGTCGGCCCCTATCTGAGTTCTGAAATCACAAAAGACAGGTATAAAGTGACCCCACCCAATCGCACGATGTATAAACGCATTGTAAGTGAACTTCCTTGTATCAGACGCTGGGATGCTGCTCCTGAACTCCCGGGAGCTCCGGAATTTGGCAGGTTTCTTACGAAACAGGGCATACTACCGGCCATTTCCCATACCATGGCGGAATATGAGGATGTAAAAGCGGGATTTGATGCCGGTTTTACCCACGCAGCACAATTATACAACTCTATGCCCGGCTTTCACAAACGTCGCGAATATAAATATGAGGGTACTGTGGAGAGCGTCTTGCTGATAGATGAGATGACCACCGAGGTCATTGCGGATTGTGTGCATCTGCCCCCGACTATTTTGCGTCTAGTATATAAACTAAAAGGTGTCAGCAGAACTGCACTGGTGACTGCAGCACTCCGTTATGCTGCCTATGATGGTGAAGAACTTGCTTTTTCAAAAGTGTATATCGAGAATGGGGTTTGCAAATTAAAGTCAGACGGTACTGTCGCCGGAGGAATTTCCACAATGGATCAGTTAGTCAGAAATATGGTTATCAGAGCCGAGGTTCCTCTGGAGGATGCCGTCAGGATGGCATCCGAGACTCCTGCAAGAATAATGAATGTCATTGACCGGGTAGGAACTCTGGAAAAGGGCAAGGATGCCGACATATTGTTACTCGATAAGCAGTACCACATAACCTCCGTCTGGAGCAAAGGTGTTAAGATGGTTTAAGAGGGGATTTCAGTGTAAGATACCTTACTCCTTCCTGTTCAGAAAAGACAAATGAGCCTTTACGGTCAAGTTGAAGGTTGGAGATGATAGAACCTCTGTTGGTTGTCGGTCTAAATTGCAATACATAATCCACAACATCCGAAACGGGAGCTGTCAATTCCGGTTGTGATTTTAGATACTCTCTTACGAAAAGACGTATGGTGCCTCCTCTGCGAGAGCCTTTTTTCCACTCCTTGAGAGTATAACGGCCAGTGCGTCCAATGGCGATTATCGAGGGAGAACGGAGCACATTTCCTGAAACAAATTTCTTTCTCTTCTTTTCACCCGGATGGAGACGATTATATTCCTTTAGTATTTCCTCTGCTGTCATCGGATGTCCTTTGGTACGGATTATCTCTTCCAGTATTTTAGGAACCTGCTTTTTAACTGTGGCCGGGAAGAGGATCATATTTTCCTGTACGGAGAGACGGATAGAGGCGAATACATCTTTAGCAGCTATGCGGAGAGGGTCGCGGGGATTAGGATTGATCAGTCCGGCACTGATATAAGCCTCTGCTGCTACGGCTCCCACCGCTATGTTGTATTTTACCGCAGTGGCACAGGCGGCTATAATATCCTTCTTATAGTGGTCGTAATACCGGTTTATTCGGCATTCGGAGGCGAGAGTCTCAATGGGCACTTTCTCTACTTCATCCCGACGTTCAAGTGCTGTCATTTCTACTGACTTGAGGAACAGATCAAAGTCAAAACATTTGGCCAGCTTGGCGGGTACGAGAGTGGTCCTTGAAAAACGGTCATTTTTCATCATCATAGAGTCGCGTACATTCCCGACAATGGCAATTTCACGGTAGAGTTTAGCCAAAGCCATATTGACGATATTGCGGCTGAAATTGGTACCTTCTGCTTTGTTTATGTCCTGATGTACTCCGGTGGAACGCCAACGGTAAGGACATTTGCGATAACCCCTGGGAGTCTTGACCAGTTTGTGCATCATACCGAGGTAATCGTCTATGCGGTTAATTATGTTTAACAGCATCTGACGCACACGTTCTATGGAGACACCGAGTTCCTTTGCAACTTCTAGACGGCTAACAGGAATTTTGCCGTCATAGATTAGCAGCAGAGAGTCCAGAACTTTGAAATCTCTCTCGTCAAATGTGCGGATATATTCTTTCAGAGTGGCGAAAACCGGAAAATAACCCAGTTTTTCCTTGAGGTTAAAGATTTTGAGGATTGTTTCGCTATCCAGCATCGGAATGTCGTGAACCAGACTCTTAATATTGTCACTGGGTAGCCGGCTGCGCACTTGTGCAATGATTTCCATCACATTGCGGGTAGTCTTGACACCGCAGTTACGCCAGGAAAGGATCTCTTTTCTTTTCAGAGAGAGAAATTCGTTGAAAAAGGCGCGGTCATTTTTGAAATTGCCGCGGTAGTTGCCGATAACATTCCTTGTGCGTGTGTTATATTGAAGTAAAAGTGATTCGAAGGCATAGATTGTGCGTTCGATATTTGTCTCATCGATTTTATCCCGGGGATTCCAAAAGAGATTTGACTCATATTTTGACATGGCAAAAAGATTTTACAAAGTTCAAGGAATCGGGTCATACAAATGTAATTAATATATTGAAGGTTAGCAACTTTTTGTCAAATATTTTATAATTTTGCGGCCGATAAAGAAGCAATTTATACAGTATATTTTTATGACTACTATTGAAACTTATGACTTCACAGGCAAAAAAGCCATTATAAGAGTCGATTTCAACGTTCCGTTGAATGAGCAATTTGAAATTACAGATGACACCCGCATCAAAGCAGCTATTCCTACATTGAAAAAAGTTCTTGAAAAAGGTGGTTCGCTGATCATAATGTCGCACCTCGGCCGTCCCAAGGGGCCGGCGGAAAAATTCTCCCTAAAACACATCATTTCCCGTATAGAGGAGTATCTCGGCACCAAAGTGCGGTTTGCCGAAGATTGCCAGAAAGCTGAGGCACAGGTTGCGGCACTCAAGCCGGGCGAAGTACTTCTACTGGAAAACCTCCGTTTTTATGCAGAAGAAGAGGGTAAACCCCGCGGGTTGGCTGATGATGCTACCGATGAGGAGAAACAGGCGGCCAAAGCTGCGATCAAAGAGAGTCAAAAAGCATTCGTTGCCAAACTTGCCTCCTATGCAGACTGCTATATCAACGATGCTTTCGGTACGGCACACCGAGCTCACGCCTCCACGGCGCTTATCGCAAAATATTTTCCGAAGGACAAGATGTTCGGATATGTGATGGAGGGCGAAATCCGGGCCATAGACAAGATACTTCACAATCCCGCGCGTCCCCTTACCGCCATTCTCGGCGGAGCAAAGGTCTCCTCCAAGATCGGTATTATAGAGAATCTCATTGACCGCGTTGATCATCTGATTATCGGAGGCGGCATGGTATATACTTTCATCAAGGCTCTTGGTGGAAAAATCGGCAACTCCATCTGTGAGGATGACCAGATTGAGACTGCAAAATCCATTATGGCCAAAGCTGAGTCTAAAGGCATAGATCTCGCCCTCCGCCGCGAAGTAGTGGTAGCCGACAGCTTTAGCAACGATGCAAATTTCAAGATTGTGGACAACTTCGAGATTCCCGACGGCTGGGAGGCTATGGATGCTGCTCCCTCTTCACTTAAACTTTGGCAGGAAATAATAGATAACTCAGGTACCGTTCTTTGGAATGGTCCTCTCGGAGTCTTTGAAATGCCCAATTTTGCCAAATCTACCAATGCCATGGCAGAAATGCTCGCCAATGCTACTAAAAAAGGCACTTTCACCCTTGTGGGCGGTGGCGATTCGGTGGCGGCTGTAACACAGATGGGCTATGCCGACAAGGTAAGCTATGTTTCCACCGGCGGTGGTGCAATGCTCGAGTATCTTGAGGGCAAAGAACTCCCCGGTATCAAGGCTATACGCGAATAATTCTATTGTATGACTATCGAATATCCATCCCCATCCTGGCGCGACTATGAACTTATAGACTCCGGCAACTTCGAAAAGCTGGAGCGCTTCGGTAGGTATGTGATGATTCGACCCGAGCAAAGAGCCCTTTGGGAGCGCACTCTCCCCGAAGAGGAGTGGCTTAGATGTGCACATACTAAGTTTGCCCCAGGTGCAGGCTTGGGAAAGGCCGGCAAGGAAGATAGCGGCTCGTGGAGCATGCTTAACAAGATGGATAAGGAGTGGATGATCTCCTATCCGAAGATTGGATTTGACCTCCGTCTTAAACTCACCTCTTTCAAGCATATTGGCCTCTTCCCGGAGCAGGCTCCCAATTGGGACTATATCTATAGCAGCGTTAAGGAGATTGCAGTCTCTTATTCGGATGGGACTCCGCCCAGGGTGCTCAATCTTTTTGCATATACGGGAGCCGCCTCGCTTGCAGCCCGCAAGGCCGGAGCTGAGGTAACTCATCTCGATTCCGTGCGTCAGGTTGTGACCTGGGCGCGTGGCAATATGGAGAGTAGCGGTTTTGACAATATACGCTGGATAATCGAGGATGCGCTGCTTTTTGTTAAACGCGAAGCACGAAGAGGCAACCTCTACCATGGCATCATTCTTGATCCTCCGGCATATGGCTATGGTCCCGATGGCGAGAGATGGAAACTCAATGAGTCTATCTATGATATGCTCCTCCATGTAGCCTCAATACTGGCTCAGGAGAGAAGTTTTATTGTGCTCAACCTCTATTCCAACGGCTATTCGCCCGCTATGGCTGAGACTCTGGTGAGTTGTGCATTTGGGAAAAAGTATCGTTCGTTGGAATGTGGTGAGTTGGTGCTCAAGGATAGCTTCGGCAAGATATTGCCAATGAGTGTTTTTGCTAGATTAAAACGTTGATTTTTAGTTTAAAATAAATACCAACAGATTATGGATTTTTTATCAGTAGTATGGAATGTGGATCCGGTGATCTTTGAACTCGGTCCTTTGTCTGTCAGATATTACGGACTGCTCTTTATTGCAGGTTTCCCTCTCGGATATTGGCTTTTTACCAAATTTTACAAACGAGAAGGGGTTGATGTAAAACTGCTGGAGCCACTGCTCTATGCGCTGCTTATTGGTACCATCGTAGGTGCCCGTTTAGGCCACTGTCTCTTCTATCAACCCGATTATTATCTGAGCAGATCTCACTGGTTTGAGATATTCATGCCATGGAAAGGAGGTCTTGCAAGTCATGGCGGAGCCATAGGCGTATTGCTGGCCATCTGGTGGTATTGTCACAAATATGGTCGCAAGAATGGTTTCGATATGATGTGGATCTTAGATAGAATTGCCATAGCGGTGGCCTTTGCAGGATGTTTTATACGTCTGGGCAATCTTATGAATTCGGAAATTTACGGCAATCCGACCGACCTGCCATGGGGATTTATTTTCGTGCAGCGCGGAGAGACCGTAGCTAAACATCCTACACAACTATATGAGGCTTTGAGCTATCTGTTGCTGGGTTTTACACTGCTTGCAGCCTACCGTTATCGTCTTAAGAGTCTTAAAAAAGGTACTCTTTTCGGAGTTTTCCTTACAGTGCTTTTCGGTATGAGATTCCTTATTGAATATGTTAAGGAGCCTCAGGTTTCCTTTGAGGAGGGAATGGTGCTGAACATGGGACAATTGCTGAGCATCCCGTTCATCGTTGCGGGATTGGTGATACTTATATGGAGTCTTGTTGCAAAAAAACCTGCTATGGCTGTTGTACAGCAGCCTAAGAAACACTATCATCCCTCTCCCAAGGAGAAAAAGAAGAAGTAGAGCCTATCACACGCGTTCCATTTCGCGGCGCATATCCTTCTCTTTTATGGAGTGGCGTTTATCATATTCGCGTTTACCGCGGGCAAGTGCGATGTTAAGTTTTGCGTAGCCGTTGTCCGAGATGAAAAGCCGTGTGGCAATGATGGTCATACCCTTTTCGCGTGTTGCACGTCGTAATTTGCGCAGCTCTTTCTTAGTCAGCAGCAGTTTGCGGTCTCGTTTCGGGTCCTGGCGGCTGAATGCGGAGCCCCACCAGTACTCGGCGATGTGCATATTCTTTACAAAGAGTTCATTTTCGACAAAATAACAGTAGCTGTCCACCAGCGAGGCCTTGCCCGCACGGATAGACTTGATCTCGCTACCGCTGAGCACGATGCCGGCTGTGAAATGCTCTATCAGTTCGTAGTCGAAAGTAGCCTTCTTGTTCCTTATGTCGATTCTATTTTCCTTCCTCTTTGCCATATATATGACCAGTTTTTCTCATTTGCTTGCATCAACAGATGCAGAAATGGTGCGAAACGTTGCAAAATTAGTTTATTTTTGTGGAATAAACCAAAGGAGCTCCCTATATGCTAAAGTCTCCATTTGAGGAATATGATCTGATATGTGTTCTGGGCCCGACGGCCTCCGGTAAGACTCGTTTTGCGCTAAAACTTGCCCGAGAGTTGGACGGAGAGATCATTTCCGCCGATTCTCGGCAAATATTTAGGGGGATGGATATAGGCACGGGCAAGGATCTGGAGGAATATGGTGAGATTCCCTACCATCTGATAGATATCGCCGATGCCGGCTCCAAATATAACATTTTTGAGTATCAAAAGGATTTTGAACGGGTATACCGCGATATAAAGCAACGGGGTAAAACGCCTATATTATGCGGCGGTTCCGGACTCTACATCGAAGCGGCCACCTGCGGCTATTATCTCCCTGAAGTTCCCCCTGATTTGGCCCTTCGGGCTGAATTGGAGAAACTTCCTACAGAGGAGCTTATCGCCACATATGAGTCATTGCGCAAGCCCCACAATACCACCGACTATGATACACGCAAACGTCTTATCCGTGCTTTGGAGATTGCAATATGGGAGGAGAAACACCCCGTCAAAAGAAGCTCATTTTTGCCGAAAAAAACCAAATTCATCGGCATAAGTGTTTCACGCGAAGTGCGCAACGCCCGCATTGATGCCCGCCTTGATGCCCGTCTTGCGGAGGGAATGGTGGAGGAGGTACGACAGCTGCTGGAGAGCGGCATTCCGCCGGAGGATCTGATCTGGTATGGTCTCGAATATAAATTTCTGACTATGTACCTTACAGGTCAAATGGAGTATGACGAAATGGTCTCCAGACTCAGAATTGCCATCCACCAATTTGCAAAGCGTCAGATGACCTGGTTCCGTGGTATGGAGCGAAAAGGAATCGAGATAGAGTGGATAAAAATTTAGAGAAGATTATGAGAAGAGTGTTTATTGCGATGTTTCTGGCTCTCATTCCGGTTTTGGTTTGGGGCCAAAAGGCTTCCGACCTTGTTTATACCGATGCACGAGAGCTGATGCTCATTAATCAGGGATTTGATAATACGGAGCTTTATTATTCGCGGCTTCCGTTAGATATGAAAGATGCCATCCGTAAGGCAGTATGGGATCTTGGCCTGAATTCGGCAGGTCTGGCGATTAGATTTTCTACTAATGCAAAAGCCATAGGTGCCAGATGGACGCTTCTCAATAATTTCAATATGGCCCATATGGCAGGTACGGGTATTCGGGGAATAGATCTCTATTTTCTTGATGAGAATGATACCTGGCGTTTCATTGGTACGGCACAACCCAACGGGAAAGAGTCTTCCAATGTGTTTGTCCGCAATATGTCAGGTCAAATGCGCGATTATATGGCTTACTTGCCCCTCTATGATGGAGTCATTTGTGTCGAAATCGGGGTTGATTCCTCAGCGGTCATTGGAATGCCACGTAGTAATCTGCTCACAAAAGGGAGTCGAAAGCCGATTCTCTTTTACGGTACAAGCATCACTCAAGGCGGATGCGCCTCACGTCCAGGTATGGTCTATACCTCGATAATCAGCCGTGAAAGGCAGCAGGAGGTGATCAACCTTGGATTCAGCGGCAATGCCCGTATGGATAAGTCAATGGCCGAAATAGTGGCGAGAGTTGATGCGGAGCAATATGTGATTGACTGTCTGCCCAATTGCACGACACGGATTTTACGCGACAGCGCCTATTATTTCCTTACATATCTTGCCGAAAAACATCCTGACAAGCCGATTTTCATGGTGGAAAACATGATATTTTCCTATACTTTGGTGGATGTCAAAAGCAGGAAGGACCTGATAGAGAAGAATGAGTATTGGCGTCAGCTCTACAAGCGTCTTCGTAAGGAGGGATATCGCAATTTACGCTATATTCCCGCTAAAAAACTCACCGGAAAAGATTATGAAGGCTCAGTTGATGGAGCACACCAGACGGATCTCGGATTCCTGAGGATGGCAAAAACATTTCTCAGATATTTGAAAAAATGACGCAAAATCCATATTTATGAAAACGAGAACATTGTTATTTACCCTATTCGCCTTGTTGTTGCTGCCAGGAGGAGCGGGGTGTGAGAAGGAAACCGAAGAGCAAGCTCCTACCGAATTATACGGTACATGGAAACTGGTAGGTTTTGGCAATACGGTAGACAATACTTTCCGGAAAGCCGAACCCCGGGAGTGCGACAAATGCTATACAATAACATTTTTGAAAGAGGGAACAATTACGGGACATACTTCTACAAATGAGATAGTGGGGGAGTATTGTATAAAAGGGGAGAATCTTGATTTTCTAAACATAGGAGGAACTAAAATCAATGAACTTTTTGATGGACGAGAGTATGTGTCGGCTCTACATCAAGTCAATCGATTCGAAATAATTTCAAAACAATTGAAATTATATTATATTGATACGGATTATTTACTGTTTAAAAAGAAATGAGAATCACGCTAACATCAAATTAGCGTGAGCAAAGATGTTATTATGAAAAAAAGAGTATTGTTGACACGTAAATGCATCACTATGCTGTTAGCACTGTTGATGCTGATACAGCAGGGCTGTGATCTTTTTAGTTTAAAGTTAGAAAGTACTTCCGACACAGGCTATGAGGGCTTCCAATCTGACGTAGAACTCTTCTATGAGTTCGCATATCTAAAGGAAGCCATGTTCCTCGAGTTCTTGAATTACACCTCCGACGGGTTCACTACGGGTCCGCTCGAGGGAACCTTGAGTATGAAAGAGTGCAAACGGTTAGTTGACTACATTGCCGACATAAGCGAAAAGGAGGAGCTGTATGTGATGGCTGCGCAACAACTGGAGCAGTCAGGAGTGCTGCAGTCGCCTACAAGGACCAAGGGACTGGTTAGCTCTATAACCAACTTCTTTGGCAAAGTTTCCGGCATTCAGAAAAGGAACAGGCAGCGGTATATGGTGGTTTATACCAATGTGGACAGAAATGTACGCACCAAAATGTACGAAAGTGCCGTAAAGTGTTGGGACACCTACGACTGGGCCGGTAAGCCTCGCAGTGAGCAAGAATTCTACAATAGGATGCTCGATGGGTCGTACGATGGACACGGGAATCGGCTGATGGGTGACCTGCTGGCCATGAAAGATCTTGATGTACAGTATACGATTAGCGAGAAGGGACTAACCCTGCAAGACTTGACGAAAGATTATGGGGAAATAGCGACTAGTGGCGCCCAGATCGCACTCGACGCCTTCTCCACAATAGTGCCCGGCTCAGAGATCGGTATGGAGATCGTCTCGGTCACCGACAATGTGGACCGGCTTGCGAATGCTAAAGATTTCAATGAAAAGGCAAAAGCGAAAGAGGACATGAAAAACTACATTAGGGGGAAAGTCTTTGGAGAGATTTTCGGGGAAACTACCGTGGAGGTTTCGGATTTCATGTGCGAGCAACTGGCCGAACATATAGAAAGGGTATCGCAAGAAGCTACACGAGAAGTTGACAAGAAGAAGCAGGGTCAAATTGTCGTTCAGGACCAGAACAAGGAGCAGCCGGCAAAAATAGTGATTTCGCAAAAAGAGGAAAGCTCCCCCTCCAATGATGGGCCGTCCATCTTCGTGACAGGGAAGAAAACGATCAAAAAAGGTGTTGATCAGTTGCTAACCGCGGGGAAATGGCTTATTACAGCTATCAATGAGCAGGGACGTCGCGAAACAGTAGAGGTAGAGGTGAAAGCAGGGAAAGTAATCGTCGTAGAGGTGAATACCGCTGAGCCGGTAAAAAAAGAAGATGACGATAATGAGGGCGATATTGCTGACGGAAATGCCTATTACTTGTTGGGAGATATTCATTTTTATACATCACCGGACGCCAATACTGCTAAGGGAGTAGACTTGAATGTTTACCATGATTCCTGGCATGTCAGTTTAAGGGGGGCAAGAGGCTATTGGCTAGATGAGTTCTCCTCCTGCACTGAACCCTCTGACTTCTTTGTGCTGAAACAAAAACAGTCGAGCAAAACCCAATTCTCCGGGCGAGGCAAGGTTTCATTTACAAAGAAAGTCTCCGCATTAGGTAGGACTTATATTACAAATATAAGTGAGGTCACGGAAATGGAACTTACAGTAGATAAAGCTAAAAATCCCACCAAGATAACAAAATTTACCCTCAACCATACATCGCATCAGGAGGGTCATTATGCCAATGAGTCGACTGTCTATGTGTTTGATGAAAAATCTGAACTTGCTTTCAAAGATGTTCCCATCTCCCTGCTGACGAAATACACCGAGAAGGTTGATCTTCCGGCCAAGTGGATGAAAAGTGCCTCATACTTCTACAACACGAAAGGGGGAGTCGTTTTCATAAAAGGCTCGGATTTATCTCCTTATCTCGTATCAGCTACCGGAACTAAAGGTGATGAGTCTTCTAAAAAATTGTTCGCTCAAAACACTATCATCATGTTCTATGTGGTACAAAAGAAGTAACTGAAATAAGAGGAAGAATCTAAACAGTAATTTAAATGGGGTCACATCATAAATCATTCTGACGTGACCCCATTTTTATATAACCTGATTTATTTTTCCGGAACGTGTTCGTATTTGAATAAAATTGCAAATGCAATGGTGATTACCAGCGCGTATGCGGCAAAAATGTACCAGGTGTGGCTCCAGCCGGTCATTTTAGCAATAGGGTCTGTCTGTGAGTTTACAAGAGCGTTTACTACGGCCTGAGCTCCGAGTGTTCCGATTGCCGCACCGATACCGTTGGTCATAAGCATGAAGAGACCCTGTGCGCTGGAACGGATGCTGTGATCGGTATTCCTATCCACAAAGAGCGATCCCGAAATATTGAAGAAGTCAAATGCAACACCATAAACAAGCATAGAAAGGACAAAGAGCCATACTCCGTTGCCCGGATTGCCGAGTCCGAAAAATGCAAATCTGAGCACCCATGCAAACATTGCGATAAGCATCACCTTCTTGATACCATACCTGCGTAGGAAGAAAGGTATCAACAGGATACAAAGTGCTTCAGAAATCTGTGAGAGTGAAATCAATATATTTGAGTGTTTCACCCCAAAGGTGTTAGCATAGATTTCTATACCGGCAAAATCGCCCAGGAATGGGTTTGCAAAGCTATTTGTAATTTGCAGAGCCACGCCGAGCAACATAGAGAAGATAAAGAAGATGGCCATTCTGCTATCTTTGAAGAGCGCAAAAGCTTTAAGACCCATAGCCTCCACCAGGGACTTCTTTTCTCCACCTTTGTTGACAGGACAGTGAGTGAGAGTGAAACTGTAACCGGCAAGGATAAGGCCGAGTATTCCTGAGAAGACATATTGGTAAGCAGAGGCCTGTATGCCCATAAGGTCCACGCACCACATTGAAACAATAAAGCCGATGGTGCCCCAAATACGGATCGAGGGAAATACCTTGACGGTATCCATACCGGCTTTTTCAAGGGCATTATAAGATACCGAGTTGATCAGAGCGATTGTCGGCATGAAGAATGCCACGCTAAAGGAGTATAATGTGAAGATGGTTCCGAACTGCACCGTTTCGGCAGTCAATCCGTACCAGCCGGTAGCTATCATTAAAATGGCTGCAATGCCGTGGCAGATACCGAGAAGCTTCTGTGCCGGAATCCATTTGTCAGCGATAATGCCGATTAAGGCGGGCATAAAGATGGAAACGATGCCCTGAATTGAATAAAACCAACCTATTTGTTCTGCAAGTCCGATAGTTCCGAGATATCTTCCCTGTGAGGTCAGATACGCTCCCCAGACTGCAAATTCGAGAAAATTGGCAATAATCAGTTTAAGTTTTGTGCTCATATTGTTCAGTATAAAATTATTTCGGTGCCATCCTGTAGAGGATCAGTGCTATTATTGAGAATATTATATTCGGTAGCCAGAGTGCAAATGCCGGCGGAAGAGCGCCGGTGTGGACAGGCATTTCGCTAAAGCGCATGAAGAGGATATAGGCAAAACTCAGTGCGATGCCTATTCCGATGTTGAGGCCTATTCCTCCTCGCCGTTTGCGGGATGAAAGCGAGACACCCATTATTGTCAGTACGAATGCCGAGAAGGGCATTGCGATTCGGTTGTTTTTCTCTATAAGTGCATTCAGCACCAATGCATCTCCGCGCATGGTCTGTACATCTATCAGTTCGTTGAGTTCTTTATGCGATAGGGATTCTGCGATGTTCCTGCGCCGGTAGAAGTCATCTACAGTCAGGTCTATTACCGTGTCAAGTTCTCTGCCGGTACGTACTATTTCCGATTCTCCATTGTAAAAATCTCTGATGTACCAGTTGCGCAATTTCCATCCATTAAAGGTGGTGTCCCAAACCGCAGATTCGGCGGAAAGTTTGGAAACAAGGCGGTTATCCTCAATGGTCTCAAGGGTAAATCTGTATGCGGTGTTGGCCCAGGAACTGAACTGCTCTACAAATACAAATTGACCGGGAGCTATTTGATAATGGATTTTACTGGTGGCTGAGGCCGTTTGCTGTTGTTTAATGTATTTGTTTTCAAACTCGAGACGGTGCTGGTTGGCAGTAGGAATTATGAAAAGGCCCAGCACGAGGCTGAATGTTGCTATGAAGGCTGCTGAGAGCATATAGGGCCTCATTATCCTATTGAAACTTATTCCTCCCGCGAGCATTGCTATAATCTCGCTTCTCTGCGCCAGTTTGGAAGTGAAAAATATTACGGAGAGGAATACGAAAAGAGGGCTGAAACTGTTGAGCATCCAGGGGATGAATCCTCCGAAATACTCAAATACAATCTCACTGAGGGGGACCTTGTTGTCAACGAATTTGTCAATTTTCTCGCTGATGTCAAATATTATGATGATAAGCACGGCAATCATCAGGATGAAGAAATAGGTGCCTATGAACTTCCTGATGATGTATTTGTCCAGTATTTTGAGTTTGGGCTTCGTCATCGTGCCGTATCTGTTAAAGTCTTGTTTGAAGTTTTGTTGCCATGGCGCATTTCCAGAAGTTGAAATCTCCCTTGAGGACATGCTCGCGGGCCATTCTCACAAGGTTGAGATAAAAAGCGAGATTATGCTCACTTGCAATCTGGGCTCCTAGCATCTCTCCGGCAATGAAGAGGTGTCTCAAATAGGCCTTGGTGTATCTCCTGTCAACAAAAGATGTACCATCGGGATCGATGGGGGAGAAGTCTTCTGCCCATTTGCGGTTGCGGATATTAATAATGCCCTCGCTTGTAAATAGCATTCCATTTCGTCCGTTACGTGTAGGCATTACACAGTCAAACATATCAATTCCCCGGGCTATTGCCTCGAGGATATTTGCAGGAGTGCCCACTCCCATCAGATAACGAGGCTTATCCTGGGGCAGAATCGGATGCACCTCCTCTATCATTTGATACATTAGTTCGGTGGGCTCGCCCACTGAGAGTCCTCCTATGGCATAACCCTCCCTGTCGAGGGCGGTAAGCTCCTCGGCAGCCTTGCGTCTCAGGTCGGGATAAATGCACCCCTGGACTATCGGGAAGAAGGCCTGATGATGGCCATAAAGGGGCTCTGTGCTGTCAAATCGAGCAATACAACGCTTGAGCCACTTTAGGGTAAGGTCAAGCGAATCGGATGCGTATTTATAGTCAGCCTCACCGGGGCAGCACTCGTCGAGTGCCATTATTATATCCGCACCTATGATGCGTTGTATATCGATATTGTTTTCCGGGGTGAAAATGTGTCTTGAGCCATCGATGTGCGACTGGAATTCATATCCCTCGTCGGTGAGTTTGCGGCACTGTGCAAGCGAGAAAACCTGATATCCGCCGCTATCGGTCAGGATGGGTTTGTTCCAGGAGATGAACTTGTGCAGTCCGCCCGCCTGACTGAGAATATCAAGTCCGGGACGAAGGTAGAGATGATAGGTATTACCCAGAATTATCTCCGCACCGATATCTTCCTCAAGATCGCGGTGATAGACTCCCTTTACGGAACCTACCGTACCTACGGGCATGAAAATCGGGGTTTCAATCCTTCCGTGGTCGGTTTCTATCACTCCGCACCTTGCCGCTGTACCACTTTTATCCTTCGCTTGTAGCGTGAATCTCATCTCTTTTGCTAAATTTGAACAAAGGTATGAAATTAATGGCATATTTTTGGAAACACTATTGATTAAACATAAAATCAAGAGGTTATGAAACGATTGCTCACTTTTTTATTGTTGATAATACCTATGACATCCATGATAAACGTACAATCTTACAAATTAGTTGATTACAGCGACCTATGGAAGCAAGTAGAGAAGGCCGAAAAAAAGGGTCTTCCCCAGACTGCCGTCAAATATCTTGATAAACTGGAAGCTCTCGCTGAAAAGGCAGAAGATGACCTTGAATTGCTCGTTATACGCGAGAAAAAGCAGGAACAGCTTCAAGAATACAATTGGAAAGAGGCCAATTCCTACTATCCAAAAGTCTCTCAACAGATGGACATTTTGTATGCTAACCTTGACGAAAGCATTGCCAAGTATTCGGACCATCCGCGAGTTTTGAGGCTCCATTATATCAAGCTCGAGTATGAAAGATATGAGATAGCCGACAAAGATAATCAGAGCGGTGCCGACTACCTGGCCTTTAAAGCACGTTGTTTGGAAGTGCTAAAAGGTCACTCTTCCAAAGACTACTATTACAATGAGGTGAAACGGTTAATAGAAGAGATGGAATCAGAGGATTTATCGGCAAGTATTGTTTCACATAAGACACAATATATCCCGCACCAAGATCTGACCATCGAAATAGGAACACGCAATCTCAGTTGTGTTACTCTTGATATATATCGCCTTGATGATAACCGTTTCTGGGAAGGGGGCTATAAACTCGATAAGTTCAATCTCAAGCGCATATCTACAAAGGTTTTTTCCCGTACCTACGATATGCCGAATGAGTACAATATTTCATCGGAACGGCAAGACACCATTTCCTGTGGAGCAGCAGGCAATTATATTCTCCATTTCCATTCAGGGAAACATAATTCTTATAGTGTCTTAAGCGTAAGTTCGGTGGCTACGGGACTTCGCAAGGTGGGCAATGTTCAGGAAATATATGCGGCCGATATTGTTACAGGCAAGCCTTATAAAGAGGTTTTGGCTGAAGCGTACAGAGATTCGGATATAAAAACCCGTTTTGGTGTGACAAAGCTCACTCCTAAAAAGAAATGCATAGTTACCCAAAAGGGATTCACCTCACTTCCTCTGAAGCTCGAAAAGAAAAAGGGCAATGAGTTTATAATCTGGAGACTCAGAGTCTCAGCAGGCAAGGATATTTACGCCCCGTTTTTGTCAATAGACAATTATGAGGAAGATACTGAGGAACGGACATATATGTTGGAGAATATGGCACTCTACACTGACCGCAAGCTCTACAAGCCCTCCGATACCATTTTCTTCAAGGTAATCTGCTATAAAAGCGACAGAGAAAGGGGTGAGGTTTTGGCCAACAAGCCAATAGAGCTGTCGATACGTCATACTTCTGAAGATAAGCCCTTGGGCACCTTTAAAGTAGTGACAAACGATATGGGATCCGCCAGCGGCTTTTTCACACTTCCTGAAGAGAGTAAAAACGGCATGTATCATATTATGTCCGGGTACCGCTCTCTTGGTGAGGTGCGAGTTGAGACCTACAAAAGGCCCAATTTTGACTTTAAATTGGAGAAGAATGATGGCGTTTATGTTTTTTCGGACGTTGTGCGCCAAAAGGGAACCGTGGAGAGTTTTGCCGGCTACTCCATTGCGGGAAGCAAGGTAGAATACACTGTTACGCGCCGTTCCGAATGGTATCCGGGCCGTAAATCCAACTTCTACTCTTATGAAGCAGAGGTAGCCTCCGGAGAAGTTTTATCGGATAATAATGGACGGTTTGAGATATCCTTTGTTGCAGAACATCCCGCAGGAGAGCATTTCAATCCGGCACTGCATGCGGAGGATGTCATTGCATTTGTGATTGATGCTAAAGTTACCGACCCACAGGGAGAAACCCACAGCAAGAGCACTACGGTAAGGGTTTCCGATATCCCTTTGGTAATGGGACTGCGTTTCTCCACCCCGATGTCACAAAACTACAAAGATCCCGATAGCAATATTTCGAGGGTGATCGTGGAGAAAAATGAGGTCAAGGCTGTGACATTTACAGTGGATAATCTTAATTATCGTCCTTATGATACAAAAGTTACTTATTCTTTGTTGCAGGATGGGAAGGTGGTCAGAAGCGAAACGGTACCATCAAATAGTGAGGTTCCATTTAACTTTGCCTCTGTCAAGTCCGGAAAATATACTCTCGCATACAGCACCGTTTACAGGGGAATTACTATTGAGGGTAAGACAGATATTGTGGTATTCGATATAAACGAAAAGCGTCTGCCTTTCAAAGTGAAATATTTTTACTATCCCATTGTAACCGAAAACGGTATAGATTTTCTCCTCGGTACGACCGAAGATGACCTCTATCTTGAAGTAGGTCTTTTTGATAATCATAAATGTCATCACAGAGAGTCTTTACATCTCAAAAATGAGGTGGTGAGAGTTACGCTGCCTTATAAGGAGGAATATCGCAGTTCAATAAAACTCTCCGTCTTCGGATTTCGCAACGGAGAGCCAATTGACAATCGATATGAATTCTCCCGTCCGGGCAAGGTTCTTTTCAATGTGGATATAGAGTCCTTCAGAGATTGCACCGGCCCTCAAACAAAGGAGAAATTTACCATTACGGGAGCTCCCGATGCCGAATATGTGGTCTCAATCTTTGATAAAACCACCGATAGGTATGGAGCCAACTCATTCTCATTCAGTCCGTTATCTGTAAAGGTCTATAATGCCGCACCCTATATAAAAACAACCCTTGCTTACCGTTATCAGCCCATTTACGGATACCACTTTGAAACAAAGGAAATGGTCGCCAGGAGTTCTGCCAGGGATATGACTAATTACGTAGCCGAATCTATACCGCTGGTGTCGAATATCGAAGAAGAGAGTAGTGTTGATGAAGCAGCGGCGACCGGCCAGGAGACTGAAGAGATGAGCATAAGGTCGCAATTTGGCGAACTTATTGCATTTTATCCTCATCTCAGGAGCAATCGCGATGGTAAAGTGGAGGTGGAATACACTACAGGCGACCTTCTCTCTACATTCCGTGTGCTGGTGATGGGTTATGACAAGTCCCTTAAAACCGGTAATGCCGAACGCTCTTTGATAGTACGCAAAGAGCTTATGGTTGTACCCAATATTCCTCTTTTCATTCGCGAAGGCGACAAAATCGTCATAAAGAGCAAGGTGGTCAATCTCAGCGATGAACAGCTGCAGGGCAATGGATATATAGAATTTTATAATGAAGAGACCGGGGAGAAGCTGACTCTCGAGGATACGAAAGCGAAGACCCTTTCTCTTGCAGCCGACAGCCAAAAAGAGCTCGCCTGGAGCATTACTCCGCCTGAAAATGTCAGTAAACTCGGAGTTGTTATCCGTTTCAAAGCGGGCAATTTCAGCGATGGTGAGAAACATATTGTAACCATTCTTCCGAAGGAGATTACCATTACCGAAGCTGCTTCCTTTGTAGTAGGCGGCCCTCACGGCCACAAATATTATGAGGATCAGCTTCACAAACGCATCAAAGCGCGCAACCCTCGGATCGAACATGCTACATACTCCACACTCACTGCTGTGAAAGAGGCTCTGCCGGTGGTTTCAAAGCCCGAATCCAACAATGTGATAGATTGGACCGTAGCTCTTTATATCAATCAGATGAGAGCAAAAGTGCTGACCTTGGATCAGAAGGAAGTGGATGGTGCGAATGTGGAAAGATTCCGTAAAGAGGCAGTTACCGCTATCTCGAAATTTCACAATTCCGATGGAGGTTTTGCCTGGTTTGACGGTATGCCCTCTTCCGAAAGGATTACGCTCTTTTTCCTCGAAAAAATGGCTCAGTTGCGCGATTTCGGCGCAATAGAGTTTAGTGAGGCGGAGAAACAGCTCGTGGAAGGTGCAGTAGGTTACATCGACGGCAGGATTCGCGAATCCTATAGTCGCACCGGATATAATTCCTTTAACTTCATCGACCGCTTCTATGTGCGCAGCCACTATTTGGAGTATCAGATGAAGGGAAAAGTCTCTACGGCTTTCAGCAAATTCCTATCGGAAACTGCCAACGGATGGCAGAAGATTGCCATTCTCAACAAGGTCCGACTCGCCCATATCTTGCTCAACTGCAAGGGAACCGGTTTTTGGAGCAAAAAATTTGACTCCCGAATTACCGACCTCACTGCTTCGCTCAAAGATTATGCGGTGGTAAATCCTACAATAGGATGCTATTTCCCCAACGCGGTAATGCCATTCAGAGGCCTCATGAATAGCGAGATTTACGCTCATGCCAAACTGATGACCCTCTTCGCCAGGCTCGGTGAAAAAGATATGGTGGATTCATTGGCATTGTGGATGCTCCTGCAGAAGCACAATCAGGCCTGGGAAAACACGGTCGCTACCACCGATGCGGTTCATGCGCTGGTTGGAAGCAGTGCAAAAGATCTCAAACTGGGTGCAGTCTATTACACTTATGATACCGTAATTGACGAGGTCAAGCCTGCGGCAAATGAAATCGAGGTTAACAGGGAATTTATGAGAGCCTCCGATTCGAAAATTATAATGGATGGCGACAAACTCAATGTAGGGGACGAAATTATTGCCCGATATTATATCAAGAACAGCGAAAATCGCAGTTTTGTGAGAATGAAAGCGATGCGTCCCGCCTGCTTCTATCCTTTGGATGAGAGATCATTCTTCTTCACGGGATTTTGGGGAGAATTTTACAAGGAACAGCATGAGTCACTTACCAATTATTATTTTGAGCTGTTGCCCGAAGGAAATCTGACTATCGAAGAACGTTTCTATATCACACAGGAGGGTACTTTCTCAACCTCACTAGTGGAGATAGAGTCGCTCTATGCAAATGAATATAGAGGACATACAGGCTCTATGAAGATTATTTCGAAGTAAAACTGATGTGCCGCGATGCCTTTAGGCGTTTTTGCGCTTCGGCTATCGCGGCCATTTCCGAATCATCTATTGCATAATCGCAGAACCGATCAAAGATGTATCGGATGCTCTGGTCAGTAGGGTGTGTCATATTTTCCGCATAAAAGCGGTAATCACGCAATTCATCCATCATAATCTCATAAGTTGGGAAATAACCTACCTGTGGATAGAGCTGCTGCAGGCGGTCGATGGCCAGCAGCAGAATGGACTTACTGAGTTGGTTGCCATGTGCTGTATCCTTCAAGTGTCTTATCGGACTTACTGTAAAAATCCACTTTTTGTCGGGGTGTGCCTCCACGATTTCGCACAACCTACCTTTCACTTCTTCGGTTTCAAGACGCTCTCTGCGGAATTGTGCCGGATGTATCTTATGGCAGTTTGAGACTATTATATCGCGCTCCAGATGTCTGAACACCCAGGCCGTGCCCAGAGTCACTATACAAGTATTGGCAGCAGCAAACCGTGCGCTGTCCCGCTCCAGAGAGGAGTTGGCATTGGCCAGAAACTCCTCTGCACTCTCCCTGGAAAAGGTGCTGTGATGGAAAAATGAGGTGTAGCGGCCATTATCTACGACGATATCCTCTTTAGTGAAAGAAGTTCCCGAAGCGAGCCTATTTATGGAAGAATGGATGGACGCGGGGTTATAGAGTACTCCAAAAGGATTCAACAATACATCAAATCCCAGATCCTTCATCATAGAGCCGATCTCGGCGGCAAAGCAGGAGCCGATAAAAAAATATTTATTCTTATAACCGAGCCGCTCTTCCAAAGGAGCGTACTCTACCGGTGTCTGGAGTTTCATCATAAATTGTTCTTTATTTTGGCAAGGCCGGCTCGGCAAAGGGGAGTGCCGTCAAACCGCTCCTTAAATTCTTTTTCATCCATATCGTGCCAATCCTGGGGACTCTTGGATAATATCTCTTCAGCATTGGTGCGCAATTCTTCCCAGCCTTCGGACTCGCGGTCGTAGGGGCAGGCACGAAGACAAATCTCGCAGCCGAAGATTTGACCTTTGTACCCTACGGGTCGCGCTGAATAGAGTTCGTGCGACTCAATAGTGTGGTAGGAGATACATTTGCGCGCATCTAGCCGGAAAGGGGCATATAGCGCACCTTCAGGACATGCATCCATACAGCGTCGGCACTCCCCACAACCCTCTGCTAGCTTCTCCCTTCGCTCTCCGAGCCAATCCGGCGGGATATTGCAGATGATAACTCCGATCAGTATGCGGGGCCCGTGCTCCGGCGATATAAGAAAATTATTACGCCCGATAAAACCCAATCCCGCTTCGGCGGCCCAATAGCGCTCCATCACCGGCGCACTGTCGGTAAAGCAGCGTCCATTATACTCTAGATTGTGCTTAGCGCATTCTTGCGACAGATGCAGTGAGATTCTCCGGAGCTTCTCCTTTATTACATCGTGGTAATCTTTTCCGAGGGCAAATGCAGCCACGGAACTTCGGATGCTGCTGTAAGGGGCCAGAAAACAGATCACCGAACGGGCTCCCGGTACCAATAGGGAAGGATTCTCCCTTTTATCCATATTTTTTGCAAGATATTTCATATCGGCATTTTCTCCGCGGGAGATATATTCCTTGAAGCGACGATAATCCTCTCCCGTCTCCGTTACCGGAGCAAAACCCCAGTCAACGAACCCCTCTTTATCGGATAATGAAGAAATTGAAATTAAAATGGCCATTTTACTGCAAAATCATTATCTTTGTATAATAATTTCGTTAAAAATTGATATGAAACGTATACTTGTTGTAGGTGCCGGAGGTCAAATAGGAACCGAACTCGTACCTCACCTCCAGAAAAACTATGGTAAAGATAATGTAATTGCTTCGGATTTGAAAGATGAGATGGTCGAAAAGTTGCGCGGCTTCGCGACTACCGAACAATTTGACGCACTCGATGAGCAACATTTCGCAGAAATCGTTAAAAAATATAAGATAGACACCATATTCAATCTCGTGGCCATGCTCAGTGCAGCAGGGGAGGCCCGGCCGCTGACAGCCTGGCGTCTCAATATGGGAGCACTTCTCAATTCACTTAACATCGCCAAAGAATGCGGTTGTGCAGTATTCACTCCGAGCTCAATAGGAGTATTCGGCGAAAGCACACCTCACAACATGACTCCGCAGGATACCATTATGCGGCCTAATACCATTTATGGTGTATGCAAGGTTGCAGGCGAGTTGCTAAGCGACTACTATTTCACCCGTTTCGGAGTTGATACACGCAGTGTACGTTATCCGGGCATTATCTCAAGCGGAGCGTTGCCCGGTGGCGGTACTACGGACTATGCCGTTGAGGTCTTTTACGAAGTTCTGAAAAACGGCCGTTACACCTGCGAGGTTCCGGAAGAGACTTATATGGATATGCTCTATATGCCTGATGCTCTGGATGCCGTTATACAACTAATGGAGGCCGACCCCGCCAAATTGATTCACCGAAACAGTTTCAATATTACTTCGATGAGTTTCAATCCCCGCGAACTATTTGCATCAATAGCCAAACGCATTCCTAATGCCGTTTTCGACTATAATATTGATCTTGTCAAAGCGGCCATTTCCGCATCCTGGCCCAACAAAATGGATGATTCCTGCGCCCGCGCAGAATGGGGCTGGAATCCCAAATGGGATATGGAGGCAATGATTGACGATATGCTTGCCGCTATCGGCAAGAAATTGGGGATTTCGTAAGCACGATAATTCTAACTTATTCCATTTACTTGCATATCAAATAGTTCCTTTGTCGATATATTTATTTTGACATGCCAATGGTTGCTTCCACCGCCAAAAACTGCTATTATCTCTTCCGACAATTTGTTTTTATCCGTTTCGATACCTTTGTTTAAGTAAATATGAATGATAATTTCGCCCTCGTCCGTTGCATATCCGACATATTGACGCAGGTAATTTTTCAATGTTCTTTTATTTATGGGTGGTTTCCTATATGCTTGTTGATGTGATTTCACATAAACAGTTCCGATACTGTCTCGCAAAATCTTTTCCGCTAGCGCAATCTCTTCAGAACTTGGTGTATAGCGATTTTGTTCGGGCGGAAAACCCCAAATTGGATGTTCCTTTGGAAAAATATAACCCTCATATCCTTTCCCATTTACATATACAGCTTCCTGCGAATAAACGCAACTGGCCATCAACAAGATGGTTATAATTGCAAATATCTTTCTCATTGCTCCAACTGTAATTAATGTTTTTTTCCCGCAAAACTGCGGGGCTTTCACTGCCTATTTCTTCCGCTTCAAAACGGTATTGCCCAATTTTAATTTGTTTTTACTCAAAACTATTATTTTAAGAGTTCCTTCAATATAACTTCCTCCCTGCAATGCTTTTTCAACATCGCTCAAAACGGGATTATTATTACACCTTATCTCTATTACATCATCATTTATAGCCCATTCGCCTCTATCCACTCTTTGCCGTTGTATCTATGCTAATGTAGGTTGGCATTATCTTTAAACGAATTTAACATGTCTAAGAAATACTTATATTCTTTTCTTTTGATATTAAAAATAAGTATTTTATAGCCGTCTTTCATGTACAAACTACTTACTCGCCTTTTATTTATAAAACTTTTACTTTGAACAATCTTGTTCATTCTTTTATAAAAACGATTATTCCCACAATTGTTTGTAAATCTTGATATCATTAAACAAATATCATCATAGTTATGAATAGTTGTGTCTTTTGTAACACTCTCTGAATTATGGTTAAATACTTTTTCTATTAATAGACTTTGGTTTTTAGGAAACACAAACAGAACTTTATTAGGAGTTTCGCAATAAAATTTTATTGATTTGGGTAAAGATATTGTGAACACTCCTGATTCACATAGTGTGTCATTTCCCACAACACCAATAGAGTTAAAAGAAGTAAACACCCAACAACTATCCCTATCTATCCATTTTTTATTCACAGTGATTTCTTGAGAAAAGGCAAAATATGGAATTACCAGCAATATGAAAACTATTATTCTTTTCATAATCTACTTTTTCTTATTGATTTTAAACTCAGATTTTATTGATAAGGATGTATTCCTCAGATGTTAAACTTTATAATAATCCGTCCGGAGTTTTACCGGACACGTATGATTTCCCTATTTTTCTCAATCTATCTTCCCATTTTTTAGTGTCTGAATAGTAATATATCCCCTCGCCAAGTGTAGTGCCAAACCAAACCATATAATTAATACTATCTAATCTCCGATAACAAAACATTTCTCCATTAATTTCTAATACCGATGTCCCAGCTTCTGCTATTTCATATTCACTTACAGATGAACTATCGATTTGCAAGTCTAAAAAATCGGATTCTAAGCCTATGTATAGCCGATTAGGAGGATGTCCGCTAACCTTTTTGAACTTCTCTATCTTTTCTATTATCAAATTTCCTATTTTCTTATTTCTTTCTATATAAGATGAACAAGAAGTAATAATCATAAATAATATTAAAAATCCTAGTAAGTTATATTTATTCTTGTTCATTAATTTCATGGATTATCTATTATGTAAACAGGTTTTGTTGTTTTGTTTGTTCGGCTTTGGTTTTATATCCACTGTTGGAATTGGCATTATAAACGAATTCCCCGCAATAGGTGCTGCTAAGCTTCATAACGATTTGACACTTAAAGCAATATAAGAATAAAGTTAATTATTAAATTTATTTCCGCAAAACTGCGGGGCTTTCACTGCCTATTTCTTCCGCTTCAAAACGGTATTGCCCAATTTTAATTTGTTTTTACTCAAAACTTTTATTTTAAGAGTTCCTTCAATATAACTTCCTCCCTGCAATGCTTTTTCAACATCGCTCAAAACAGGATTATTATTACACCTTATCTCTATTACATCATGATTTATAGCCCATTCGCCTCGACATTCAATCTGTGACAAATCAAAAGTTTTTTTCAACGAACAGGTATTATCCACATTCAATTCCAACACCACGTAAGTAGATAATGGATTTTTCCCGCCCTCTACTCCATCAAATGTACCGCACAAAGAAACAACATTTAATTGTTGGCTTTTACAAGATAGAGATAGTATTAAAATTGTTGAATATGCTATAATTTTCCTCATCTCTCGTTGAATTGATATTTATAGGGATCGACCCTGTATTTGCAGAACCACCCACATCATAATATTCTGACATTAAGAATATTATGAAATAAAGTTAATCAATAATTTTTATTCCCGCAAAAGTATTTGAGGACGCCAAGGGTTAGCTACTCCGTTTCAAAAATCAGCACAACAGCGGGATGGGAAAATTCAAGCGACACTTTGTTCTCCGATACGATGTTTAGAGAGGCTTTCCAGAGGGAATCAAAAATCACTTCATCGAGGGGGTATTCGAGCCCGGTCGATTTTATTCTCAGACTTTGGTCGAAGGTAAAAAAGGAAATGGCCTTGCCGGGAACTGCATCAAAAACGGTGCTGTCCTTGATTACATGGAATATTCCGTGATCTGTGACCATGTCCACCGGAAAAGGGCAATCCTGCGCATATTCAGCGAGGAGCGAAATATTGCCCAGAGTATGATCCTCCCTTCGGCCGGTAGCCCCGAGAATGGTCACCTGAGCGGGATTGAAGCTCTTTGCCAGCTCCACAGCCTTGGTAAGGTCGTTGGTGTCTTGGCAATCCGATTTTCTGATGATGTCGGAGTATTGTCTCTGCAATTCTATTGGCATCGAATCCATATCACCGGCGATGAAATCCGGAATTACTCCCCTCGAGATAGCCTTTTCTGCAGCACCGTCGCAACAGATAAGCAAATCCGCAGTGCGGATTATTTTCAGAGTCCTCTCTGAAGAGGGATAGGTCCCATCTGCAAGTATTACAACTCTTTTCTCCATAGATAAAAGTTATTTTGCCCTATATTTTTCCGGTTCACGGAATCCTTTAAGAAACTCTCCTACATCGAGCCGCCTTTTACCCGCAATCTGAAGGTTGAGGAGACGCACGGATCCGGTGCCGCACTTAATCTCAAGCCAGCTGCTGCTATCGGAGGTGATAGTGCCCCAATCCTCATTTTTATTATCCTTATCTCTCACAAAGGCCTCGAATATTTTCACTCCGGGCTGCTGCTCCTCAAAGGTAAAGGTGGTATGGGCGCAAGGATAGGGACTGAGTCCCCTGATGAGGTTTACAATATCTCTGGCATCCTTGCTCCAGTCAATGCGCGTAAGTCCGCGACTGAGTTTGGGTGCAGGTCTGAGCGCCATATATTGAGTATCTTGTGCCACAGGACGGACAGTGCGGTCCCTGATGGCGCTTGCAGTCTTCACTACCAGAGCGGATCCCATCTCCATAAGTTTATCATGCAGAGAGCCTGCGTTGTCATACTCTTCGATGAGGCAGCTCTCCTGGAAGAGTATCTTGCCGGTATCAATTTCTTCATTGATCAGGAAAGTGGTCACTCCGGTGATGCGCTCTCCGTTGATCAGCACCCAGTTTATGGGAGCCGCACCGCGGTACTGCGGTAGGAGGGAAGCGTGCAAATTGAATGTGCCCAGTGCCGGCATCGACCAGACCTCTACAGGCAACATCCGAAAGGCTACTACTACAAAGAGATTGGCGTTGAAAGAGGCAAGTTGCTCCAAAAACTCGGGATCCTTGAGCTTCTCCGGCTGAAGTACGGGTATATTGTGCTTAATTGCACACTTTTTGACGGCGCTCTCGTTGATTTTAAGTCCGCGTCCACTCGGTTTATCGGGGGCTGTTACTACTGCGACCACTTCAAATCCGGCCTCGAGAAGACTCTCAAGCGGTCCTACCGCAAATTCGGGAGTGCCCAAATAGATGATGCGGATGCGTCCTCTGTCCTTGCGGAAAAAGTTTCGCACTTTATGGTAAAAAGTGACGATATGGTTCCAGATATTTTTAAAGAATAATTTATACGAATCGATATTGAATAGGCTGGAATCCCTGATTGCGTGTCTGGTTAGGAAAATTCCTATCGGCAACAGCACTACAGATGAAATGATAGTGCCCATAAAAGGAGTCATCGCACCATCTTTCGCAAGTTTTTTGCCCGAAATATCGATAATGTAGTAAACCAGAAAGAAGAATATCGAAATAATGACCGGAGTGCCAAGGCCTCCCTTGCGAATAATCGCTCCAAGCGGAGCTCCAATAAAGAACAATAGCAAGCAGGCGAGAGAGAGGGTAAATTTGCGATAGCTCTCTATATCAATCCTCTTTAGAGGGTCGACATAGCGGTAGTTTTCCCTGGTGTAATTGTCCAACTGATCGGTCGCAAGAGTGAGTTTGTCCATCGCCCGACGGCAGGCCTCCTTCTCTCTCTGAACAAGATCCTCAGCCGCAACCATCGCATATAGCGAATCGATATCCAGCCATCCGACGAAATCCATTGCTCTTGCGGTATCCAGCTGATAGAGATAGGTCATTCCGGATCCGGAAAGAAATCTCTTTTGCTGAGTTTTCTGCAGTTCTGCAAAAACCACTGAGAGCGAATCCGCGTCATGCCTGAGTTGCTTCAGGTCTTTGGACATCACCTCATCGCTGAAACGATCGTCGCTCGACCTCGTGAATGTGTAATCTTCCAAGGCGACAATCAACTGCTGCTCTTCAAATTTGAGTTTGTTGAGAGTTATGGTGGTATCCCTGTAGGTCATTTTGTTCTCTTCCTGATATGAAATGCCGTTGTAGAGGTCGAATATCAGATGCTGTTTGTTGGAGGTGACAACCATTTTGCCGGAATCGGCAATAGTTATGTTCGTGTTGCCGTCATTGTCTGTATGGTTGTAAATTATGACGTCATACATCATCCCGGTCTCGTCGTTACGGTCCTCTATTCGGACAATGTAGTTATCAATACCGTCGTAAAAGATGCCTTTTGGGATTTTAATCTCGTCTTTTGTGTGGAGAATGTCGTTGCGGAGAGTATAAATCTTGTTGTAGGAGACCGGTACCAGGTCGTTTGAGGCAAAAAACGCTCCGATGCTAATCACTCCCGATAGAACCATAACCGGCATCAATATCCTTCCCAAAGAGATGCCTGCAGCTTTCATGGCAAGCAACTCGTTGTGCTCTCCCATCCCTCCGAGAGACATAATGGATGCCAATAGGGTGGCCAGAGGAAGGGCCATCGGGGTCAGCGTTGCCGATGCCCAGCCCATGAATTCCAAAATTACACCGATTCCAAGTCCCTTACCTACCAGTTCGTCAATGTAGACCCAAAGAAATTGCATCGAGAGTACGAATATCACGATGAAGAAGGTAAGGAAGAAGGGTCCTATGAACCTTTTTATGAGGAACCGGTCTAGTATTTTCATTATCTGCTGAGTGCGATCTCCTCCAATTTATCGGCCGCCTCATCAAGTCCTTCAACATTCTTGCCACCGGCTGTTGCAAGGAAGTTTTGTCCACCTCCGCCACCCTGGATCAGCTTTGCAGCAATCTTGATGTCGGCTGAGGCGTTGGCTCCGTTTTTAACAAGATCATCGGTGTACATAAGGGTAAGGTTGGCCTTGCCGTCGCTTGAGGGTAGCGCAGAAATGAAGACTGCCGAGGTCAGTTCCTTGTAGAGCATAAATGCCACCTCTCTGACGGTATCCTGATTGTAGGTGCCTTGTCTGAGGGTTATCAGGCGGATGCCTTTGATTACCCTGCTCTTTTCGATGAGATTTTTCTTGAGTGCAATCGCGCGCTCTTTTTCCACTTCTTCCAGCGCTTTTTTAAAGGTCTCATTATCACAGATGAGTTTATTTACGCAGTTGAGCAGGTTGGGAGTGTTGTTGAAGAGTGCACTCAGTGCTAAAAGATGGTCATCGTTTGCATAGACTGCAGCTTCGGCATGCCGGCCGGTGGTGGCCTCGATTCTCCTTACTCCTGCAGCGATAGCTGTTTCGTTGAGTATCCTGAAGTAGCCGAGGGAGCCGGTGGCGGGGGCATGGGTGCCGCCGCAGAGTTCTGTAGAGTCACCGAACTTTATCACGCGTACATCATCTCCATATTTTTCTCCAAAGAGTGCAATAGCGCCCATTTCATTTGCTTTTTCGATACTCATGTGTCTAAATTCTTCTCTAGGTATATTTTTGCGGATCAGATGGTTGACAAGTTTTTCCACCTTTCTCAGATCCTCGTGGGAGACTTTTTCATAGTGAGAAAAGTCGAAACGGAATGAAGTGGAGCCGACTGAAGAGCCCTTTTGTTCAATATGGTTGCCGAGTACGCTTCGCAGAGCATGATGCAGCAGGTGAGTGGCAGTGTGATTATTTGCCACTTCGATCCTACGCTCTTCATCCACTTTTGCTATAAATGTCTCCTCAAGGTTGAGGGGAATTCTCTCTGCAACATGTATCGGGAGATCGTTTTCCTTTATGGTGGTCAGGATGGTGATTCGTTCTCCGCTCTCTGATTCGATGGTGCCGCTGTCACCCGCTTGTCCGCCGCTTTCTGCATAGAAGGGGGTTTTGTCGAATACCAACTGAAACATCTCTTTGTTTTTAGCCTTGACCGTGCGGTATTTCATCACTTTTATTTTGGCTTCGAGAGTGTCATAACCCACAAATTTCGTTGAGGTAAAGGGAGCAACCTCATACCAGTCGCCCTCTTCGATGGCAGTGGCATTTCTGGCACGTTCTCTCTGCTTGCCGAGTTCGATCTCGAAGCCCTTCATATCTATCGTGTAGCCCTTCTCTCTGGCAATAAGTTCACTCAGGTCTATGGGAAATCCGAATGTATCGTAGAGTGTGAATGCATCAATTCCGGAAATCAATTTGCTCTCTGCCGATTTCTCCAGAATGGAATCCATCAGGCGAATACCTTTGTCGAGAGTGCGCAGAAATGCATCTTCCTCCTCTCGAATAACATTTACGATAAGACTCTGTTGCTTTGCAAGTTCGGGGAATGCCTCGCCCATGTCGCTTACGAGTTGCGGTACGAGTTTGCAAAGGAATGGCTCATGCATGCCGAGGAATGTATAGCCATATCTGACTGCACGGCGGAGAATACGTCTTATGACATAGCCGGCCTTGACATTGGAGGGCAACTGTCCGTCGGTAATCGAGAAGCAGATAGCCCTGATATGGTCGGCAATAACCCTCATTGCCACTCCCACTTCGCTGTCACTCTCATATTTTACTCCGCTGATCCTGGAAATTGCATCAATCATGGATGTGAATACATCCGTGTCGTAGTTGCTCTGTTTGTTCTGCAATACCATGCAGAGGCGCTCCAGTCCCATTCCCGTATCCACATGTTTGGCAGCGAGCGGCTCGAGTGAACCGTTTGCTCTGCGGTTGTACTGGATAAATACCAGATTCCAGATCTCGATAACCAGGTGATGACCCGTATTAACCATTTCACTGCCGGGAATCAGTGCCCTTTCCTCATCGCTGCGGAGGTCTATGTGGATTTCACTGCAAGGGCCGCAGGGACCCGTGTCGCCCATTTCCCAGAAATTATCCTTTTTATTTCCCAAAATCACTCTCTCTTCCGGAAGGAGTTTGAGCCATAATTCACGTGCCTCGTTATCCATTTCGAGGTTTTCCGGTTCGTAGCCCTCGAATACGGTGGCGTAGAGCCTATCCTTGTCAATCTTGTAAACTTCAGTCAAAAGTTCCCAGGCCCAGTTAATGGCATCTTTTTTGAAATAGTCACCGAAACTCCAGTTGCCGAGCATCTCGAACATCGTATGGTGATAGGTGTCGTGGCCGACCTCTTCGAGGTCATTGTGCTTGCCGCTTACCCTGAGACATTTCTGTGTATTGGCCACTCTGGAATGTTTTACGGGTGTGTTACCGAGAAACCAGTCTTTGAACTGATTCATGCCCGCGTTGGTAAACATGAGCGTAGGGTCATTTTTGACTACCATAGGTGCCGAAGGAACCACAGTATGGCCTTTTGAAGCGAAAAAATCCAGGAAGGTACGACGTGTTTCGTTGGATGTCATATGGTTAAATTGTTAATATCTTGTTAATAAAATATGATTTTTCGTCACAAAATTAGTTTATTTATCCAGATTTTGTAATTTTGCAGGGTTATAAAATGGTGTTATTTAATTATGTCAGGTAAAAAACAATACATTTTTAACGAGGAAACACTTTCTTATGAGGTGGTAAGACCGACCGTAAAGGGCAGATTGTTAAGATGTTGTGCGGTATTGGGTCTTGGTCTTATCTGCTTTTTCGCATACTTCTGGCTTTATTCGGAAGTTCTCCTACTGAAGACACCCAAAACGATGATACTCGAGAGCCGCAACCAGGAATTGCTCTCACAAATCAAAGGTCTCAATCAGAAGCTCGACGAAAAGCATCGTACACTTATGGAAATCGAGATGAGGGACAATATTGTATATCGTCCGATTTTCGGTATGGAAGAGATTCCTTCCGAGGTGCGCGATGCGGGATTCGGTGGTATTGACAGATATTCACATCTGGAACATTTCGAACATTCGGATATCCTCATCTCATCTGCGATGAAGCTTGATATACTTTCCAAGAAGGCCGCCGTACAATCACGTTCGTTTGATGAGGTTGCCCTTCTGGCCAAAAGGGCCGGAGATATGGCATCCTGTGTTCCCTCGATTTTTCCAGTATCGACTCATCCGCGCAACAGACTGGGAAGCAGGTTCGGATATCGTTCAGATCCCTTCACGAAGAGCATCAGAATGCATAAGGGTGTAGATATTTCCGGCAAGACCGGCGAACCCATTTATGCTACCGGTGACGGTCTTGTTGTCGAGGTTTGCTACAATTTCTTCGGTTATGGCAATCAGGTGGTCGTGGACCATGGATTCGGTTACAAGACACGCTATGCGCACCTCAAACAGGCTACCGTAAAACCCGGTCAAAGAGTCAGTCGTGGCGACCAGGTGGGTAAGATGGGTAGTACAGGCCGTTCAAAGGGCGTGCATCTCCATTATGAGGTGATCTATAAGGGCAAGGCTGTCAATCCTTGCAACTATTTTGACCATGAAATTTCTCCTGAAGAATATCAGAGCATGATTCTTGCGGGTAAAGACCGCAAGTAAGGTATGGCCAAATTTTTATACAACAAAAAAGAACTTAGATTTGACAAAAAGAAGTTCTCCATCTGGAGGGCTCTTCTTGTTGTAGGCAAGTATGTACTTTTCAGTTTGCTTGTCGCCGTAATCTATTATGCTATCTATTCCATCTTCTTTAGCACCGACCGTGAAAAGCAATTGATTGCCGAAAGGGATTATATGGAGCGTGAATACGATAGGATGAAGGAACAGATAGAGATTGTGGAGAGCGTTGTAGAGGGGCTTGAAGCAAGGGATAGACAGATATACAATGACATCTTCCACTCCGCTCCGCCGACCTATATGGTCGGTCGCGATACCGGTCGCATGGATATGGGTACCATTTACGAAGAGGATGAAAATGACCTCATCTGGAATGTCAACATCCGTGCATCCCGTCTGGAATCTATCTCCGGAAGAATCAACACTTCCATAGAAAATATCTATCATCGCTTATCTGCCGGAGAGACTGATTGGCAATCAATTCCTTCAATCATTCCCGTAAAGGATTTTTCCATTGCCAGAACCGGAGCTTCGGTGGGTAATAAGTTCAGCCCTTTTTACAAGACGCTTCGCCTGCATACCGGTTTTGACATACTCTCCCCGGTGGGTACTGAAGTGCTTGCTGCTGCATCGGGCACTGTCACATTTGTCACAAGGGGGACCACAGCCTGGGGCAGGCGTATAGAGATAACCCATTCAGGGGGCATAGTCACAACCTATTCGCACCTTCAGGAGATCATGGTCAAAAAAGGCCAGAAAGTGCAACAGTCGGATATTATAGGCAGAGTCGGCAATAGCGGCACGTCATTTGCTCCCCATCTTCACTATGAAGTGATAGTCGACGGCAATCATGTCGATCCGATAAATTACTTTTTTGCCGACATCACTCCATTGGCTTACCAGGAGATGATGATGATAGCACTTAGCACCGGACAATCTATGGATTGAGAAGAGATGAAAGGACAATATTACTATACTATAGGCCAGGTGGCAAAGATGTTTGACGTCAATGTCTCACTTATTCGTTTCTGGTCGGATACATTCCCCGAATATGTGCGTCCCGACCGTAACAATAAGGGTAACCGCCTTTATCGCGAGGCCGACATTTCCGCACTGAAGAATATCTCCCGTCTGGTGAAAGATCAGGGTATGACACTTGAAGGGGCTCGCAATCGGCTGCGTCTTGGAGTGGATGAGGTTGATCGCCGCAGTGAGGCCATAGATAGACTCAGGAATATCCGCGCCACGTTGGTGGAGGTCCATGAGTCACTTTAGTTCCCGATATTTGATATGAAAGCAAAAGATATATCACTTATTATCGAGGAATTCGCCCCCCTCGGTACGCAGGAGCCTTGGGACAACTCAGGTTTTTGCATTGGATCTCCCGAGCAGGAGATAAAGGGCGTGATGATCGGATTTGACTGCACTCCTGAACTGATAGAAGCTGCGGTGGCTGCGGATGCGAATATGATTATAACCCACCATCCGCTGATTTTTTCCGGCATCAAAAAGATCAATCCCGATACTTTTATCGGCAAGTGTATCACTCTTGCCATTACGCACGGCATCGTAATTTACTCCGCGCACACAAACGCCGACAAGGCCGAAGGCGGAGTGACCGCTTTGATGGCACAACGACTGGGTTTGCGGGATATCACACCTCTTGACGAGACCTCGCTGGCTCTTATAGGTAAGCTACCTTCTCCGGTAGAGCCGGAGGAGCTCTCCGCATTTGTCAAGCAGGCTTTCGGCATAGAGCGTTTGCGCAGTTCGCGGCTTGTTGGAGAACCGGTATCGAAGGTTGCCGTCTGTGGCGGCAGCGGCTCTTCATTCGTTCCTCAGGCGATGGAAGCAGGTGCGCAACTTTTCATCACCGGAGATATCTCTTACCACCATTTTTTCTGCCCCGAGGGCTTTATGGTGATGGATATCGGACATTATGAGAGCGAGAGAGATATTGTGGATAAGTTGTATGAAATTCTTAGCAAAAAAATTCCTACCTTTGCAATCCACACTTTCTGGAATAATAATAACAATCCAATATTTTACTTTTAAGTATATGGCTACAAAAAAGGCAACAAAAGTGGTTACTCC
>JAKQLB010000267.1 GCA_029567375.1 Bacteroidota bacterium | reverse complement strand
TCATCTCGCTCCCATCCAGCCGGGCCGCAATCTTTCGTGAAACAGCACCCCGATTGCCATGTGGGCATTCTCTTTTATTCCGGAGACAAGTCTGCCAGGATGACCGAATCGATCTGGCAAGTCCCCATCGGGGCACTCTGGTCGCAATAGCGCACTACCACTCCGGATCCCGGTTGTGCCAGTAGATGGTGCTGCTTCCCCTTTTAGTGCGGAATGATAGAGTCATCTGAATAATAATGCAATCCCGCACGAGTGGTGCATTTATCCGAACGCGATTACCTTTGGCAGGGATAAGCTATTCTGTCTTGAGGGCAGCGATAAGTTTGGCGGGCAATTCTACAGCAACGAAGATTTCGGCTGGATAAAGGTATTCCTCTCCGGACTCATCCCTGATTCTGAGGAGATGATGTTGTTCTGCCTTTTCGTCGGGAAGGATCTCATAGATTTTTGACCGTTCGAGAGAAGCGGGATAGTCTGCATTGTTAACGCAAACTGCGAATCCTTTTTTTGCTTTTTGTGCGGGCATATTTTGCTCGATGATTCCTTATTACTATTTCAGAAAAGTGGCCTGTAAAATTGGCTGGCTGACTCGCTAATAATTCGTTGCCTCACAATTTATGTAACCCTCAGCACTTGTCCAATAATTATATTAATCCCACCAGACCTGTATTCCCGCCCAATATCTCTCCTCTTATGGAACATCCTGCCTGTTTTCTGAAATGCTGGCTCTTCCCCCTGATGCATTGGCCGGCTCGAGCCTCTCCAGCAGGGCATCCAGCTTGATCTCGCCGCGAATCTTTTCTCTTAATAATCCATCCTGGTCGAAAATATAAAATGAGGGAGATATCGCTGCGCCAAAGTGACGTTGGTACTGCTTTTCATCAAGGTGAACCCAGAGAATATTCTCCGCGCGGGCGAGGAGTGGCCAGCGCAGATTATCAACTCCCGGGGTGAAATCCCGGTCGGTCGTGACCAGATAGATGCGGATGGCGGCGAGACGTTCCCGGTTTTTCTCGAAAAGGTCGAGTTCGTAGAGGCAGTGGGAACAGCGCATGCTGAAGAGCATGACCAGGGTGGTTTTTCCGGGCTGGCTTTTAAGGGTGTCAGGACCGGCAGGGGAGTTAAAGGCGAGGGCGGGCATCCGTGCGCCCGGGGGCAGGATCGGCGGCCGCAGGGCGGTGTAGAAGAGCCAGACGAGAAGGGCGGCTAGAGCGAAAGAAAGAGCTAGTGCAATCCATCTAGAGGATTTCGTTTTTCTCATTATAACATCCACTAATGTATCTTGCCGAAAGCTATGAATGATATTCTTTCCCTAATCGTCTCTGAGATTAGGCGGATTCAAGCTGCTGTTTTCTGACAAATAACAAGTTTGAATCGCACTAATGACTTTGAGCATTTTTTGATGGTCTCCTGGCAATATTGATTGATATACCTACAAGCATTAGCACAATTAGAACTCCTGAGATAAAATCTCGTCTGAACTGGTCACCTTCTACAAATTGAAGCACCAGGATAATCAAACCTGATACACCTAATAAAATCTTGGCTAGAGTGTTCATATTTTGACTCACTTTTTGGTTTAATTTTTTGAGTCATGCCTGCCCGCTCGTTAATGAACGAGCAGGCATGAAACTCCTGTCAACTGAAATGAAAATAGATTTCTCTGCCCAGGCAGAAAAGGGAACCAGCCGCGAGTAAGCCCAGTCCAAATCCACTTGCAGAAACAACACCTAGCAGAACAGCCGCATCAGCTATTGCTGTTCCAGCACAAGCGCCATCAATAAAATCTGCAAGCTTTCCCGCCTCAATCAATTCCAGATCACTATCACTAATGAGGTTTAATTCCATTTTTCTGCCTCCTTAAATATAAATGTTTTTCATGATGCCATAAGCACACGAATGAATCCCTACAGAAATCAGAATGCCTGCCAAAAGGCCTCCAGATACAATTGATCCAAGAATGATACCTCCTGCACAGACTACTCCAGCTATATAATCTTTGTCGGCTTCATCCATGCCACCGGTGATCAATCCCAATTCTTCGATTGATAATGAGTGCATATAGACCTCCTTACTCAATTAATGCAACGCGTATTACCTCCTCCCCAGCGCTCCGGAACGCTGGGGATCTTTGTCAACTGGCACCATGCCAGCGCAAACTCTTAATGAACATCAAAATTCTTTCGTCGCCCTGAACGCCTCAGTCTAAACAGAAAAAATGCGAGCAGAAGGCTTGCCGCCAGGCCGAGGAAGAAATCGAGTTCGAGCCTAATGCCATCCAGGAAGAGCAGCATCAGTATCGCCGCTCCCAGGACGCCTGACAGTATTCTGGTTCGGATATTCATCCAATCTCGTTCCCACCCAACCTTCTTATCCTCTCGTCTCCTGAATCTTGCCAATCCGTAACGACAGGTAAAATGTACTGCATCTCAGCATAGTTTCTTGCACTTGACCAGGGCCAATCCTCCGGCTTCTCAACGTACCCAGCCTTGAGAGGATTTCCATGAATATATTCCAGTTTTTGCAGGTACATGGCCTCGTCAGCAAGTTCTTCGGGGTGACTGCCCTCCTGCCAGATCTGATGAAACTTTGTTCGCTTATGCACTTTTTTTTCTTCTGCAAATCTTTCAAGCATTT
>JAKQLB010000264.1 GCA_029567375.1 Bacteroidota bacterium | reverse complement strand
ATATCCGGTACCGGCTACTGCAATTTTCATATCTGTTATTTGTTTTATCAATTATTTTTCCAAATAAAAATCCTTGTACCACTCTACGAAGGCACGTAAACCCTTCCGTAGCGATGTCGAGGGCTTGAAACCGAAATCTCTCTCCAGAGCGGAAGTATCTGCAAATGTTACCGGCACATCGCCGGGCTGCATTGGCACAAGTTCCTTGTGCGATTCAAAATCATAATCGGCAGGCAGCACCTCGGCACGTACCAATTCTTCCTGAAGAATAGCAACAAAATCCAGAAGATTTTCAGGAGAACTATTGCCTATATTATAAATCGCGTAAGGAGGCAATGGAAGCCCATCTTCCCCTACCGACCTCTGGGGAGCCTTCTGCATAACTCGGGCCACACCTTCCACTATGTCATCTATATAGGTAAAATCACGCTGACAATTGCCGTAATTGAAGATTTGAATCTTCTCACCCTTAAGCAGTTTATCGGTAAACTCAAAATAGGCCATATCAGGACGACCGGCAGGACCGTAAACTGTAAAAAAACGCAATCCGGTAGTGGGAATGTCGTAAAGTTTGGAATAGGCGCGTGCCATCAGTTCATTGCTCATTTTCGTAGCCGCATAAAGCGACACCGGATTGTCAACCTTATCATCAGTAGAATAAGGCACTTTTTTATTGGCTCCGTAAACTGAAGATGAAGAAGCGAACACAAGGTGATTCACACCCCCTTGATACCTCTCATATGAGTGGCGACAGGCCTCCAGAATATTGTAAAAACCGATCAAATTGGCCTCAATATAGGCATCCGGGTTGATAATGGAATAGCGAACCCCCGCTTGTGCTGCCATATTGACCACAATCTGTGGCTCATATTGGTTAAAAACACGATCTATTAACTCCTTGTCAGCAATATTGCCTTTGATGAATATAAAGTCCTCATACGATAACAACTCCTCCAGCCTGGCCTCCTTGAGACGGGGATCGTAATAATCGTTCATATTGTCGATACCCACCACTGCGGGACAGTCAAATCTGCGGAAAATCTCTTTTATAAGATTTGCGCCAATAAATCCAGCTGCCCCGGTTACAAGTATATTCATTTTCAAACCTTGAATTCTGCTTCTTTATCTTACAAATTTACTCTTTTTTTTGACTTGTACCCACAATGGAATAAAAAAGCCCCGAGCAGCTATCGCCGTCGGGGCCATGAATCATAAAATATTCTCACAAAAAACTACAAAGTAGCATATTTGCGTCCGTATTCCATCATCTGATCTATGAAACTCTCACCATAGACAATCTTGTAGTCTATCACCTTGCCATCTTTCTCCACGGGCACAATATCGGGATTGATAAAGCCGCGGTAGGGCTTGAGGTTGAGTTGCGCATATCTCTCCCTCACCTCTTTGTGAAGATCCGGATCAATATTAACGGCATATTTTAGCACAAGAGTCTTGGCTGCCTCATAATCGCCCTCGGATTTGATCCTCTGTATTTCACACAGAAACTCTCCAAACAACTCTCTCAGACGCTCAAAGTCATTAATGACAAAATAGGTCTTTCCGTCACGAACTTTTTTCTCGATGACATTTTCATCCTGTCCATGTTCGAACACCCACTCAGAGATAAGTTTGCGATTCTGCATGTGAGCCTGTGTATTGGTCTTACCCAGTTCCACTCTTGTAAACTGAGTAAAAATACCGTTACGGATATAGTTCATATACTCTGCCTTATAAGCCTCAGGGTTATCGAGAATGCCAAGTTCCACAAGCTTAGGATCTGCAATATAGTAAAGAGCAAATAGGTCGGCACGTGATTCCTCAATAGTTGAACTGAACTCTTTGAGGGCATTGGGTGAAACACCTGGAAGCAGCTGGCCGGAACCATGGCCCAGACATTCGTGTAGGTCTGTATGGAGATCACCTGTTTCAGAGCCATATTTCTTGCAGAAATCAATCTCCTCTTGATCCCATGCAAATTCTGTCAGAACGCTCTTAGGGCTCTGCTCGGTTGCCTTATCGTAGGCTTTTGTTATGTTGGCGATAGTCACTGATTTGGGACCGTGTTCCTTGCGTATCCAGGCAGCATTGGGAAGGTTAATTCCGATGGCTGTGGCAGGATAATTGTCACCCGCAATGCAGGCTACATTGATAACTTTTGCGGAAACACCCTTTACCTCAGCCTTTTTGAAACGGGGATCAACAGGAGAATTGTCTTCAAACCACTGGGCATTTTCGCTAATTATCTCAGTACGGCGTGAGGCCTCCTTGTCACGGTATTGCACAATACCTTCATAAGTAGCTTTGCGGCCTAGAGGGTCGCTGTAATCCTCGACAAATCCATTGATAAAGTCTATATCTGAGTCTACATCCGACACCCAGGAAACATTGTACCGGTCCCAGATATGCAGATCGCCCGTCTTGTAGTACTCAATCAGTTCAGCAATATAGCGTTTCTGGAGATCATTCTCTGCGACTTCTGCAGCAGCTTCAAGATGGCCTATAATGACTTTTAGAGCCTCACCATAGAGACCGTCAACTTTATAAACCTGCTCCACTATCTTTCCATCCACCTTTACGAGCCGGCTGTTCAAGCCATGTGAAATCGGGCGCGGATCGCCCGGTACTTCACGGGCATCGTAAAATGCATTGACTTCGGCAGTAGTCACTCCTTCATAAAAATTGACTGCAGAGGCAGCTACAAGATCCTTGTCAGTACCCTGATACACCATTTGAGGATAGAGTACAGGATCAAAAATTATAGGAAGTAGCTCCTCTTTGGCATCAGAACATCCTGCTTCATCCATAAGCGAAGCAAAAAAATCCATTGAACATCCCGGAATAATCTTATCAAGAGCATAGTGGTGATGGATGCCGTTGCTAAAAAATACTCTCTTCGCATAAATCATAAACTCGTCAAACTCAGGACCTGACTTTCCTTCACACTTCTCAATTATCGCTTCCAACACCTTGCGGATAGGGAGATTGTACTTAAAATTCTGCACCCAGATGATATCACGACCGGCTTTAGCAGCTTCCGACAAATGGTAAACATACTCCTTCTGTTGAAGGGTAAGAGCATCCCAATTGGGAACCTGGTATCTCAACACCTCAATATCTGCAAATTGATCAATCGAATAGATGAACTCCTTCGGATCCCCACCTGATGAACAGGCGTTAAGGGCTACTCCGAGCCCCAATATAATAACCATACTTCTGAAAAAATTCATAACAAAATGTTTTATAAATACCCCAATGGAGCTTATCAATCTTCTGGGTCTGTAAAAATAGGCGGCATATTCAAGATCCTTCCGAATGATGTCTTCACATTTTACAGCATCATTTTCGAGTTGTCTTATCTGCAACTCAAGCTGTTTCATTGTCTTAATGTTAGTGTAATCCTTCCCCATTCTATTCACTAATTTCATTTTTTTCAAAAAATATACTAATGAAAGCCCTTACCAGCCCATTGACGAAAATACGCTTCC
>JAKQLB010000226.1 GCA_029567375.1 Bacteroidota bacterium | reverse complement strand
GCTGCAGTTCATACCCAGTACTGCGAAGAACATCCCTCGAACTTCCCAGCTATTCAGTTTTGAAGAAGGTACAAGGCATCGAGAGTAGATGAGGTGTTGAAAGATGACATTGATATTGAATGATGCATCGGTGTACCCTCTGCGGTTATTAATCAGCTCTTCAAGCGTCAGTTGGTGATAGATGCATGCATAGGCAAGATAGACGAGATTCTTATACCCATGAAAGGGACGAAAGGAGCCATCCTGTGCGTTTTCGGAAGGCCTGTTCGTGAGACGCAACTCTATTCGCTAGCCCAGCGTTGTCCGCTGTGGCGGTTGTGCCTTCAGCTATGCGATGCGCTGGATAAATGCTTCTGGCACTACGTTCGATGCTAAAAGCTCTGATTTCCTATATCGCTCCACACAGGTTCGTTTTTGTTTATTGCTGCCAGGAATCCTGTGTACATCGAAAATGTAGTAGGCCACATCGCTGTTTTTGAGTTGGTTTTTTGAATGGACGAATGCCATCCCTGCCTCCTTGTAGGGATTGCACCCAAGAATAGTGATTGTGTAAATTGCCAAACATAAACAAACAATAAAGCGTTGTCAATTTTCAAATTGAATGCTTTTTAATATTTCCTGTATAATGAATTATTTGATCGAATCTAATTTGCCACTGTCAAAGTCTGGATTCAGGTGTCAACTATATTGACAGATTCCGGACCGATATCGGTTTCTGCGACGTGGTATATCCAATGGCTGAAAAGTCGGAACTATAATGAGCCCATCTGTCTGGACAGATGGGCTCATTATAAACAGTGTTGTACAGGAATACCGTAATATCTCCATTATCTCTAAGCCAAGCAGATATAATTGCGCAACTTTTTCTGCCACAACATTAGTTATGCCTATCAGATTTCTCTTCTCAATAGATCATCGTATGTTTCGCGCCTTACCGACAGCCGATAATCCCCACTTTTTGTTATTACCATGGCGGGACGCGGCACTCTGTTGTAATTGCTCGACATTGAAAAACAATAGGCGCCTGTCGAATAGACAGCAAGGATATCGAGCGGCTTGGGATCAGGCAAGAATACATCTTCTGCAATTATGTCACCTGACTC
>JAKQLB010000224.1 GCA_029567375.1 Bacteroidota bacterium | reverse complement strand
TAGCGCTGGTTTATATCCTCAATATGATATTACTGATTATGCTCGCAAATATGGGAAGAGGGTGAGGTAAAATGAAATGTCGAAAACTATTAGGAATTATTTTATTATTGGTATCGCCTGTTTGCTTATTGGCGCAGGAATCACAGGAATTATCGCTGGAAGGCAGCTATCTGATCTCAGAGCAGCAGAAGCAGCAGTTGTTGAGCATCTTACAGAGCTTGAGCGACAAAGTGAAGAGCTCGCAGGAAGCATTGGCACAATCGGAGCAAGCATTAACGGAGTTAAGGAATCAATTAGTGATAACGCAGGCGCAATACGAAGCCTCTCAAGTGCAGTTGAAGGAGTTAAGGCAGGCCTGGGACAGCTTGAGCAGCGAATTAACAGCATTGCGGCAGGACAAAGAGCTGTTAGCGAAAAGTTATCAGGATTTGCAAGCGAGTTTGATAAACTTGCAGTCGAGCTTTCTGGACTTACAGACAAAGTCGATGCAGTTGCAGGAGGATTACAACAAGCTTCTAATCAGCTATCAGGAGCAGACAGCCTCATTGAGCAAGCTGCAAGCATCCTTCAAGGATTACCAAGCGCAGGTTCGCAAAGCACAAAGTAGGAGCATTGTATTCGAGATAGCTACAATTCTGCTCGCGGCGGGTTGGGGGTTAGATGCATTAGGGGTTTTCTAATGCGACACGGGATAATTCTCGCTGATTTACACTGCGGCCACAGGTATGGCTTATGTCCCCCACAATGGCAATTAGGGGACACAGAAGATCATGAGTACCAGAAATCGCAAATCTGGGAGTCTAAAACGTGGGAGTGGTACACAAAAGTCATAGCAGAAATTGGCGAGATTGACCACTGTATTATAAATGGAGATGCAATCGACGGGTCGGGGGAATCTTCGGGAGGAACTGAACTTATTACAAGCGATCGGCATCATCAGGTCAAGATTGCGCAGGACTGCTTGTCAATTATCCAGGCTGAGAAATGGACGTTCGTTCGGGGGACACCTTATCATACGGGAGACATTGAGGATTTCGAGGACATTCTCGCCGAGGGTTTTGACACTCATGCGCAGGATCATGCTTGGCTCGAATATAACGGTTGTGTTATCGATATAAAGCATCATATCGGTTCGACAAGTGTTCCCCGCAACGTGCCCCCTAGTTTATCACGAGAATCTGTTTGGAATCTATTATGGGCGGAACACAAACTACAGCCGAAATCGAACGTATTTATTCGCTCGCATTTACATAAATATTATTTCACTGGAGACGATTCATTTACGGCAATGATTACGCCCGCACTTCAGGGCTGGACAAAATACGGGGCGCGTAGGATGAGCAAAACCATTAGTTATGGGTTCATCGAGTTTTGTATCAATGATCAGGGGAGCTTCGCATGGAAGGCGCATATTCTGAATCCGATTTTTGCGGCGGCGAAAGCCGAACAGATGTAGATATGCCAGAGATTAACGAGGAGCTGGTAAAAGAGCTCTATGCACAAAAGGACAAGGTAAAAGGTGGAGCAAAAGAGTTTAAGCCTACTGAGCGGCAAAAACAAATTCTGCTTGACCTGTGGAATAAATGCGATCACCGCAAGGTTGCAAAAGCGCTCGGTGTTTCAACCAATGTTGCTCTCAGGTGGTATAGAGAGTTAACAAATGTATAGCGTTTTTCAAAAATAATTAAAAATTTTATATTATTTTTATTTTTCCTCTTTACAAACCCAAACACATAGGATATGATATAATGATCAAGATTGAGGAGGATTAAATGACTGAAGAGGAAATTTTGCGATTCTGCATGTCCATTGCGGGTCGCAAGGGTGGCCGCTCTCGCTCGCC
>JAKQLB010000220.1 GCA_029567375.1 Bacteroidota bacterium | reverse complement strand
AATCAGTGACCGCTGCAGCTTCAATTGCCGCATAGCCCAGATAAGTTATAGTTTGCCGATATGAAAATGCCGCTGAAACTGTTGGGGCCCCGGCTCCGGTAAGTTCAACTAAAGAGGAATACCCTCTGTGATCTTCATAAGAAAAGCCGCCTTTGCCGGTGACAAGTATTGTTTCGATGTCAGTGTCAATGTCCTGGATGATGATTGATCCAAATCCTGTGAGATTTACAGTTTCAGAATAAATTGAGCCATAAGTACAGGAGACTGCCCCGTTTGAGGTGTAAGTTATTGTTGCTGCACGGGCTATCCCGGCTGAGGCCACCGTGACTGCACTGTTTGCAGTGTAAGTAACAGTCTCTTCATATTCTTCCCCAGAAGCCTCGGTATACTCTATCACGAGCTTTGGGTCATAGCTTGTTCCGGAATACTCTGATGAATAGATATATCCTGTATAAGCCGTAGTTAGGCTTGGCGGGCTATCTGCATAATCATAGGTGTATTCCATCAAGCAGTATTTTGTTGTGCCTGTTGTTGAAACATCTGATTTGCCAGTTGAATCAAGGTTGATTGTTTTGTAGCCGCTGGTGCTTGTATCTATAGTGCCATAAGAGCTACCGCTATACGCTGTGAAATCGCTTGTTGTAAGGGAAGATGATTGTGTTCCTTTCAATGCGCAAAGCGTGGGGCCGTTGGAATGTGAATAGACATAAACGGATAGAGCGGCTGTATCGATTGTTGCGCCGTCTGGAATATCTGAAGTATCAAAGTATAGAAATCCTCTTCTTATTGTGTATGCGTATCCGTTAACTGACTTGTCAAAGGATTTGCTTGTGCTGACGACTATGGCCGTGCTGGAGGCTGAAACGGTATCGCCAGTCGTGCGTGCTGTGCTCCAAGAAGCGTCATATTTTCCCTTTATGTCGCCGTCTGCAGAAGTGGAATAGTAAGTTGTAGAATCTATAAATATTGTTTTTTTGCCTTTCAGCTTTTCATTTCCGGGCCCGAGAAGTCCGTATTTCTGGACCATCCATGCCCAATTTTTGGCCTTATCATCAAAATACTTGATATAGAAGATCTTGCCGTCTTTTTTTACTATTCTATGCTTCAAGGGCTGCGAGAAGTAATCAAGATCTTCCACCCACATCCTGGGCTCGGGTATCCAGATTTTTTCTTTTGTGTCCAGTTCAAAGATGAATGTTTCTGCCTTTTTTCCTTTCAGGTGAAATCCTTTCAGATGCAGCTCATACCAGACCTCAACATCTTTCAGGGGGATTTTTTCAGTATCCACTACAAGCGATTCCTGGACATAGCGCTCATGGATCCTGTTGTGTATCCAAAGGCCGTC
>JAKQLB010000215.1 GCA_029567375.1 Bacteroidota bacterium | reverse complement strand
CGTAACGACGTAGGAAAATAGCCTCATGTGCCGTGTCTTCTTGAATGCTAACAATTATATTAACCGGCGCCCCGCCGCCTATGGCAATAAGCGGTGGGGTTAACTATTTAATTTTCAATTAAAATCGCATTGTCTACCTGTTGATAGGCGGTAAAAATACCATTCTTGTTGAGCGCAATCCTATGGAGAACCACCCCTAAAAAAAGCGCAATCCAGCACAAGAAATGAACTCGATTGCGCTTTCTTCATCATAGGACCCCTTCCTAAGATTCGACTACTTGTTTATTTGATGTTACGAACAATAAGGATTCGATGCAAGATAAATACAATTAATTTAACACTGCGTGTTTTTATATTGAGGTAGTGTTGTTATTAAGGCCCAACACTCCACTATCTAACTGGGCATAATCCCAGAATGTAAGTCGAGATTAAAGTTCGCAATATGACTTCGCATTTACCTCTTCCCTCTATTCATTATTCAATCATCCTTCCTGTTATTTGGACGAGCCATGCAGCTCATCAGTGTGTTGGTCTCACATACCAGAGGTCACTGGTTCAAATCCAGTATTGCCCACCACGTAAGTGCATAATAATACTTAGTTAGGTTCAATCCTGACTGGCTATTTTACTATACTTTTTGCTGTATTTTATGCAATTTTAGTCACTTTTACCATCAATGTCGCAAAAAAAGCGCAAAATTCTGGTAATAACAAAGGCGCTGGTTCGTGCAGCGCCTTTGTTTTCTAATATTACCAGGGCTATGGATTATGATTGCATTGGAAAAGACTCGTAACTTCAATTATTTGGCTGATTTTTATCTGATTTTGGAACCATTTTTGAACGGTAACACCCTCTTATGTTATCGTCATTTCTCAAGTGGGTCTAAGCCCAGTATACATGTACTCTCAAGAGCGCTAACAGACGGCTTTGCGGTTGCCGCGGTAATGTGGAAACCGAACTTCAAATCGAAAACTGCCCCAGCGGCAATCCGCAACAGCCGAGGGTTATACCATTATATTACTCTAAAAAGTAATATCTATTAACATCCTTATAGGGCGTAGTCAAAAAGTCATCCATTATTTTATTTAGTAAATCTGGTTTTTCCAACAAAGATATATGTGTAGCACCAGGTACAATTAATAATTGGGCGTGCGGGATACTTTGAAATAATTTTAGCGTATGTTCTTCTCGAATTAAATCATGATCTCCGGCAATCACCAATGTAGGTGCACCATTTTTTGCCAAATCTGATACTGAATAGTTTGGATATTTCAAGACTAAATCCACTAGTTTATTAAAGATTATTTTAGCCCTCTCCGGTTGCGGGGAGAGTGTAGTATAGCCTTGGCGAATTATTTCTGGTAACTGCTCAAAAGGAGTGGATTTAAACTTGCTGAATATATCAATGACTTTGGGATAAAGTGCCGTCGTATCATGAACAAAATTAGTTCCCCCAATAATTAACTTTTTGACCTTTGAAGGATAGTTAATGGCTATATCTAAACCAATTATACCACCATCGCTCCAACCTAAAATGCAGACACTATCCAATTTTAACTTGATAAGCAATTGATTATAATCAGATGCCATCAGGGAATATGTGATTTCTTGGTCTGAATCATAGGATCTTCCTTGTGCCCGACTATCGCAGGCAATTACTTTATATTTTTGAGAGAAAAAGGGGATCTGGTTAAGCCAATTATTAATAGAGCCGTTATTTCCACTTATCAATAGCAACGGCTGCCCTTCCCCGTACACTTCATAGTACATTTTTATATCATTTACTTCTGCGTACTTGCCCACTTCCTTATTTGAACCATATTGAACCTGAGTCTGTGCATTCAAATACGACAATGTTACGACGAGGTAAAATACGACGAGCACATGTTTTCTATACATACTTTCTCCTCCATATGTTTTTAAGACGTATAACGTGCGGCTTTGCGGTGGCCGCGGTAATGTGAAAACTGCATTCATATAGCGAACTTTCCCAGCGGCCATCCGCAACAGCCGAGGGTTAGGTGCTTTATTTTTTGTGATTCTTGGATTCCTTGCTCATGAAATCAAGAACAATTTTATTAAGTTCGAAAGGCTTGTCGCTATCCATGCAATAAGCCGCATATCATTTTAGCAGCATCATCTTTCGCATAATGATATTGCCGCCGGCCTCCAGGGTGTAAAAATGCAAACCGCTGGGACAATTTACGCCATTAAATATCGCCTGGTAAACGCCGGGTTGTTTCACTTCATCAACCAGAACGGCCACTTCTTGACCAAGGATGTCGTGCACCGTAAGCCGAACCCTGGAAGTCGAAGGAATGGTGTAGGAAATTATCGTCTCCGGGTTGAACGGGTTGGGATAATTTTGCTCGAGCGAAAACAAGGAAGGCATACTGACCATCGGGGGCTCTTCCACAGCCGTCGTGAATGCGCTGGAAAACGGTGAGGTGCTGCCTTCGGCATTAATGGCAAGAGCGGTAATATTGGGCAGGGGTCCCGCAATAACTCCCGTCCAGTTAAAATGTCCATCTGAACCGGATCGGGTTTCCCCCTGGAACATTTGTCCCTCATCTTCCGCGTCGGTATAAAACTCAATCGTAGCATTGGGTATGGCCGTTCCTGATACGGAGGTGCCGGTGGCGCTGGTGATTATCGGCGCCGGGATCATATTGGCGCCGGCTGAGGCATAAAGAATTCCAGACCCGATATTTTGGCTGATGCAGTTCTGGCTGATACGATTGCGTATCGGCAGTTCTCCATAAATGCCTACCCCCGGCCCTTCGTTCTGACAGATTATGTTTTGAGAAATCAGGTTATCGGTCGATTCACCTGCAATATAGATCCCATCGTTTTTGTTTCCCGTTAGCGGAATGAGATCACCGGGTTTGAGATCCAGATTTTCCGGAGAAATCCCGATCCAGTTCGATTGAATCGTATTACGTGCAGAATTATTGATTAATACCCCGCAGGTATTGCCACCGATGCGGTTATCAAAGACCAGCACGCTGTCGCAATGCTCCTGAATGCACAAACCGCCGAACCCGCCATTTCCAGGGGCCGCCTGGGATGTGCGATCCAGCCCGACCATGTTGTTCAAGAGGGTAATGGCGTGCGATGTATCCGATACAAGGATCCCGCCGTTGATATTGCCGGTAATGACGTTACGAAAGGTATCCATCGGGGCGACGGTGACATGCTGACAGCGGTTGCCGATGCAGATGCCCAGGCCATTGGGCGCTGCTACAGTTCCGCTATGATCGGTGCCGATATAACAGCCGGCAATGTGACCGACAGCGACACGATCCATCCAGATGCCGACATTTCCGTAACGTTGGACCGTTAATCCGACGATGGATACTTCCGGCGCCGCAAGATGTAATCCGCTCGCGTCCTGGCCAGCCTGGTGACCGTCCAGGACAATTTCCGGGCCATCGGGGTTGGTATCCCGGCCAATAAAGGTTGACTGTGAAAACGCGTAAATGAGCAATTTGCCATCGGTGATGAGTGGTAACTCGGTCTGCGGCTGGATCGCCCAGATACCGGCATCGGCTTGATAGCCGGGCACCCCCTCCGGAATGGCGAATAAAATCGTATCGGGTCCCGCGTGACGATTGGCGATATGGATGGCTTCCCTGAATGAGCCGGGCCCGGTATCGCTGCAATTGATCACCCAGATATAGTCAGCAGAAGCATTGCTTACAAAAAGGGCACTGATGCTTTTGTCGCCATCCATCACCAGTTCTGCGGGATTGTTATTTCCGCTCAAGTCTCCGCTCCAATGATCAAACCGGTAGCCGGGCGCGGCATTGGCCTTTAATTGCACAGACTCGTTGTGGTTATAATTTGTTTTGTCTGGATCCTTGCTGACGCTGCCTGAACCCGGCGGATTCATATCTATATTTAAAGTATAAGCCGCATTTCTGATCGTGAAATCGGCGTCGCTGATATCCGAGCAACCGCACGGGAGGACATCCTCGATCTTGATCCGGCAGTGCGGTTGATCAGAACCGACCTCAGGGACGACCCAGGAGGCACTGTGATTGTCTGGCATATTATCCTGGATTGTCGTCCATGATGTACCGCTGTCCAGACTGTATGAAATTTTCACATTTCCGCTGGTATTGCTGGACGTCCATCGGATGGTCTGGGTGGAGCCTTCATCCCAAGTTTCACCGCCATTAGGATGGGTTACAATAATTGAGCAATCATTGATAGATAACGGCTCGAAAGACAAGTGTACATTATCAAATTCGTTTAGTTCATCCACAGCGTTTGTTTCATCAATCACAGCACCAACGTACCATATTCCGGAAGGAACCGTTTTACAAATATCACCTATAGTGGTGAACGATTTAACAGTCTCAGCGCCGGGAGATAAGGAGAAAACCGGGAGGTCACCTATTTTAAGATCGAAGGTTGAGATATCCATGTCTGCCGATAAATAAAATCCCAGGACGCTGGAACCGGCTGAAACAGTTCCATTATTCAGTACGGTGGCATGGATATCAAGTTGATGAGTGACGGAATACGACCAATTGACAGAAGTAACTTTCAGATTCGGGCCAGGACCAAAGAATAAAGAAAAATAAAAATTATTCGATTCATTATCTTCGTCAACAACACCGGTATAGTCAATGATCCGTAAAATATACCAGATCCCTGGATACAAACCGAGATCAAAATTCCGACTTAATTCTTGCTCCATTCCGGGCATTAGGGGACTCACCAGATCCTGTCCCAAATATAGATCCGCACCGACGATTTTATCGGTGGATAAAAAATATCCCAGATAGCAGCTTCCGGAAGATGCTGTTCCACTGTTTCTCACCCTTTCATAAAGGGTCACATTCCAGTTGTTATTATACGAATCAATACACATATAAAGAGTTAAGTCCGGGCCGGGATTCATAACTCCTGCTGTAGCATCCTGGACTTTTTTATCAGGATTCGTTTGCCAAGTTGCCGGGTTGGCATTGATTTCTTTTGGTTCAAATTTTATTGCTTCACGCGCCGACGGTATTTCCAAAGAGTCTGTCGTCATCTTTGGTTTTAACGGTACTTTGGATGCCCTGGAATTACTCGAACTTTGAATAGGGGCAGGTTCACCGGCACGCGCAGATGATGGTTGTAACTCATTACCATTCATATTATAAATTGTGACTGTGCCGTCTTCGCTCTTGACAATTTTCAGCATGGCCTGACCTTGCTGGCCGCTTGCCAGGTTTGGTACAAGAGAAATGGCAACAAGGAAACACAGTAAGAAAATCAGTTTTTTCATACGTTATTCCTCGAAGATTAATTCATAATCTCAACCAAGTGTCTCCGAATAAAATATGAGCCACAAATTATCATGTCGGAGAAAGGATAATACCCGGGGGGTTCTGTTTAACAGCCGTCTATTTTCTCCGCCTAACGTACGTTTCAGTGGTTGAAACCGCATAAGAAGAACTTAATAAAAGCACAATACTTGAAATTAACCACGTAACGGCCTGAACGCCACGGCGGTTTCAATCCACTGGAAACGATGGTTATACTTGCCTTTATTTTAGTAGCGTACATTTTATGACTTTATTAAATCGATTTGACTTACATCTTATGAAATATATCCCTGTAGGGCTATTGTTAGCATTCCAAGTCAAAATGTGAATGCCAACATTCAATTGTCCATTAAATAATTCTTGAACTAACTTGCCATTTATATCATAAATTGATAATTCCATCTTCGTAATTTCGGGCAAATCGATCTTCAAAATGGTAGTTGGATTAAATGGATTTGGATAATTTTGCATTAATTCAATACCCTGAGGTAAGGAATTATTTAAATTAGCTACATTAGTTTCATCATTTCCAAAGACAATGACTTTATTCCTTGTTGCTACATAAAGCTTATGATTTGCCACGATAGGCTGACACTGGTAGGTAAAAGAATTATCATAAAACTTCTGTGCGCCACTTTCTAAATCAAAACCATATAAATCTCCTCCGATTGAAATAATATAAACAATCCCATTAGCAATGGTGGGAGTAAAAACCCAATTGCCAGCAAAAGTATGATCCCACAAAAATTCTCCGCTATCCTTATTCAAGATAACTAACTCTGCTTCTCCGTTCCCATTGCCTTCTATGGTAAAACATAATTTAGTATCCGTAATTGCAAATGTATTTTGCCCGCCAGCAAGTATTGTATCACCCGAACTCGGATAGAACCATTTTATACTCCTGCTCTCTTTGAAGTATGCAAACACCGTGTCATTTGAGAATATATAAAAACATTGATCGTCCACAGTTATTCCTCCCAGCGCTCTTTCAGAATTTGGCTTCCACCACAATAGTTCTCCATTCATTTTATCGAATATTTGTGTTTTATAACCTCCAACAGCATAAACATATAAATCATCAACCGCAGGCGTTCCTTGAATATTGAGTTTCTGAGACCAGATGGTCGCACCATCTTTTATTAACAAACTATACAGACTGTCTCCCAAAATATAAACATAATCGTTATCGAGTATGATGTTCCTTGTATAAAGCGAACCGATTGGTTTGCTCCACTTTTGCTCGCCTGTTGATTTATCGAGAGCATAAAGTCCAAGTCCTTGCTGGCCTCCGGCAAAGATCATGGAATCGTTTTGTGCACATGCAAAACTCATACCTCCTTTTGAGTCAGGTATTTCAAATGTCCACAAATTGTCACCACTTGAAGCATCAACTGCCTCTAAAATATTTGGATATCTGCCTACTGAGAGTGCAAGCAGGTTATCATAAAATGTTAGATCATCAAGACCTAAATATGAACCGGTCGATTTAAGCGTGAACTCTTTTTTTTGCTGCAGTGGTGGATAAAGATCAGTTTCATCAGAAGCCCATGACATCCGCTCTTTGTTTAAATTAACCATGGGCCAATTTTGGGCATAAGTAGAATCGTCTGTGAAAAGTGCAAACAGTACAATTACAAGCGTCAAACTAAAACTCAATCGTGACTTCATAATTCCTGCCTTTCCAGAATATTGTTTAGTTGAATCAAAAATAAGCTACATAATACGTATAACTCACGTTTCAGTGGTTGAAACCGCTTTAATAAAACTTGATAAAAGCACAAATCTTGAAATCAACCACAAAGCCATCTTAAAACCTTGGCGGTTTTAACCACTGAAAACGATTTTTAGCCGTGACAGATTAATATAAACTTTAATTAACTTAGACGTACGTAGTCGCTTGCATATCCACCCATAAAAAAAGCGCAATCCAGCTCAAGAAATGAACTCGATTGCGCTTTCTTCATCATAGGATATGTTCCTAAGATTCGGTTACTTGTATATTTTAAATTATATAAAATGATAATTTAACGCAAGAGAAATAGTATCATTTTATCAGCACCTGTTTTGATTTTGAAGAGGCAGTGTTATTAGTTCAACCCCATCAATCCACTTACTAATTCGGCATAATCCCTTCATCAGCCATACTGAAGTATTTGTCAAAACCGACGATCAGGTGATCGAGGAGGCGCAGGTCCAGATACCCCGCACCGGTTGAGATTTTCTTGGTGATGTTTCTATCCTCCATCGAAGGTAAGGGATCCCCGCTGGGATGATTGTGGACCAGGATAAAAGCGCAGGCGCCAAGATCGAGTGCAGTTTTCAGGATGACTTTCGGATCGACAACGGATTCGGTTGTGCCACCGCTAAAAAGGACGGTCAGCGCAAGCACATCGTGGCGGGCGTTTAGAAAAATGGTGACGAGTTTTTCAACCGCTTCATCCTGTAGATCCTTGACCAGCTGATAGGCGTCCTGGGAGCTTTGAACGCGCAGCAGCTTTTCGTTAAATTCGGGTTCGCGGACGATCCGCATCTCGATCCTCTGCAATTCATAGGTTTTCATTTTAGTGCCCTCTCGCATTGTTAAGTAGTTTGTATATCCAATAATATCATAGTATTAACTACTTTTAAATGCAAGTGAATAGCTCATAACTCATTGTTTTTGCATAATATCTAAGAGTTAGTAGCTAATAGGGCGACTAAAAATATTTTCCTTTTCGGGCATTAAAAAACGCGGCTGATCGCTCAACCGCGTTTCGAGGGTTTTACGCCTGGTGAATTGTTGTTGAAGGAGGGTTATTCAGGGATTGTCAGAGCGGAGGGGCAGCGGGTAGCATAAAAACGCCCTCGTTGGCCGTATCCTCACAGGTTCCCTTGACCTCGGCCAGCGCCTGGTCATCGAGATCGTTGGGCGTAGAGGCGACAAAATCGTCTCCCCACTCATCGGCCAGATAATAGAGCGTCCGAACCGCCTTTTTCAGGTCTTTGGTCAGAGCTTCCCCAGGAATCACCTGGTCCAGGACCTGGCGCAGAAGCTGCATCAGCAGCTTGATCAGCCAATCCAGGCTGACGCCGATCCCCATAACTTTTACTTTCACTGCTTCCATAGCCTTCTCCTTTCGTGTTTTCTGGCTATTTCTTCAAACCGCGCATTTTCTCCATCATGTGCTTTTCATTTTTCCAGACATCCCCGCCATGGGTCGCCCTGGCAAATTTGTCCGTGATGCCATAAACGATAACCATAACACCCGCGCTGATCACCGCATTGCCGGCGAGTTCTCCGACCTTCGGAATGAAAGTCATGGCTGAACCGGCAAGAACGACAACAATTCCTCCGAGGGTCTTAGGGATGAACTTTAGCGAATCAGGGAACTTCATGGCAATCACCTCTTGAATAATTGGAGGAGCCGTTTATACCAGGGAACACGCGGCTCGGGCGGGTCGATAAAATCTATCAGCAGGAATGAATCCATGCCGATGCTTTCATCCTTGTCAGCTGTTCTCCATAACTTGATTTCTTCCTCCCTCCTCTTCTGAAGCCCTTTGCTGACCTTTTCTTTTACATAGCACCAAAGTCTCATCTGCTCGTGAACTTCTTCATAGTTGCCCGAATTCAGGACTCGTAACAGGTTGCTCCTTTTAAAGTTGCCACAGCCGATATTAAACACAAACGACGCCAGGGCGTCAAATTGGTTCTGGTTCAAGGGAACAATGACGGCTTCGTTGACGGCATTCACCGGCACAGCCAGGTCCTGTATTAGAAGCGCGATGCACTGCTGATCAGTCAAGCCCTTGTGGTAATAAACAGGTTCGCCGTTGATGTAGATCTTGCCGGTCATGTTCTCGGTCCTGGTCAGCAGATGACCGATGCCGATGGTAGGATAGCCGCCTTGATCCTCATAGACGAATCGGCTGAATCCTTCCAGCTTTTTGATCAGGTCAATGCCAGCATCCGATATTTTGCGAATCTTTTTCATGCTACACCTTCGTCCATGGCCCAAAGGCGCTCTTGACTTCTATCTGGCCAAAATTGCTGCGGATGCCGGCCTCGCGGTCGGTCTGGATCTCGGACACTTTGAAAACCGAAAAAGCGTTGTCCGTGTAGACGGCACAGGCAAAATAGGTTTTCCCGTGAGTGGTGCCCACCGCCAGATTCGCGGCACCTGTCAAATAATAGCCGGCCCCAAAAATCACGTTCTCGCGGGTGAATTTCTCCTCGTCCACGGTTAGCTGATTTATCGAGTTGTCAGTGTAGGATGCGACCAGGATTTCATCGGTCCCATACAATGCCAGGCCATAGGGCCGGTCACAATACTGCGGCGCACCAGCTCCTGCAAAAACAGCGACCAGACGGGGCGGGGTTGAAGCATCGACCGCCGAAACGTCATACATCACCACACAGTCATCATTGCTCGAAGCGCCAAAAAGGAACTGGTCATCGACCAGAAGCAAGTCCCTGATGCCGTTCAAATAAAAAGGCTCGCCGATGCCGGTGACGGAATTCAGGTAAGAAGGCGACGACTTGGTGGTAATGTCCAGAACCGTGATCCTGGAGCCGCCGAAAGCAGCAACATAGGCCCTTGTGCCGGCTGAATTGACCTGCACCGACATAGCCCCGCTGCAATAGGTTGAATGCGTATAGACCCCGGCAAGGGTCGGAGAATTGTCGCCCGCTACATCATTCAGGATCACCATCGCGTTGTCGCCGCCCGAAGCGACGTACAGGTAGCTGCCGGATTTCAGGACATGGTTCGGCTGGCTGAGGTAGTTGGGGCCTCCGGCACCCGATATGGACCCGGCATTGTAAAGCGACGACTTGGTAGCGATATTCAGCTTGAGGATGCGGTTCGAGTCCCTTGCCGCCACATAGCAGTAATTACCGTCCACGTCGATTCGCACCGGTCCCAGCATCCCCGCGTGGGTGAAATAGCCCACATAGGTCGATTCCATCCGCACCCCGTCCTCAGTTGTCCAGACCGTCAGGGCATCATCGGATTTCCGGCTTGACACATAGACGAAGGAGTCATCGCTTGACAGGCATATTCCGTGCGCTCCTTCCAGATAATAAGGATAGCCTACACCGGTTTTTCCGCCGATCCTCACCGGGGTTGCCGGAGTTGAAATGTCAAAGATCAGGAAAGCTGAACTCCACCAACAGGCCACATAGACCAGATTCCCATCGCTCGAAATCGCGTTGCCGACAGGCCCGTTGCAGTAATCGGAAGCTGTTCCGGCGTGGCTGATTTGGACGGGGCTGGTCGGGTCGGTCACATCGATCAGGGTGATGCAGTCGTCGCTAAAAGCGGACACGACGCAGATGTCTCCGTGCTTTGATACCCAATGACCTTCACCCAGGTAAACGCCGTTCGGATAGCTTCCAACCGTTGCCCCTGTTCCTCTGCCGGCTATGCAGCCCTTAAAGACCGGAGTTGTCGGATCGCTCACGTCGAAAATGGTCAGGGACCCTACCGCAATGCCCGAATCATAGGTTTGGGTCGCTCTGTTCTGCCAGCGGGTCGAGATATAGACCAGGTGGGCTGTGTCAATCGCGATGCCCGTTCCACCTTCCAGTTCCCAGGAATTGGCTTCATCGTAAGGGGCTTCATCACAATATGCCCCGCCGACCAGAGCGATTATAGTCGGGTCGGTTATATCAAAGCATTGCAGGCAACCTGCTGAATCTATATCGGTCGGATTATCCCTGTTTCCGTCCTGTCTTGAACAGGTGAAAGCGTAGATGCTGCTGCCGATCTGCTTGACGGCCACATCCGAAACGCCGTAAAGATAATTCCCGTTGGCTCCGTGCGCCCCCTGAATGTTGCCAAGACTCGCCATCCACGTATCGGAGGCCGGGTCTTTTACATCGATAACCGAAAGAGCAGCATCCTCACCGGCCGCTACCACCAGCCAATCCTCGTAAAAAATCAGTGAATGAGGACGGTTGAGATAATAGCCGTCAGTCCCGCCGGTGCCGGTTGCCGTCCCGATGATTTTCGGGGCCTTCGGGTCTGAAACATCCACCACATGCACAGCATTGTCCATATAGGCCGCATAGGCCACCCACGGCTTTGTCGGATGCGTTCTGCAGACCACGCCGTCATCCATCAAATTAGGTTCCCCTGCGCCGCGCACCGCCCCCATCAGCTTCGAATATCTGGCCTGAAGCAGCAACCAGGCCGTGACCGCATTGTCCGAACCTCGGCTCGACACCATCAAATGGTTGTCATTTGTAAAAGCGCAGTCGTGGGCGTTCTGCAGTAATTTCCCCGATCCAGTGCCGGAAACCGACCCCATATAGGCGAATTCATTCACTTTTATGGGACGGCCAAATTGCAGGGTGATAATCGAGGACAAAATATCCTGGCCTGCTCCCATAATCACTTCCGTGGCTGAGAACGTCAGGTCCGGCTCACCTTCGACGGCAGCGATGGCCTCGTTATCTTTATAATCGGCGTAGACCGTATGGCCGGCCGATCTTGACCCGACCAATTCCTTGTTCCCGTCCCGGAATCTCACCATCGGCACCGCTATCCGTGACGATCTGCCGAGCGACACCCGGCTCGCGTCCCTGGAGGTAACGGTCACGGTCGTTTTCGACGTATTTGTTGCCAGCCCCAATAGTTTGCTGGCAAGATCATCCCTCGACTTCAAGCCTGCACTCCCACGGTCTGATCAGGTTCCAGGTCTTGCGCCTCGAGCGCACTTCGGTCACGTCAAAACCCATCGCAGTATCAACGATTTCCAGGTCCGTCCCCGGCGTTATCTGGCTGTAGGGATAAGCGTCACGGTCGGCCTCAAAGAGGTCGATGATTTCCAGGTTGATGGTCTCTTTCGGCGCTGAGACTTCGTTCAGTCTAGCAACGGCTTTTTCCCAGAGAATGACCCGCGTGTCCCAGGGATAAAAGAGATCCTCGTTGGTGATGTACTCGCTGCATTGCACCATGACCGAATCGAGGTAAAAAGTCACCGCTCCCCCTTCGGCAAAGATTTCCAGATCATGCGTCCCAATACCAGACAGAACACCCCCCTCGCAGATGATTTGCCGCCAGCCCGTTTCGGTGATATAGGCTTCATCAAGTCCGGTGTCGGCGTTCCTGGGGAAATAGTCGTCGGCCTCCTCGCCGACTTTAAGCCTCACATACAGCTTTGCATCCTCGTCGATAGCGGAAATATAGACCCAGATATAAAATGACGCCGCCGCTGCCGAACCGCAATTCACCGACCTTTTGATTCCCTCCGTATCGGCGGCGACAACCTTCTGGCTTTTTGAGCCTGATCGGATGTAATCGGTATCAGTATTTTCGGTGACTGTCGGCGAGCCGATTTTCGCCCAGCCCTGGCACAGGCCGCTTGAATAAGTGCCTGAGAGGTCGCTATAACCTTCCGGACCTGCCACGTTCAAGATATCTGGCAAGTCGTCGCAGGTGTAAATCTGCTCCGTGCGAATGTAGGTAGATTCGAGGGCAAGATTCGGCACAGTGGATGCTGGGATAAGTGCAGTCTCAAAAATGTAAACCCTACCACCCGCAATAACATCCGGGGGTGCGCTTTCCAGCTGGATCTCATCTCCATCGGAGGCTATTCTGCTGTCAACGATCTCGACGGTCTCATCGGCCACAACCGCCCAATATCCGTTTAAAGCATCATCAGCGGCAAGCAAATTGGCACTGGTTACCTTGAGCCATTTCGTTATGGCGCTCCATTCTTTTACAATAAAGGC
>JAKQLB010000207.1 GCA_029567375.1 Bacteroidota bacterium | reverse complement strand
CAAGCATATACGATGATGGTGCCGAATAAAAGCGAAAACCATATTTTGTATGGACGCGATTTTCAGCCTTCAGATGTAAACCGAGACATGATTATCTTATCTCACGATATATTGGATTACGGTATCGTGGTCGAAGATCCCGAATCGCTGATTGGTCAAGCTGTCAGTATCAATGGATTCATGTATGAGATTATTGGAATCAAGGAGCCCTACAACTGGGAGGACAGTAATCTCCTAAATAATGCCTGCTGAATAAATCCCCATTTTTAGCTTACGGGTTCACCAGGGGTTCAATTCTGGGTAAGCTCATCCATTGGATGAGAGTCAAAAAAATGCGCAATGAAACCTTGGACAGGTTCATTGTAAGGATGGATAAAGCAATCACACAGAGACTGGTCTCTTCAAGGCGTGTTCGAATAAGCCTGAGCCCGAACTTTCTTTTCGCCAGGCTGAAGCCTCTTTCGACCTCTACTCGATCGCAGTTGTCAGTGTATTCTTGTTTTTTGTCAACCTTTTGATCCTTCTTAGGCCTGCCAAGCGACGGGCCGGATAATCGGATTCCGAGTTCTTTGCAGTAGCTTAAGTTTGTGCGATTTCGGTATATTTTATCCGCCAAAACTCGTTCAGGATACACTCCCATCCGTTCTTTGTAGCGTTCCACCGCAACTATGAGGCATTCGCTCTCGTTGTAGGCATCGAAAGAAATTTTCTCGATTCGGGCGTATCCATTGGTTATGCTCATGTCCAGTTTGGCTCCGAACTCCACCGGGTTCTTGGCTTTTCCGCGGACAATCGGGCGGATAAATGGCTGGCTGATACTGACGATGCGATCCTGCACTTTGTGCGTCCTACTTGTGTGCATGTAGAGCTGCTGTTGATACAATTTCCGCAAAGTTCCCAACAGGTCGACTTGCTTCGCTCTTAGCGTATAACCTTGCTCCATAAATGCGTCGATGTATCCTAAATCCCGCCGGATGTAGTTCAGTTGCTTGCCGATGGCTTTGCGAATTTGTTTGCCACTTTTCTTTTTCTTGCGTGCGATGTTGAGATAATCCCTTCGGGCTATTTTCCGATAGGTACGCGGTTTGGGAAGGTGGTTTGCTTCGCAGATTTCGTCGATGATGCCTTCTAACTTTTCCCGACATTCGTTCAACAGTTCCGTGTCTTGCGGGAACTTGATTTCTGAAGGCGCGCAAGTGGCATCTAGAATGAGCGTCCCTTCATTCTTAGATCCCGATGCATCATTGTCATCACTATTGTCATTATCGTCAGCTTGGGAATCATCTGCTCCATCTTCTATAGGTTTTAGGATCAATTCATTGATTTCAATCAGAATTTCGGAGGAGAGACGTTTGCGGAAGTGCACCATCGAAGAAGCATCGAACGGCTTTTCATCCTTATAGGAAGGTAGTCCGACAAAGTACTGCAGATAGGGATTTTCGCGAATCTGATTGACGACTTCGGTATCTGCATACTGAAATTCACTTTGAATAATCAAGGCACCTAGTGCCATCCTTACCGGTTTGGCGATGTTGCCTCTGTCACTGCTGAACAGAGCAGCGTACTTATCTTCAATGACTGACCAGGGAATCGAATCTGCTTTTTTGACCCAACGGTTTTCTGGGTTCATCGTAAGGCCCAATGGCTGATCGAAGTCATAAATGGTTAATTGCCGATTCGTCTGCTTTTTGTACATTTTCATCGCCTCTTTGTATCATTTTTGAAAAAAGTGCACGGGTTTTTGGTATTTCCCTCTGGAATCCATGCATCTATTATACCAAAAAACAGCTAAAAACGCTGTTGCGATAAGGTTTGTTAATTATTCAGTAGACATTATTTATGACTTATTGCTGGAATTGATGGATCAGACTGAGAAACAGGAACAGATTATGAGTACCCCTTGCTTTGAAAATTTCATGTCTGTCATTGAGAACTTGACTGTTGTGTCCTAATAGCCCAGCTCCGACGAGCAGCTCTCTCGCCGGAGCTGAG
>JAKQLB010000164.1 GCA_029567375.1 Bacteroidota bacterium | reverse complement strand
ATAATCCGGCTCGCTTAGCGTCTTCGATGGTGAATGTGCTGGTAATTGATTCTTCTGTGCCGTTTTCATTTCTGCGCTTCATTTTTACTATGCAGCGCTCTGTGTTGGCATCAATCTCGCATCCGGCATATTCGGGATGTCTTTTTGCCAGCGCTAGCTTTAGATCTGCCTTCATTGTTGGCATGCCATTAACGTTGTAGATATTCATCAACGCAGTAGCGGCGTTTAGTCCAAGAAACTCGCCTACCGAAATCACAAACAGCACATCGGCGGGATTACGGTGAGCATGGAGCCGGCTTTGCGCCAGCTCCTTCGAAATCGATTGTAATGCTACAAGATCGTTCATCTCTTCACCTCTTCAGTATGGGTTATCCGCACTACCGCATTTCCCACATGAGCGCTTACACTGTCACCAGGATCAAATTCACTGGCAGACACAATAACCTTTGCCAGCTTGTACAGCGTGGCTTCGCTTCCCCTGATATGGATAACCATAGGTTCTATTGGGGATTGATTTATGCTAATATCAAGATCGTTCATCATCACCTCCTAAAATGGCATAGCTTCATTTGATTCTGATGCCGTGCCGGGTAGCGATGCAGAGTATATTTCCCCGACATTTACACGGCCACTATCATCACTTATTACATTAATTTTAACCGATTTTCCAATCAGCATACCCGGGTCGAAGTTGGCGCGTTGGCTTTCTGTGAGACCGGCTGATTGCGCCAACCGGAACAGTTTGAAATACACTGCTTCCACATAGCTGCATGTGATTGCTTGATTTTGTTCTGTTTCAAATCGTATGAATACGCACTCCTTACCGGAACGCGTATAATCATTTTTCGCTTCTGTGATGGTGACCTCATACATCCCAGGCTGATCGATGTACGTTGATTGATACTTGTTGAGATTCATGTTATTCTCCTTTTGGTTTTGTTATTATTTGTTTTACCATTTGCACCATGTTAATCGGCATAGAAAGCGCGTCTTTTACGCGATCTACCATCTCATCATATACAGCAGCTTTTGCGGCGCATTCCGGGCAAAGATCGTCTTCATCAAGTTCGCCTTCGCCAACCTCTTTTTCACAATCAGCGCAGAAATACGCCTCATATATTTCATCCGATCCGCACACTGGGCAGACGCTATTATATTCATTTTCATCCCAGTTTTCCGAACCATTTCCGATGCGTACAGCGCGGTATAATACTGTATCCGGATCATAAAACTGCGATTCGCAGTCATGGCATTTCCATGTTGTCATTTTTTCCTCCCTATCCCAACCGGGATCTTTTTCACTGTCCCATCGGCACACCGGTACACGAACGCCAGGCGGCTAATGCCGCCCAGCCGGGTAAATACTACACCTATCAGTTTCATAATATGCACTCTCCGCCCACTATGTACGGGACACCGTCCCAGACAACCACATCTCCATCACTCATCCATCCTTCACTGAGCCAGAATCTAATTGCGTCCTGGCGTTGTGCATCGGTGGCATCACTCTCCGGGCTCTCGCTCCCGAAAAAATTATCACTGATGTCAATCTGGCTCCCGGCCAGGTGCATGCTGTTACCGTCAATAAAATATGCTTTCATGGTATCTCCTTTTTTTGGTTAGCCTTATATTTCCCTTTCGGGGTGGCTCACTCT
>JAKQLB010000144.1 GCA_029567375.1 Bacteroidota bacterium | reverse complement strand
CTCTCTCGAGCTATTCAGAAATCCTAGGTTTAATGCCTGCATGCGGCTCCCCTAGGCTTATCGCAGCTTGCCACGTCCTTCGTCAAAACCAAAACCAAGCTATCCGTTTACCAGTTTAATAGTAGTATGCCTGAAAATTTCATTTTTAAATTAATTTTCATTATTTTAAGTGGGATTTTCTGTTACTTATTTCATTGAACATGAAAACGATCTCTCTCAACAAGCACTTCTGCTTGGAGATGCGTTTCTCGTCGTGTTCTCAAAATGATAAGAGATTGTTCTTTCTCTCACCATACCGATATTCTCGGCACCTTTCAACATTTGTTGAATATGATTTGTGATCGTGATTTCTTTGCCATCGTAGGATTTTCTAAATCCCCGGTTAATTAATCTTACAAAAAAATCTATGGACTCGCCGGGAATCGAACCCGGATCTCATGCGTGCAAGGCAAGTGTTCTACCATTGGACTACGAGCCCATGTCTATGTCTAGCTCGCACAGATTTTTAAGCCTTCTGTAAGATGAGTATGTAGAAGATCATTAATTGTAATTTGTTTCTTGCCTTCCGTTAATGTCAAAAATATAGGAGGTAATCCAACTGCAGGTTCCCCTACAGTTACCTTGTGACGACTTAACCTACCTTACCATATCAAGGTTCTCCTTCGAAAAGTTTCACCATAACATAATTCGGTTGGTTTGACGGGCAGTGTGTGCAAGAGACAGTGACTTATTCACCGTTCGCTGATAACAAACGATTACTACGGATTCCAGTGTCACGAGGCTGAGTTTCAAACCTCGATCTAGACTAAGATGGACTTTAAGAGATTAGCTTCGCCTTTCGGCGTTGCGTCTCGTTGTATCCACCGTTGACGCGCGCGTGTTGCCCAGGGGATTCAGGCTGTACTCACCTAACGTAGCCCGCACTTTCATCCTCGTTACCAAGGCAATCTGTATATTGTACAATTAGTAAATATACATGCGGGTCTTGCCTGTTACCTGATTTAACAGGTCACCTCACGGCACAGGCTGACGTCGGCCATGCAACTCCTCTCAGCGTGTCAGGTAAGCCCTTTAGACTGACCTTCATCCTGCTGTCGCTCCTGGTGAGGTTCACGGTGTAGAATCTAATTGAACCGCACGCGTCACCCGTTGTAGTGTCTCCCCGCCAATTCCTTTAAGTTTCAGCCTTGCGACTATACTTCCCAGGTAGCACACTCTTCGACTTCTCTTCAGCACTAACACCTCTCGAGGAGGTACTAATGTTTAGTGTGCAGTGTTTACTGCTAGGACTACACGGGTATCTAATCCGTTTCGCGCCCCTAGCCTTCATCCCTTACTGTCAGAACTGTCCTCGTAAGATGCCTTCGCTGTTGTTAGTCCGTCTGGGATTAACACATTTTACCGCTACTCCAAACGTACTTCTTACGTCTTCCAGTCTCTAGCTTAACAGTACTTCTTGCCCGCTCCATATTTGAGACATGGAATTTCACAAGAAACTTATCAAGCAAGCTACGGATGTTTTAGACCCAATAATGATGGCTGCGACTTGGACCGCGGGTATTACCGCGGCGGCTGGCACCCGTCTTACCCAGTCCTTATTCGCCAAACTTTTTACATTTGGCAAAAGCTTTTCATATGAAAAGCACTCTGACTCAATCTGTCACGCTTGCGCGCATTGCAGAAGATTCCTAACTGCTGCACCCCGTAGGGCTGGGAATAGTGTCTCAGATTCCCTCTCAGGGCCTCTCCGCTAAGAGCCCTTACGGATCATCGGCTTGGTGGGCTTTTACCCCGCCAACAACCTAATCCGCCGCAGCCCCATCCTTAAGCTCGAATTTGAGAGATGAATCATTCCAGGGTACATCTCCTATCGAGTATTAACCTCAGTTTCCCGAGAGTATCCTCGACTTAAGGGTAGGTTAGCTACGTGTTACTGAGCAGTTCGCCTTTCACTTCCTAAGAAACAAAAAGACTTGCATGTCTAAGTGCAAATCAGAGAGCCGCAGCCGCTAGCAGGATCAACTAGATTTAAACATATCAT
>JAKQLB010000121.1 GCA_029567375.1 Bacteroidota bacterium | reverse complement strand
TGCGAGTACACCAGCCACGGCCACTGCGGCCTGGTGCGCGGAGAAAAGGTCTTGAACGACGAGACCCTGCCCCTCCTGGGGGAGACGGCGGCGAGCCACGCTGCGGCGGGAGCGGATATCATAGCCCCCAGCGGGATGATGGATCATATGGTGCGGGCTATCCGGGCGGCGCTGGACGTGGACGGCTTTACCGATACGCCCATACTCTCCTATGCCGCCAAGTACGCTTCCACCTTTTATGGCCCCTTCCGGGATGCAGCGGAATCCGGTTACGCCTGGGGCGACCGCAAGAGCTACCAGATGAACCCGGCTAACTTTGCCGAGGCCCTCTGGGAGGTGCAGCTGGACATAGAGGAAGGGGCGGACATGGTCATGGTCAAGCCGGCGTTGCCATACCTCGATGTCCTTAAGGCGGTCAAGGACATGTTCGGCATGCCCACCGCCGCCTATCAGGTCTCAGGAGAGTATGCCATGATTGCTGCCGCGGCCAAGAACGGGTGGCTGGATGAGAAAGCGGCTTTTCTGGAGTCGCTCACCTGCATCAAAAGAGCCGGCGCCGATCTGATCATCACCTATTGGGCCAAGGAGTTCGCCAGGCTGGGGCTGTAGGGGCCTGGTCTCTGGAGGCCCCCACCAGCCCTCGCCACTAAGCCCTCGCTCAGCTTGGTCTTTAATTCGGAGCGATAGTGGTCTCTTAGGCCAGGTCGGCAAGCTTCTGCAGAAATGCTGTGATTTTTGAAAGGGACCTTTCCCATTGAAATTTCTCTGCAAGCTTGCGGTTGGCCTGGCTGAACTCCTCTCTTAGATCGGGGGATGCGGCGAGATGCTCTATGGCAAGAGCCAGGCTTTTTGCATCCCCGGGAGGTACTAGGATGCCATTGACGCCATCTTTGATCAAATAGGGTATGGCACCGGCATCGGTGGTTACGATTGGCAGTCCATAAGATGCGGCCTCGGCCAGGACCATGCCAAAGCCCTCCATGAGAGATGGAAAGACGAAAATATCCGCTTTGAGGTACAGCTCCTCAATCTCCCGGTTATCGACCCATCCATGAAAGATTATATGCTGATCAATGGCGGCATTCTGTGAATAATTTTTTATTTCCTGAAAATAATTTTTATCGATTTCAGTATTCCCGACAATATGAATAATAGTATTCTTCATTCCCCTCTCTTTAATGAGGATCTCCGTGGCCCGGATAAGTACATCCACCCCTTTTCTGGAAGTAATATAGCCTACGAAGAGAAGATGAAGAACCTGGCCGGGGCTGCGAGCTGGGATCTTCTTGCCAAGTCCTGAGACATTCAATCCTGGGTAGGCAATTACCATGTCTACCGTTCTCCAGAGCGTGCCCTTTACGGATTCGCAGGTAAACCGGCTATTGACAACAATGCCGTCCGACGAGTTGAAGAAGATGCTCTCTTCCAGAAGCTTGAGACTTCTCAATAGCCTATTTTTGATCAGATCGGATTCCCTTAGTTGAATCACAGGCACTATATAGATCTCCTTTCTCAAAAGCCTCCTGATTGCTCTTGTTATGGCATTAAAAATGAATAGATCCTGGCTGTCGTCCATATCCTCCAATATTATGGTTTTTGAATCCATGCCTCGGATGTGTCTCAATAAAGTGAAGTTCATCAGAATGGATTCCATCAGATAAGTGATTGGGCCATTATACGGCTTCATCTGCCAGGAGATATTCTCAACACTGGAAAAATGATTCTTCAAGTGATTGCGCAATTTTATATAATATATCTCACCGCCAGTAATTGGTGGTTCTGGCAGCCTCATCATCATCAAAATCTTGGCATTATCCACATTTCATTAGGTCTTGATAAGGGAGTATATAAGAATAATGGCTTTCAACTTGCGGATATTGTGAATTATTAGGCAGGAGGGAGGATTTTCCTTCGCTCATGAGGGAGATAGGCCTCTCAAGTCCACTTCTCAAAAAATCCGATTTTATAAGATCTCAAAGGCAATGATCGGTTATACGATTTTATATTGACTATTCTGGACAAGTCTCTACGGCGTGCGTTATATGTGGATCTTATATTTAGTATGTTCCATAAAATAGCATTGAATCTTATTCTTGGTGCTCTTAGATCACTTCTAGCAATGTCATTTTTTAAATCAATCACTATTTCTATTGGAAATAGCATTATAAATATAAGGATATACCTAATATCAAAATTTTTCAGGATAAATCTAATTCTATTGCGCATCAGATATGAAAATTTAAAACATGAATTGCTTAAAGAACCTGAAACCGCATGCCAGGCAATTGCATCAGGTACGTAAAATAGTTTATAGCCTGCTCGGATGAGTCTGGCACACCAGTCGCTGTCTTCATAATAGAGGAAGTATCCTTCGTCAATAAGCCCAATCTCATCTATGGCATCTCTCCTGATTACCATGGCGCAACCAATAAGATAGTCGACGCTCGAGCTGCCCTCAAGGCCATGAAAGGAATATGGGATGGCAGTGAATGGATTGATCTTGACCCAGGTACAATATATTGAGTCTTTATTATCTAAATAATAGATTTTTCCTGATGCTCCGGCAATATCTTCCGAGC
>JAKQLB010000045.1 GCA_029567375.1 Bacteroidota bacterium | reverse complement strand
TGAGATCTGTGCGCCCTTATCTGGGACTTGGCCCTGCATTTTATTTTCACTTTGCTTCCACGAATCAGGATGCAGCTTTCACCGATTATCTCAAGAGCTACTATGGGAGCTCTGGGCTTAACTCACGCATCGGTATAGGGCTTACCATGAGGGTTGGATTGGATCTTCAACTTTCAGATTCTTTTGGATTTGGGCTGGGTTATGTGGTACGCGAGGATACTCCAGCTACTATCTTTGATGATCTGGGGAGGTTGGATTTCTATAAGGAAAAAGGGTATTTATTCGTGCTGGGAAAGTTCTATATAAAATGAAATATAATTGATAAAATTGATAAGATAGAATGCGCTTATAGAGTGTGTGGTTGCACTTTATCGTGGATGTCTCATATACACTGAACAAGAAAGGGTGGTTTATAATGCACTTCACTATTCGCGCAATCAGTCCAAACGAAGCGGAAGCATATTTTTCTCTCGTCAACGAGGTCAAAGACGAGGGCAAATATCTTTTTGCGACATTTCGTATTTCCTTGGAAAATATAGAAAAATATATTGCCCATCATTACAATTCTTCTAATCCTGTTTTGGGGGCATTTAACGGCAATGACAGGCTTGTAGGCTGGATTGACTTGAGTCCAGGAACTATTCAAGAGCTTGCACATGTCGGGACTATTGGTATGGGTGTAAAAAAGGAGTACCGTGGGCAAGGCATTGGCAGTGCCTTGCTTGATGCATGTATTGAACAAGCGCGAAAAATTGGACTGGAAAAACTTGAACTTGAGGTCTTTGCCTCAAACGCAGCTGCTCGTGCACTCTATAGAAAGAAAGGCTTTTTTGAAGAGGGTATTAGGCTAAAAAAACGCAAATTCGAAGGCCACTACGATGATGTAGTGTGCATGGGGTTATTCATCAATGATTGATTAGTGCTATGAACGCTTGAATGCATGTCCCGATGAGTAGCTATAATATGATCTCAAAATTTAATTTTTTCGCTTGCTTGAAAACGTTTTCAGCCTTATAATCATAGGCATGGTAAATCAAATTGGAATAAATGCTGACTCGGGAACTATCAATGGTGATTTAACGGTTCTTGAAAAAATGCTACATGAATTCGAACAAGCTGGTTTTTCTTCCATCGAGATTCCTGTGCATGGTCTCGATTGCATTATCAATGGGAAGCTTGAATACCATCAGGTTTCTTTAGTGAAGCATATTCTTGGAAAATACTCGTTTTCTTATACAGTTCATGCCCCTGATGCACTCAATCTTGCGGCTCAATACTATCCAGAGACACACCTGGAAGCACTTCAAGCAACAATTGATTTTGCTTCAGAGATCAATGCTAAAATTGTGGTATATCATGGCAGTTGGAAAATAGGAGGAAAAGGATATGGAGAAAGCAAGCCCACAGCTTCTCCTCATTGTTTTAATCCAATTAACTCAGAGATACTAATTAATTACTGGGAAGATGAAATTGAAAGGCTTGAAAAAATTGCTAGTTATGCAAAGCAACGAGGTATTATCATTGCGGTAGAAAACATTTTCAGGCAAAATGCGGGAGAGCTTACCTATCGTATTGATCCGCGCCAACTTGCGACGATCGTCTCTGCCGTCGACTCTCCTTTTCTGCGCATCTGTTTTGATTTTGGGCATGCGTTTATTAGCGCTCATGAAGAAGGTTTATCGATCGAACATGCGCTCAAGGCTGTTTTACCATATTTAGCTCACGTCCATATTCATGACAATTTTGGCAGACAATTTTCAGAGTCTTCTGGATCTTCTAGGCCAATTGATATGATATTTCAAGGAATGGGAGATCTTCATTTAGTACCGGGAATGGGCAGTATTCCCTATCAGAGCTTATTCCCAATATTTATGCCTCAGTATCAGGGCGTGTTAATGATGGAAATTCATCCTAGATTTAAAGATCGATATGAGATGGCTATAAATTGGGCAGAAAATATAAGAGATCATACTTGAGAAACAAGGATAGTAATGATGAAACCATCGATATGCATTGAGATGCTTTACCCGGGCAACACTCCTGAGGAAAAGATAGAGAAAATAGTTAAAAAAGGATTCTATTTTCTAGAATTTTGGGGTTGGAAAGATAAGGATCTTAAAGCTCTTATTTCTACTGCAAATAAATGTGGTGCTTCCTTTGTGAATCTTAGTGGTCAGCGCAAAGGCGACTTGATCAATGCCTCAACCCATCCTGTTATTGAAAAAGAAATCAAAGAGAGCGTATCAGTAGCAAAAAAGCTTGGTGCACATATTCTCATGATTCTTAGCAATGAACTTGATGAGGAAGGCCATGTTCTTCATATCTGCGAAAGCATTCCTGACGAGACAAAAAGATCAAACATCGTGTTGGGATTGAGAAGGCTATTAAATTATATACCCAATGATTTCATAATAACATTGGAACCATTAAATACAGTATTAGATCATAAGGGTTACTATCTTAATTCGATGGAGGATGCAGTCAGCATTATAGAAGACGTTGGAGATCCTCGACTAAGAATTCTCTGTGATTTTTATCATCTTGCAATGATGGGAGAAGATCCTCTTAGCATTGTCGATCAATATTTTAATTTTATAGGGCATATTCATATAGCAGATTATCCAGGAAGGCATGAACCAAAAACAGGCAATGGTCAATGGAAAGATGTTCTTCTTGCGCTTCAGGAAAAGAGATACAAAGGATATGTAGGATTTGAGTTTAGCCCAGCAAGCGATTCTGATGCTTCTCTAGATTCCGTACACCAGCTTTGGGAAGAGGTTTTTGGCTCAGTTTTATAAGGAATGCATAGGTATTGGGGTATACAATGTCAAGATTAGTGCTGAAAAACATTGTCAAAAAATTTGAGAATGTCATCGCGGTAGATCATGTAAGCCTTGAAGTAGAGGAAGGGGAGTTTGTTACTCTTCTAGGACCATCGGGATGTGGTAAGACGACGACTCTTCGGACTGTTGCTGGCTTCTATCAACCTGATGAAGGTGAGATCTATTTTAATGATAGGCTAATGAACAATATTCCGCCTGCAAAGCGCAATACTGCAATGTGTTTTCAGTCTTATGCTCTTTTTCCTCATATGAATGTCTGGGATAACATCGCATTTGGGCTAAAAATGAGAAAAGTCCCGACTGAGGAACAGAAAAAGAGAGTTGCTGAAGTATTACAGATGATGAGCCTTGCTGGAATGGAAAAGCGTATGCCGAGTCAACTTTCTGGTGGTCAACAGCAACGAGTTGCACTTGCTCGTGCTATTGTGACGCAGCCAGATATTCTCCTATTTGATGAACCTCTCTCAAATCTAGATGCTAAACTGAGAGTCCAGGTAAGAGTTGAAATAAAAGAAATGCAAAAGCGACTTGGTATAACATCTCTTTATGTAACGCACGATCAAGATGAAGCACTTGCTATTTCTGATCGCATTGTAGTGATGAATCAAGGGCATATTGAGCAAGTAGGAGATCCAGAGACAATTTATCTTCATCCAGCCACAAGTTTTGTGGCTGGATTTATTGGGTTAGCAAACATCCTCAATGGGAAAGTGATAGCTCGGGATGAGCAAAGAGTGCTACTTGAACTTCCGTTTGGGACGCTTTGGGCATTTGGAGGTAATTTATGTCCAAATGTTGGCGATATGGTTAAGTTTAGCTTTCGCCCTGAGAATTTGGTACAATATCGAGAAGGGAATATGAATAAAATCGTTACAACGGTTGTCCATGCTATTTTTATGGGGAATGCGGTTGATCTTTTTTTGGATGCACAAGGAGTAAGGTTGAGAGCGAGAGCGCAAAATACTGAAAAATTTAAGTCTGGAGATACTGTAGTATTTACTATTGATGAAAAAGCATTTCAATTCTTGGAGTAGCAGGCAATGAAGGAAAAAAATTATTCGCCTATAGATTATGTCCTATTGATTCCAGGAATCGGATTTATTGTGGTATTTATTGCTTCCTCGATTATTATCACAATTACGCAGAGTTTTGGTCTACTCAGTGTAACAGGGAAATCTCAATTTACCATTGAGAATTGGAAAGCGATCTTTCATGATAAAGAATCGCTGGATTCTGTCTTATTTTCATTAAAAATGGGAGTATTAAGCTCTCTAGGAACATTAATATTTGCTTTTCCATTAGCACTTTTTTTGCGAAAGAGTGGTCCTGGTAAGCGCTTCCTTGGTTCTCTCATAAAGATCCCTCAGTTTATTCCAGCATTGGTTGCTGCCTTTCTTATAATTAACCTCATTTCGTACCATGGTATAATAAACGAAGCCCTCCTGGCTTTAGGGATTATCAAGGAGCCATTGCGCATGCTCAATGATAAGTTTGGCTGGGGAGTGGTAGTTATTCAAATATGGAAAAATACTCCTTTTGTGCTCCTTATTCTTTCGGGCTCGCTTGCATCAATACATGACGATATCATCGATGCTGCCCGGAATTTAGGTGCAGGTTCTTTTTCTGTATTATTTCGAATTTTTATACCTCTCTCAATGCCAGGTATCCTCATATCTATGATCCTTATGTTCATCAAGGCATTTGGAGATTTTGCCATTACTAGTGTAGCAGGGCCAATCTATCCTCCTTCTATTGCCTTGCGAATGCGAAATACGGCGACACTGTTTCAGGAATGGGATAAAGCTGCTGTCTTGGGGGTGATTATCATTCTCACCACTCTGCTGATTACATGGCTCTATTCAAGGCTTGCAGAATTTGTTGTGGGAGAAAAGTAAGTATGCAAGAAAAAATACAGAAAATTCCATTATATATTCGCCAAGCTCGTCGAAAACAAAGCCTTACCACAATATTAACTGCCTTTTTTATCGTTGTTCAAATCATATGGGTTGGCCTTCCTATTTTTATGGCAGTGCTTTGGTCCCTTGTCGATCCAGATCATCCTTGGTCTTTCCCGAGTATCTTGCCGGAAAAGCTTTCTTTGGCACAATGGGTTTATGTATTTAAATATACGAATATTGTTCGTGCGCTCAAAACAAGCTATATGCTCGCTCCCTGCGCAGTGGCGTTGTCCTTTCTTTTAGGGTTGCCAACAGCCTATGTACTTGGAAGGAAGCAGATTCGTGGCAAAAAGTTCTTTGAAACTATTGTGCTGTTGCCAATGATTATGCCTGGAATGGTAGTAGCCCTTTTCCTCAGCAGAGTCTTTACTGCATTTGGTCTTGCACAAAATTTTTTTGGCTTGGTTCTTGCTCATACGCTCATGGCTCTTCCCTATATGATCAGACTATTGGCTACAAGCTTTGAAGCTATTCCCCAAGATATTATTGATGCTGCAGAGAATCTTGGAGCAAATACCTTTGTAAAAATTAAGGATATCTTTCTCCCGATGATTCGTCCTGGTTTGCTTGCGGGAATCATATTTGCATTTACGACAAGTATTGAGGAATTTAACCTAACCTTCGTCATTGGTACACCGACATTTGAAACCATACCGACAATTCTCTATTCTTTTTTAGGCTATAATTTCATTCGGACAAATGCAAGCGTTGTAGCGCTTATCATGATGATTCCGAATATAATTTTGCTTTTTATTGTTGAAGACTTACTTAAGTTCGATTATTTATCAGCTTCATTAGGAAAGCTATGAAAGCTGTAAATAATAATTCTTTTTTAGGAGGTGCTATCTATGAAAAAGCATCTTTTGATGGTACTCGCTTTTTCTATTATAGCGAGTTGTGTGTTTGCAGCAGGCCCTTCAATCGACCTAAAGACTGCAAGTTGGGATAGTATTGTTGCAGCAGCGAAGGCAGAAGGCTCTATCACTTTCTACGCTTGGTATTTCCCTGATTACTTCAAAGAGGCTGCAGCCGATTTTGAAAAGAAGTATGGGATCAAGGCAAATGTGATTATCGGAGATCAGACTGCGAATTTCAATAAGGCGATTGCAGAAAAAGATATGCAGGTAGGCACGATCGATGCCATGATTGTGGGAGGTCAATGGGTAAAGACAACGACAGACCTCAATCTTTTCTATGGGCCAATCAAGAACATATTGCCGGATGCAGACAAATTTGCAGCAACATCATGGGAAGTACAGGAAGGGGTACTAATTAATGGGTATTTAGCGCCATTTCATAGAAATCAAACTGGCTTACTTTATGATCCTGAAAGAGTGAAGGATTTACCTCAGACTTGGGAGGAACTAACTGCATGGATCAATGCACATCCGAAACAATTTGGCTTCTGTGATCCTTCAAAAGGAGGTTCGGGTCAAGCCTTTGTTCATACAGCGATTGGAGCTCTGGCTGGTGGCCTTGAAAAATATAAGGGGGACAAAGAAGTTGATCCTGCAAAAGTAGCGAATTGGAATATTGTCTGGAAATGGTTTAATGATAATAAGGATAAATACATCATTACTGTTTCCAATAATGATTCTATTATTCGACTCAATGGTGGAGAACTATCACTGGTAGTAGCGTGGGACGATAATGTCAAGGATATGATTTCCAAGGGTAATCTTTTCAAGAGGGCTAAGATGTATATTCCCAAAATGGGATTACCAGGCGGTGGAGATACGGTGGGCATCTTAAAAAATGCACCCCATAAAGCTGCAGCCCTTGTGTGGATAAGCTTCTTGCAGTCAAAAGAACAGCAGCTAAAGAAATTTCAGACTGTCAGTGCATATCCAGCTCGTACTGATATGACAATAGAAGGCACTCTTCTTTCCGAGGAAGATAGAAAAAATTACGCTGTTCCATGGTTTCCTGCATGCTATAAGGATTACATGATCAAGGAATTTGTGAAAAATGTATTGATGAAATAGCCGAAGAAAGAGCGGATTTTCAAAGGCGGATCAGCAAAAATTTGCTGATCCGCCTTTATAATTTATTTGGATTATAATGATTTTGCTTGGCTTTTCTGTATTTCCTCTCGCACTTTATGTTGGATCAGTTTACCAAATGGTAGAAAGCGTTCAGCATAATATTCACAAATGAACATACCATTATAATTTTCCAGAAGAGAAAAGAGTTCATTGTACGGAATTTTGCCGAAATAGGGCGGTAGATGGATATCTCCGCGGCCATACTCGATGCGATATCCCATCGGAAGAGCATCATATTTTGCTCGATCTGTTATTCTGAGCTCTTCAAAATTGCCAGTATTATCGCTCAAATGGAGATGCGCAAGATAAGGAAGCGTTTTATTAAATGCTTCAATGAAATCAAATTTAAAATATTTAGAAGCTAAGAATGCGTGTCCTGTATCAAAGGCTAATCTAAGATTAGGAGAATTTACTTCTGCAACAAGTTGGATGACTGGCTCTATCAGTTCTACCTCAATATTCTCTATGACTAAAAGCACACCTTTTTGTTGAGCATAATTTGCTGCTTTTCTATGTGCTTCGAAAAAGAGGCGTTCGACTTCACTGTTGCGGCTTTTGACTTCGTAATGAAGTACAAGTGGAGAAAAGCCGAGACGCGCGCATATATCGATTGATGACATTAATACGGATTTATGTTTCTCTCTATTTTCTATATCTCTTAAATCAAGGCCACGTCCGATATGTGCTGAATAAGCAAATGGGAATTCCCTAAACATATGGTCAGCATATTCAACCCATGCTTCATTTATGTATCCATCTATGATTAGGGGATATGTATCAAGGCATATCTCTACTGCATCAAATTCATTTTCTCTAAAAATAGAGAGATACCTTCTTGTAGTTTCTGGATCATAACTTTCATTAGGAAGATTAATACCAATGGTTGGCGACATATTTATACCTTAACCTAAATTATATAACAATTAAATGGATCTTAAAAGGATCTATCCAAAAATTTCAAGATCGGTTTAAATCTTCCTTGAACTGACCCCTGCAAGTATACACGAAAGGGGAATAAAATGAAGTATCGGAAGACCGAGAGGCAAGGTGTGAAGTATCCTTTAAAACTTAAGAGAAAGGTACTCAAGGACTACTTCGATAGTACAGATGGCATTCGTGGGCTCGAACGAACCTATGGTATTCAGCAGCAATTGATTCTGTCATGGATCAAACGCTGTGAAAATCCAGCTCAACGATTACGACAGGGTTAGGCAACAAAACAAGCGTGTATCCACCTCCCTGAACCTCCATCATTTTACGATCCACGTAAATAGCTTGAGTATCTTCGGACCGAAAATGCGTATCTACGTGAAATGCTCATTTTGAGCGGTTATCGGAAGACTAGTCGTAAAAAAAAGATTTTTCGCCATCGAAGAGCTTGCCCAACGAGGCTAGCAAGTGAAACTGCTTTGTCTTATCATGCACATTTCAAGAAGTGGCTATTACCGGTACCTTCACGCGAATAATGAGTCTGCTAAAGAAGCTTTACTCGTCGACACTATGAGGAGCATTCAAGAAGACGTCCACTATAACTACGGTGCAAAGAGGATGGCCCGGTATCTTTCTCTGACCGAAGGAACACCGATCAATCATAAGCGGATCGCACGAATCATGAATGAGCATCTATTGAATGCGCAGATACGCAAACGCCGGCATCCTGCATACTGGTACCAACAGCGACGTAGGGAGCGATTGTCGGATCGGCAATGTGGGCCAAATATCCTGGCTCGGAATTTTCGTTCAGCACTTCCACTCAAAAAGCTTGTGACCGATGTTACCTGGATATCGTTTGCAGGAGGCACACTGTATCTTGAGTGCGATCATGGATTTATTCAACCATGAGATCGTTTCCTACGGATTGAGCATCAAGAACACGACTGAGGCTGTCGTGGCACCGATTCGTAAGCTTGCGGCAGCGAAAAACCTTGAAAGATGCTAATTTCATGATGTTTTTTACATGCTTCGGTAAGGAATATTTTACATGCCTCGGTAAGCACTTTTTTACATGCTTCGGTAAGCAGATTTTTATTCCTTGACAGGTTCTTTCTCCTCCTTCCTTAGAGTTTTATCTTTGAGCCTATATGATTGGCCTCTCAACGAGAAGCAGAGAGCGTTTTCGAGTATACGATCAAGTAATGCAGCAGTGAGCACAGGATCTCCCATTACTTCAGCCCATTCATCGATCCTCTTGTTGGTAGTAAAAATTAGGGAAGACCTTTCATATAACTCTGAGATGAAACTGAAGAATCTGTTTGCCTCTTCCTTTGTGATAGGTGTATAGCCAATCTCATCGATGATGATTACTTGGCTTTTCTTTAGTTTCGCGAGTCTATACTTAGAGATTTTTTGGTAAGGAGCATTGTCGAGGATGTCTACAAGGTTGACCATGCGTTCATAACACACTGAGTAACCTGCATCGATAGCCTTAAGTCCAAGGCCGACCGCGAGCATGGTCTTACCAAGTCCTGGAGGACCCATGAAAAAGAGGTTCTGGTTTGCTGCAATCCAGGTGAGTTCCTTAAGTGCATCGATCTGACTTTTTGTGATTCCAGCCTCGAGCTCATCTAGCTCGAAGGCCTCAATCGGTAAGGAGCTTATCTCTGTACTCCATCCAGGATACTGATTCCTTGCGCTTATGCTCTTCCTTCACAATGATCCTATTCTGTTGGTCGCTTATGACATGCTTGGTGATAAGCCTGTCACTCTCTATTTCATATACATGGTAAGCGGATTGCATTATTCTTTCTGTCACACCATTTAGGGATACCGGCTATAGCCTTTTCTATTGAGAGGCCATCTTTGAGCCTTGCACTGAAGTAATTGCTCTTTACGTATTTCACAAGCTTTTCAATCTGGCCTTTCGTCTGGGGGTCTTTAGTACGGCAGACATAGAGGCTCACTTCTTGCTCTAAAAGAAAATCTTTGAACACCCTTGTCACGGCTTCTTCTTAGCTCCAAAGCGATAAAATGAACTATAGAAGAATCCTCAAGGAGCTCTTAGCCATAATCCAGTTGTGCTTGTTCTCCATAGGGGATAGCCTGTTCATCCACATAGTCCATTTCTCTAAAGTGTATTTTGTCAAGTAAAAATCCCCAAAAAAATCGGCAAAAATTACCCACGAGCTGATGGGGAATTTTTCCTCCCCTCGTTGCCGCATAAGCGCATGTTTCATCCGGTAGCTCTCACCTTCAAAGAGCAGAATATGCCCATGGTGAGCAAGCCTATCGATCATCGCAGCTGCCATCTGATCGTCAGTGAAGATAGTCCCCCACTTCGAAAACTCAAGGTTCGTCGTGAGCACCATGCTCCGCCGCTCATAGGAGTCAGCGATAATCCGAAAGAGAAGCTGAGCTCCCTGGCGATCAACCGGCACATAGCCCTATTCATCAATAATGAGTAAGTCGGCTCTAAGAATATTTTTAAGGAGCTTCTCGAGTATCCCCTCCTTGAATGCTTCAGAGAGCTTCACTACAAGCTCGGCTGCAGTGAAAAACCGTGTGTGGAGTGAGTGGAGGCAGGCAGCAACGCCAAGGGCAGTCGCAAGGTGGGTTTTTCCTGTACCAACAGGCCCATAGAGCACAAGGTTTTGCTGCTTAGTGACGAGCTCAGCCGAAAGAAGTCCCTCTTTCGGTAAGCTGGGCGGCAGTTTCACACTGCAGAAGTCAAAACCTTCAAAGGTTTTATAGACCGGAAAGCCAGCTTCACGCAAAAACCGGGCTTTCCTGGCTTCCTCCCGACTCGCCATCTCTCCTTCCAGTACCTTAAGTAGAAAGCTCTCTTCTGCTGCCGTTGCCTCTTCTTCACAGAGTTTCACCGCAGTCTGGCTCAAGGCCATCCGCTTTAAGAGCAGGGAGATCTCAGTCCGTGACTGGCTACGATTAACCCTAGCTCTTCTCATGGTCCACTCCCTCTTTCTTCGATAAAGGCGCGATCATAATAGCCAAGATCAGGACCGAGAGCACACGGCTCTCCCAGTTCCTCAAACGCCACCCGAGCGGCCACCACCCCAAGGCTATACCGATCAAGCCTCCTACAGCGTATCGCCTCTTCAAGAGAGCTCATCGCAACCTCAAAGCCAAAGCGCTCACTACTCTCGGTCAGGACCTGCAGCACTGTCTTGAGTTCAGGCTTCGATAGTCCATCCAGGCTGCTGCGCACGTCCTCACTCACCTGGGAGCGGAAGGCACTATTCGGCCAAGCCCCAGGTTTTCGAAGAAGCGTGGCAAGGCTTGTCCGATAGTCAGCACTGTCAGTTCGTTCCTCACCATAGACCCGAAGATGAGTACAAAGCACATTGCCATCCGGACGATATACGACAAGCTCATGGGCTTTTAGGCCTACGATAAGCGGGCTATTGCCATACTCCGGTGCACTCGAGTACCAGTGTTTGCCATCCACACAGAACTTCCAATAGCCATCCGTAGAGACTCGCTCAAAACGCTCCACGTTGAAAGGATGCACCGGCAAGCTCCCAAGGGCTTTCTTATCCTCCGCAAAGAGCTCCGAGATAGAAAGGCCTTTCTTATAGTGCTCCCGCTCGTGATCTTCTTCAGCCCTCATAAAGAGCTCTTTGTTAAACTCATCAAGGCTTTCCACCTCTGGCATAGGGACAAAGAAGTTTCTCCTTGTATACCCAATCTTATTCTCCACATTGCCTTTCTCATGGCCTGCGTTCACATTGCAGAAGCTCACCGAAAAGCCATAGTGGCACTTAAAACGTAAGAAAAGCTCACTATAACTAACCTTGCCCTGAATACGCCTGCCAATGCCTGTCCCATTGTCCACCACAATTCGTAAGGGTACGCCTCCGATGTACGCAAAAATATTCATAAGCCCCTGGCAGACACACTCTGCACTCTCTCCTCCAAAGCATTGGCTAAAGCCTGCATTGCTATACGGAAAACTTAACGTGAGGTACTTAATTGTCTTCCGTATGCCTCCTATGAGAATCTCCGCTTCCCCAAAGTCTGCCTGTGCTTCAGCTTTTGCCCAGAGAAGCTCAAGATACCCCTTCGATTGTTCCTTCGCCTCCTTGCACTGCTTCACATACCGCTGCACGAGCGCATAGGAGCATTGATACTCCTCAGGATATTCTTTCTTGAGCCGCTCATGGATTCTTTTTGCCGTATGGCGCTCTCTATAGCGCATCTGGCGATCCTCTCTAAGCCACTCATCGATCTTCGGCTTAAACCGATCAAGCTTCGACTGCTTCCCCTTCGCGACCTCCAAGGATCTATTGAAATCCTCCTTCTTCATGTAGTGCGCCACTGTCTTTCGATCTACCCGAAGTCGCTTCGCAATCTCAACCGGTCCATAACCCTCCCGTTGCAACTCCTTGATCTGATCAACCTGGTTCATCTCGAGCATCTCCTCCTCCCTGTAGACTTGTATCCTACAGGCTTTCTACCTCAGTTTCTCCCCACGATTTTCATGGGGAATTCTGACGCTTTTTTTGTCCATCCCAGTTTGATCTTTTCGGGGAATTCTAGTGTACACTACACACCATCTGCCCACATATACACATAGTGCTTGGCGCTCAAGTCTCGCTTTGTCCATTCTCCATATTCTTTTTCCCATACCTCTTTTAACCGCACGACCGTCGTCGCTGATAATCCCTTTGCATCAGGACCAAGTATGGCTTCGAGCGCAGTGGGAAAATCATCACTGGAGATACCTTTGAGATAGAGTACCGGTATGAGTGAATCGAGACTCGCTGCCCGCCTCATAAACTTCGGTAGTATCCGACTACTAAAACGTTCCTCACCACGACTAGCGAGTACCCTATCGTCCACTCGTGGCCGACGAATCAAAATAGCTCCTGCTCCTGTGAGAATTGTTCGTTCTGGCTCGCATCCATTTCTTACCACCTCTTGATGGTCATGCGCATCCCTTAGATGCTGATACTTTGCACAATGCTCCGCTACCTCTGCTTCAAGCGCTGCCTGTAGCATCTTCCGCGCTCCTTCCCGTACAAGCTCTTCCAGCACCTGGGCGGTCTCTGGCTTTGTTTGCGTCAAACCTTCTGCTATACTTTTCTCCACGGACGTTCTCCTTTTGATTGGTCTTCTTCATTACAATAACCTATCAAAAATGAACGTCCGTGTCTTTTCCCATCCACAACTTTTGAGCATATCTC
>JAKQLB010000086.1 GCA_029567375.1 Bacteroidota bacterium | reverse complement strand
TACGGCTTGCGCATCGCCACGCCGGGCGAGTTTTTGCTGGAGCAACGGGCCAAGGGCCTGATCTGAGCCGCTGTCTCTTTTAGGGGGCTAAGTGACTGTCTCTGCTGCGGACCTTCCAGTCTGTGTCTGCCACGGGCCTTCGGGAGACGTCGACCGCTTCGGGTAGAGGAACGCGTGAGCGTTTCTCCGGCTGGGGCAATCCGTCGGATATTAAAACCTAAAGCCTGACCCTCGCCTTGGCTTCATTTTGCTAGGGTTTCTTCTACTGTGATGGTTTTCCCGCTCTCTCCCGGGAATTTCTTGAATAATGCATTGATCATATTCGGCATTACTTCCGCTATTTGGCTGGAGCTGCCAGTGCTCACGACACTGCCCTCAAATATCGTTTTGTTGTTTTGCTTCAGGTCGTAAATTTTCATCACCAATGTTCGTGTGTACTTGGTGCTATGGATAGGAATGGCGCCAACCTGACCGAATGTCGGTGGCGAAGAAGTGGAGGCCGAGAAGGTCGCAGAGTGACTGCCTGTATAAATACTCCCTGATGTGTAAGATGTGCCTCCACTGGTCTGGCCAAAGATCGGCATGCTTCCGGATACTGACTTCCCATCGCCTATACCATAGGAGATAAATACGATGACGTCTGGGTCGTGGGTCGCCTCGAGCCTCCAGCCAAAAGCTTGGAGCTTGCTAATGACGCGCTGGGCGTAAGCGCTGAACTCTAAACTGCCCTTCTGCGACTCCAGTGGAATCAAATTGAATGACATTGAGCTGCTGGATGGACTTAGTGTATGAAAACGAGATACTTTCGATTGCACGGTGGCGCAGCCGGTTTGAATGATGGCGATTGTAAATGCGATTATGGTGGTAGCGAGTTTCATGGTATTCTTATGACTAGTGCGTTTAAATATTTCGTTGAAGTGACTATTCCTACCACGGCCCCTAGGCGGTCTGTTGTTTCTCGTTCTGTAGTGCGAAATGCTCAGGGGCGTTTTCAGTGACTGTCCCTACTGTGGCCCCTTATTGAGGCCACCTGCTTGGGGCTTGTGTACCATGACATGGCTTGTTCTGGATATGAATCGAGTGTGGGCAAACAACTTAGTTTGTTCTCCTTGTGAGAGTATCCTTTTCCTGCAGATTCGATCTGCTCAAGCACATTGGAAATGTTCTCGAATACAAATTCTTTGAATCCATCAGAGAGATTATCTATCTCTTCAGGAAGTCCTCCCTTTATGATTATGTAAGTGTGGCCAAATGCACTGTGAATATCTGAGCCTATGATCATGAAGGTCACAATGATGCTTTCGGTGACGTTAGGGATGTTGTTATAGAGACTTTGGAGGTTTTTTACGGCGATTAGCCTGTGTTCTAGCTTTAGATTTCTTTTTAATATTCGTCTAATTATCGTATCGAGTATTTCGTAAATTCTGATATTAAAAATAGTCTTTCCTGTATGTAGCTCGAATTCTGATCGTTCGTCTGGAATGTCTAATCTTGCTATTGGGAAGGTGATTGCTTGAATGACAGAATCTTCAGGTTTTATTTTTTTTATAAAAAGGCGTCCTAGAAGTGTCGCTCTTTTGTCTTTTTTTGAGTTGAGTGTCTTTTTGTTAGCTTCGTAAATCCGCCAGGCTTCAGGTGCTAAATGAGCACAGGCACGAATCGATTCTATTACTTCAGACTGAATCAATTCTGCACTCCAAAAGCAAAATTGGTAGTGGTCCATATTGCCGTATTTTTCTAAACATTTTAGGAGTGTCTTTTGCCCTTGGTGGATGAAAGTGTCTCTGGTTGGATCTTCGCTTGGTCTGTTTATGATTTTGTCGACGATTCCGGCTACAACAGGTTTGAATGATTCGAACGTTTTGCTTAGCTCCGGTGGAATTTCTATATCTTGCTTCATGTAAATTTTTTTAGGGGCTGTTGAAGTGACTGTCCCTTTACGGATCAGGAGTCTTCGATTTAAACTGCGTGGACATCGTGCGCATCGCAAACACGGCTTCTCCATATCCTGCGAACGAACATGGAACTGTCGTCGATTCGTAGAAATACCGCCAAGTCTCGAATGCTCGTGAAGACTCACGCAAAACAGTCGAGAGACTCCAATCCAAGGTAGCGCCCATCTCCCCCATCTCACTCTTGAGTGTGTCGAATTGCTTCCGAATGAGAGGCTGTGAAGACGAGATGGCTTGGAAAATAGCCTCTAAATTTGTTCTAGTCCAATCTGACAAACCAAGGAAAAGTTTGTGCAGATCGTGACCACGAACGTCCTGCTGCTCAACAAGCCCATATATATGTTTAAGATGCAGCTCTAGTGAAAACGCTCCGTTAACGATCAATGAAGTGAAATAAGAGTCCGCATCCTTCATCCACTCCGTATCAGCACGATGATCCTTGAGGATTGTGCGGACTAGCGTGCGGTCTGCGGCTCGAAACATCATCGGGAAGGGCTGATGGCGATCGTGGTCGAAGTCCCTGAAGCCCGTGAACCGGGTTGCAAGCAAGCAAGTCGTCTTATGGAAGCCCGTGGCTTCTTTAAAGAGCTTATCGAGGGCGGATTTTGTCATTTGCCGATCAGCGTTATTCGCCCTGACTGCGTTTCATGGCCTGAGTTGGGATGAGGCGTGCGGGCATGGGGGACGGGTTTTTTCGGGAGATTTTAGGAGTTCGCATCGGGGTGATGCGGGGGCGGCGGCGAGGCTCCGAGCAAGAGCGGGGGCGCGCGGAAAGTCGAGCGTGTTGGTGGGCGGAAAATGAAGAGTGAAGGGTGAAAAGTGAAGGGTGAAAGCCGGTGCGGTGAGGCCATGGGTACCGCATGGGAC
>JAKQLB010000349.1 GCA_029567375.1 Bacteroidota bacterium | reverse complement strand
CGTGGCAGAGGCAGTATCTAAAGAGCTGGGCCTGGATGAGTTCTTTGCCGATGTTCTGCCGGGGGAGAAGGCAGAAACGATTAGGAAGATACAGAATGAGTTTTCAGTGGTCATGGTTGGAGACGGCGTAAACGACGCTCCCGCTCTGGCCCAGGCTGATGTGGGGATCGCAATCGGAGCGGGAACTCAGGTGGCCATACAGACAGCGGACATTGTACTGGTCAGAAATAACCCTGGAGATGTGGTCAATATCATCAAGCTGTCCCGCAAGACCTATTCCAAGATGCTGCAGAACCTATTCTGGGCCACGGGGTATAACGTTATTGCCATTCCCCTGGCGGCTGGCGTGCTTTATTCCTGGGGCATTCTGCTCAGTCCTGCGGCAGGAGCTTTACTGATGAGCCTAAGCACTGTGATTGTGGCGGCTAATGCCAAGACTCTGAAATATCAAAGTGCGCCTTTGGCAAATGACTGATGCAGGCTACCAGATTTAATTCCGGCTCATCACCTCATCTTATTCTGTTTCATCTTTCTGTTAATTATAGTGCCGCACCCAAAGATTGAAACTAATTATCGATATCATTGAGCCAATCGATAGGTCGAATAAGTATCATTCATTTGGTTCAGCACTATAACTGGTTTTCACATGAAGGTGAGTCCAAAGAAAAGCATCAATCCCGTTAGAAGTGCTATGGCGGCGAGTGCTGAAATAATCCGTCCCAGATTGCAATGCTTTTTATGGAAAAATATTCCATTAATTAAAAGGTAGATCGATAGCAATAGTGTCGCTAAGCCGATCCATGCATGAATGGTGAAAAGATCTAGAGGAAAGAATCGAATGCGCCCTGCAGAGATGTAGCCAATCAGGCCAAGAATCCCAAGGGAAGCAATAGTAATGCTTAAAGCTTTATGATTTCGGTTTAAAAATTTGAAAACTAAAAATAAAATTAAAATTGCGGCAATGAATGAGGGAACACAATGTAGTGGATTGAACACCATCGAATTTTACCGATTTTTGTCTCCTTAAACGTTATGGCAATTCAGGGCGATGCATTCCAAATATCCCACATGTTTTTCCAACCTTCACCTGCTCTCTTCCAGACTACAACATACTTGATGTTCTGTTCGGATGGTGTGCCGCCTTGAGGATGAATTTTGAGAACGCCTGTGCCTCTTTCGACTGCAAAATCACCGCTTACAGATACCTCTACTGTATTCAAAATTACCTCTTTCACACCTGATGTCATAACGGATTTCCAAAACTCTTCAATTGCTTTTTTACCGTGGATCATATCCCCATCTGGCGGAAAGACGACTGCGTCATTGGCAAATCCCGACGCTGTTATTGATGCGTTGCTTTTTAAAAATCCTTCAGAAAAAATTTTATTAGCAGCATCTATAGCCATCTTTATGTCATTTGTCATATACCATCAACTCACAAGTCTTTAAATCATTTCCATCATTTTCAAGGATTCCTCTAAGGATAACGCAGGATTCACATGAGGAATTCCCAAATTTCTGAATGGATAGGTTATCTTCAGGATTGCTTCTTCGTTTGAAGCATCAAAAATTGCCACCGAGATATGTCTGCCTATTAGAAGATATCTTCCTATCACCTTGACTTCTTTCGGGTATTTGAATTCTCTCCAAAGTTTGTTGACCTCGTCTGTGTGTTCTGGCTTAAACTCGAACCACATCACAAATAACATATTTCCACCTTCCTAGCTGGTCTTTGAACTATAGCACGTTCTACCATGGTGGGAGATTCTACAATATCTTTCTTTTCAGGATCTGCCATATTGCTCACCTGCCTAATTCGTCTTCGATTAATATTTCCTTCACATTTTTTTGGAGAAAGTAGAATAGAATATGGTTGCTCATGCTTCTAAGAGCAACCATAGAATCTGTCTATGATGCTATACCACCAATTCTTTGCCTGCTTCCTGCCAGGCAGGAATTCCTCCTTGCACAACCCATGCATCGCGGTCACCGAATACTCTGAGCATAGCTGCAGCAAAAGCTGAGTTTGTATCGTAAGTGCAGATGACTGCAATTTTCTTATCGGAAGGAACGGCATCCATATCCGAGACGATATTCGTGAACGGAATGTTCATAGAATTGGGAATATGCCCTGATGCATAGTTTGCCTCAGGTCTTACATCTAGGATGACCCAATTTGCCATTTCGGTTTCATCCTCAGTTGCATCAATCACATCTGAAATCGGTATTAGATACAAACCGTTATCGATCATGCCTTTCATAAATTCATCTGCTTTGAGCATATAGTTCGGCGAAGTATCTTGCCCTGCTGCCAATACGGTAGGTGCCAGTATCAGTGCAGCTAATATTACCACAATAATCCTTTTCATAGATACCACTGCTTTAATATGCGCTGAAAAGATATTTAAGTTTTACTGCAAAATGACAAATTGATCTATTATTGGCAACTAATTTGTCAAAATATAATTAATTATAATGCTAAATGCTTTTCTTGGGTAAAATCCAAGAATTTCCAGTCGAGTTATCCTTCCAGGACGGATGATTTCGAATTATTGAGAGGAAAGTTTTGGTTTATGCAAATATCATGTGATCTTGCACGGCAATGCGATAGCATTTCCTCCTCAGAAATTATAACTCAATAGCATCCGATCTCTTTATTGGACATTTCACCGATTTCCAACCAGCGATGCCGCCCAGGATAACCACCAGGTCCTTCCAGCCATGACGTTCAAGGTAGCTTGCAGCGATCATGGAGCGTAGGCCGCTGCCACAGAAGATATAGACCTTTCTGTCTTTGGGCACCTCAGCTCTTCGTTCTGAAATCTGTGTGATATGAATATGCTGCGCTCCAGATATCCGGCCATCATTATTAAGTTCTGGTTCACTTCTGACATCCAAAATCGAGGGCTTAAAACTCTCATCCAAAAGATGGCAGAGGTCCTGTACATGTATAGTCTGCTGTGAATAGGATTGCAATCCTGCCATGTGCCAGCTTAGCATGCCACCTGCCAGGAAGCCTGAGATGTCATCAAAGCCAAGGCGAATAAGAATATGGACAACTTCCTTGGTGTCATTGCCTTCAGTGACCAGCAAAATGGGTCTCTCATAGCTGAGGAACCATCCCGCAAAGCTTGCCAGTCCATTTAGCCATATGAATTGCGCATTTGGGACGTGTGCAGCCGCAAAGCCCAGCTCCATGCGGGTGTCAACGATTTGGGCATCATCGACCAGGTCAGCAAAATCCCTCGGGCTTAGTGGGCGGGGCACAGGGATTGTACTGAGAATTGGCTCACCCTGCAAATTGATCTTTTCCATCATTCGAAAGTAAGGTGGCCTCTCAAGGTGGGTCTGCAATAGGGCTTCGATGAAATCTTCTTTGCTTTTAGCTTTTAGTCTGAGATTGCTGATCCGCTCCAGGCCGATACTGGTCCATGGTCTTTCTGATATGGATTCACCGCAGACAGAGCCTGCTCCATGAGCCGGACAGACTACAACACCATCTCCTAAGGGCAAAAGCCTTTGAAAGATGCTCTCGTAAAGTAAACCAGCCATCTCAGATGCCATTTCTTCACCCAACAAATCTATACGTCCAACGTCACCGGCGAAAAGCGTATCACCTGTGAATATTGCCGAGGCTAATCCTTTTGAATCTCGAAGCAAATAACTCATGCTCCCCGGAGTATGACCTGGCGTGGGAATGGCTTCGATTACCAGTCGACCTATTTTCCATTTCTGGTCTGGGATAGCAGCTTTACCGTACATGTAATCCCATTGGTCATCTACATGCCAAACCTTTGCACCTGTGCGTTTTGCCAGATCCATGGAGCCTACTAAGTAGTCTTCATTGCGATGGGTCTCCAGAATATGAGAGATTCTCATGCCCTCTAAGGAAGCTTTTTCGATATAGACTTCATGATCTCTCCTGGGGTCTATCACAATAGCATCATTTTTATCGCCGACGAGGTACGAATAATGGGCCAGACCTCTTGATATTATCCTCTCAAAGAGCATGATTTTCTCCATTTACTAATATATTATATAATTCGCCTAATGGACTAATCGCCAAAAAATATCCAATTCTAACTTTCCTTGCCGATTTCTTCCTCCATATCTGCAACACTGATCACATAGTCGATGTCGAACAATTGTTGTGTCCCATCTTTCTGCTCAAGAACAATGGCGGAATCATTAAAATCCAAGAGCTTGCCGGACACTGGTTGGAATCTTCCACCTTCTATTAGCATCTTTATTTGTCTTCCTTTCCTTCCTTCAAGAAAATTTCTGACTATATCACAACATTCCATATTTTCACCTCATTAACGAATTTTCTCTCTTGTTTAGTTTGTCCTTTGACCAGAACTATCCGTTCTATCTGAAGAGCTCTTCTACCACTGCTGTTAGAATGGGACTCGCCTGGTCGACAACATTGGCCTCATAGAGCCATCCTTTATGCTCAGGGAGGACTCCGTTGACCATGATCGCTTTGCCCTCATACTCCGTCAAGTTTATCTCATGGGAAGCCACCAATTCTTCGGCTATAGATGCTGGTTTAGATATTCGCGTTAGCCTCACTGTGCAGCATTGGGGGCGAGGCATTAAAATTGAGAAACGTCCGCCCTGCACTATGCCTAGAAATTTATCCATCTCTCCATCCTCCTTTTATTATCCAATGATTTACAATCATTGAATATGTAGTTATGAAGTATTTATTTAAATAACTTGTCAGAGGGGAGGATGAGAATGAAATATCCAGAATGGCTGACCAAACCTAAACTCCGCCTCCTGCAATAACCATTTTTGAGAGCGGCCTTTTCGCGTCCAGTTTTAACCAACGGGTTTATATACTATTATGATTATTACTCTTAGCTATGTCTTACATTGTCAAACAGAAAATCCGGGGTCGAACCTATGCGTATGAGGCTGAAAATTATTGGGATCCTGAAAAGAAACAGTCCCGCCAGAAGAGACGCTATCTGGGCGTCTGGGATGAGTCCACAGGCCAGATCCTCCCCAAAACCTCGGAACGAGATGTTAAGACTACAAAATCATTTGGCCCGGCTTATCTGCTGAACTCCATGAGCGATGAGATCCAGCTCAAAAAGAAGCTCAACGACTCATTTGGCAAGGATGGTGATCTGATCCTCGCCCTGGCAATGAGCAAACTGCTTCACCAGACTTCGCTGAAGAACCTGCATCACATCATGGAAGACTCTTTCCTCCCGGAGATCTACTCCCTGAAAGAGTCCTTCAGTTCCCAATGGCTTTCCGATTTCCTGACGCGCTTATCCTCCCAGGATGGGGCCCTGACATCATTCTACAATTCCCTGATCGCCGGCGAGAGTGATACGCTCGTATATGATATCACCTCGTTCTCATCTGCGTCCAGGAATATCGATTGGCTGGAATGGGGCTACAATCGCGATGGCCTGGATTTGCCCCAGGTCAATCTTGGGCTGGTATTGTCGCTAAACAGGCATCTACCTCTTTATTTTAAGCTATTTCCAGGAAGCATCAACGATGTAGTTACTCTGAAGAATCTGGTAGCCGAAACCAAGGCATTCGGCATCAATAAGAGCCTATTCATCCTGGATCGTGGATTCTACAGCGAGAACAACATCAAGGAACTGAGCAGTGAGAACATCGACTTCATCCTGCCGCTCCCGTTCAGCGTCAATTTAGGCAAGGGACTGATCAGTGAGACGAATCGGGAGATCGAGAATCCTGCCAATGCCAGGAGGTTCGGAGGAGACATTTTCTATGTTCTGGAAAGCGATGTTCAGATTGGTGGCGTCCAGGCTTATGGATACGTACTCTATAATAAGAAGCGAGAGGGCCTGGAGACAAATTCATTCTACAATCGGCTGATCGATATCGAGTGCCCACTCAATGGCAAGGAGTTCAAGAATCCGGTTGATCAGTTCAAGAGGACTGCAGGCAATTTTGAAAGGTATTTCGAGTGCAATGTCGATGGAAAGAAGATCACACTTCGCAGGCGGATTAATGCCATATCCCAGGCTACAAACAGATTTGGGAAGACCATTCTGCTATCCTCTGCAAAAAGGGACTGGGATGAAGTGCTTTCACTGTATCGGGAAAGGGACGAGGTCGAAAAGAAGTTCGATGAGTTGAAGAACGAGCTGGAGGCTATGCCTCTGAGAGTGCATAAGATCGAAACTCTTCAGGGATTGCTGTTCATCTTCTTCATATCGTTGATTCTCAGGGCGATGCTGCTTCGCAGAGCCTGGGAGGCGGAGCTACTGGATAAGAAATCCATCGATGACATCCTCATGGAACTGTCGAAGCTTCGAGCTGTCAAAGTAGGTGGAAAATGGAGGCTGACGGAGATCTCAAAAAAACAGAGAACGATATTCGAGAAGATGGGGATTGGAGTTCCTGTCGAAGCCAATCTGGTTATTAAAAAGAGCGGAGTTTAGGCTCTATGATACTCTTCAGACTTATTCAAGTCTCCGATTACATAAAAGCATTTCCCTGCCAAATCAAAAAACGTAATGCGATCTCTTGGGCCCATTGTTAGGGATTCACATTTTTTAATTTCTTTTATTGCCTTCAAGTTTTCTTCCATATGAATAAATGTCAATATATTATTTATTATGTTTATAATCTCTTCATCGTCCGAATAGGGAACGCCATCCATATACCAATTAAGTCCAGATTGTTTTTCTATTTCTTCAGAGATTTTTTCCATTTTTAGTATTTTATTTTGGATATATTCACAAAGATCATTTGGAATAGTTTCTA
>JAKQLB010000066.1 GCA_029567375.1 Bacteroidota bacterium | reverse complement strand
TAGCCATGAAAAATGTGAACGGCCTGTCAGATTTCGAGAGAGTTCTCTTTCAGCAGGAAATCGAAGATGCTTATGGTGGTGATACCTTGCTCGTCGCGCGTGACGGGACACTCCTCGCCAAGTATGATTATCTTCTTAAATGAGTCGTAAATATTGAGCAGCGAAGCCCGTTCCTGCTTCTGTTTTTCTTCCGATTCCATTCTGTAGGCAGACTGAATGTAATATTTACGGCTACCCAGACTACAAACAAAATCAACTTCAAGGTTGGTTCGCTGGCGACTTCCGTCTTCGTTATATGTATACGTAGGCACGACACCGACATCTAAATTAAACCCACGTGCACGCATTTGGTTATACACCAGGCTTTCCATCAAATGGCTTCTCTCATACTGTCGGAAATTGATGCGGGCATTACGCAGTCCCAGGTCCATGAAATAATACTTGTATGGAGAGTTGATATAACGTTTGCCCTTTATATCATAACGGGTAGATTTCTCCACGAGGTACATTTATATTCTTAATCAATAAAGGAAATAATCGAAAATCTTGATATATATCACAGATATTTCGATTAGAATGCAACCGCTTCTTCGTCCGGGGCTTTGGTTGAAAAGATTTCTGCCCCGCTGGAAATAAACTCCCGCTTCCAATTGGAGATCATCTGGGGATGGACATCAAATCGTTTGGCCAAGTCAACCTCGGCTCACAGTCAGTTTACGTTCACCGGAGGGGAGGACCTCAAGGGTTGCGTGCCAGGTGTCCGGAGGCAGCAGGGGGGTGATCAGTTCGGGCCATTCAACCAAAGATAAGGTTTCCGGAGTTTCAAAATATTCTGTGCACCCCATGTCCAGGGCTTCCTGTATGTTTTTAATGCGATAGAAATCAAAGTGATAAATGGGGATTCCTTCAGAAGAAAGGTATTCATTGACCAGTGCAAAGGACGGGCTGTTCACCCAGTCTTCCGTCCCCAAAACCTGACATAGGGCTTTGATAAAGGTGGTCTTCCCCGCGCCCATCTGCCCGTAAAAAGCCACCACGCCCTCCTTGCCGGTATGTTGTAAAAGCGCCCCGGCTGCCTGCCG
>JAKQLB010000063.1 GCA_029567375.1 Bacteroidota bacterium | reverse complement strand
CCGTCTTCCGTATCATCGGACCCATTATGATTATCATTGGATCAGTCCTCATCATTATAGGCATCTCTGCCACCTCCGCCCCGTTTTTATGTATCGCTCTCCTCCTCGCCATCGCCGTCTTCATCGTAACCAACATTATCCACCTTATCATCACCCTCGTCCTGATCAGCATCATCCTGATCATCGTGCCGATCGTGGTGTTCGGGTTCTTGGCGATGCTGGGGTTTGCCTTGTGCCTCGGGCTGATACCGTGTGTAGGGTTTGCGGTTGGGATAGCGTGGATTGTTTTAGGATTTCTAGATTGGCTTATCATAATAATCTGTTCAATTATTGCAGGTGTCATCTTTGTCATCTTTCCCGCAATAGAACTTATATTTCTTGTTGTAGGAGGAGTTGGAGTTGTCATACCAACGTTCATTTCATCTATCATTCCATGCCTCGGAACTATAATATGGTTTATTGGGAGTAATCTGTTTGTTTGGATAACTGTTGGTATTGCCATTATTGGTGTTTTAGTCGGTCTTTTAATGTTTATTGCCTTATCAATACTATCAATTCCGCTATTCCCCTTCTCTCTGCCATTTATTATTTTCCTAATGTTTGCCCTATTCTTTTACTCGGCGTGGTTGATATGCTGGGCAACTCAATACATGATATGGCTTATTTTCGTATCGATAGGTGGTGTATTTACCATAATTCCAATTTTAGGGTTTATAATAAACTTAATCTGTTTGGTGATAGGAACAATATGGGCAGTGGTATTTGGCGGAATAGGATCTGTGATATTTATCATACTTGCATTCTTGGCTGGAGTTGCGTATATATTATCTGCCATCATCCTCAACTGGCTTGGCATCGTGATCGTTCCGACAATCATCTTCATCGAAAGCATAATCGTCCTGATAATCCTCGCCTCGATCATCGTGTTTATGTCGGCGGCGGCACTGCTAACGGGGGTATTCTTCATAGTATCGGTCGTGGCAGTATTATGCTGTATCGGAGGGCTATGTATCTCATCGGCACTCTGCATTACGGGGATAATCGGATCGATCGCCTGTCTCATCCTATCCATAATCGGGGCGATCTGCATCGTTCTCGGATCGATCTGTTTTATAACATTTGTCTTATCTTGTATCTGTTCGCTGGTGGTCTGTTCGCCTACCTTATTTCTTGCCTTGCTTTTAACTGGAGCGATCGGTCTCGTTCTGGCGTTAGCCATCATATTCTGTTCTCTGGTTCTCGGAGTGATGTGTCTTGCCGTAGCTCCATTAACGTTGATCGTGTCGATTATAGCGTTATCGGTGGTTCTGTGCGGGCTGATTGCCTTGGTGCTGGCGTTATCGATCTTATGTGCAGGGATAACCATCGTGCTGGCGTTCTGTCTGGCGGCTACACTGGCGATCATCGGAGTATTTATCTGTTTAGCCATAATTTTACTATCTCTGGCTGCATTGGTTTTATCGCTTGGAATAATCGCTTTAGGGTTATTTATAACTCTATTAGGCTGCTTAGTTCCACCATTGGGTTTAATCTGCATAATACTCGGATTAAGCGTGATATGTCTCGGTTTAACCGCACTGGTTTTGGCTTTAGCAACGCTCTGCATGTCATCGGCAGCCTGTTTACTGCTCTCTATCGGATTCTGTCTTACCGCTCTCTGTTGCATGATGGCAACCGCTATACCGTTCTTTACACTTGTCATAATTTGCCTTATCCTAACAATTACATTTATAGCAGGATCGGTGCTCTGTCTTTCCCTATTGATCCTGTTGGTTAGCATAACGGGCATTGTTGCCGCATTACTGCTCTGTCTGTTCGGGTTCATCATTCTCGCTCTCGCATTAGCGATTCTGACTTTAGGCTGTGCAGGGTTCACCTGTCTAATGATCTCGATAGCATTAGCCTTGACCATAACGGCTCTAATAGCAGGAATTCTTCTCTTGATCTGCCTGATATTAACCTCAGGGGCATGGGGTATCTTCTTTATTCTTCTCTCGATATTGATCGGGCTGGGAATAATCTTTGGGATACTAGCCATAATAGCTTTAATTTTTGTCTGTATCATTCTTTTGATCCTGATAACGCCACCGGCTCTTTTGTTAGCTATCTGTTTGCCGTTGGTAGTTATAGCAGCATTCGCCGCCTGTATCGTGGCTGCAATAGCAGGGCTTTATATTGTGGTAACGATCGCTCAATCTCTGTTGGTGGGCGGAGGCGGTGGATTAAGTATGCTCTGGTCGGCCATATTGTCATCTGCTGAAACAATATATACATCAATATTCGGGTACTAACCAATTAAAAGAGATTGTGCCATATCCTTTTTTGAGAAAGAAAAAACGATAGGATTAAATATTTAAATAACATTTTTATAATATTATAATAATAGACTGGGGTAAAATATGGGTTTTGTTACTTGGGCAACTAATTTTGTGTTTATGTTTTGGAATGGTATAGGAGGATGGGCTGCTCTCGATGTAATAGGAAAACATATATTTAATCTGTTCGAATATCTTGGTAATATTGTTGCTAGCATAGGGAAGTGATTTGTATATGGGCATGAGGCATAAGTCTCTAAAGGCATCCACTATTTTTGTCATAGCAATACTCTTAATGGCCATAACCGTTCCCGTGATGACAGCACCTACCGCATCCGCTACAGCCTGTAATATACTGCCTCCGTGGGGGGTTGGGATAGGTCTGTGTGATTTTATTGGATGTTTTGATGTTATTTCAATCTTAACCGTCTTCAATTGTTGCAACCTTATTAATATTTTAGGCATCGTTGCCAATTGCTTTTCAGGGATTAATTATTCTGTAGAATGCGGCTGGAACTTTCTATCGTATTGTATCTGGCCGTGTACTCTCTTTAACTGTTTTAACGTTCTTGATATGTTTTCTGGAAGAGTAACATGTTTCAATCTGATACAGGTGATGTCTGGGATAT
>JAKQLB010000057.1 GCA_029567375.1 Bacteroidota bacterium | reverse complement strand
AATTGAATTAACAGAAAGCGCGGGGGATTATTCGTTTAATTGAATTGTTAGATGGTTGTATTCTGATTGTTTTTGAAGTGTTGCAGGAGATTGTTTTTGGCGAGGTGGGGAGAGGGATGGGGATGGTGGTGTGGGGTTTTTCGTGGGATAGGAGCGGGAATGCCACATTTTGGGGGAGAGGGGCCTCAAGTGGGGGGGGCGTGGCCGGATGAGGTGGGAGAGGGGACAGGTTAAGGTTGATCAACAGCATGTAGGCCAAGAGGTGCAGCAGTGCCTGCCTGATATTTTTATAAGGATGCGAAGTATATTTCGGCCAAATTCAATCTAAATAGCATACGTTATGAATCAAGTAGAACAGATAAAGTCGATAAAAGAAAGAATTGAATTCATCGAGAACGTACTTCAGAGTTTTGATGAAGAACAGCAAATATTATTTAATATGAGCAACATCAATCCCCGTAGATCCGTAATATTGATTGACGTCCAACATAAAATACACGAGATATCAGCACTGCGTGGTATGATGGCGTACGAATTGGGAAACCTTGAAAAGGAATTGGATGAATTGCAGTCAACTGTCAAGCCGTCGTAATAAAGGCATGTGAGCGGCACGCCGGCACAGCCGACTTGCCAGCGCTCTCGGTTACGAGTTGGATAGCCTTTGCGTCAGCGGGGGGGATTTTTTAACCCTTATACGGCCCCAAAAACTTATCCCCATTAAAATGAATAAGGTGATCAGGGTTATCAGCAATCCAGACCTCCGTTTCCCATGCAATATCCGCTGCCCATTTGCGGAATTCCGCTCTCGTCAGGAAGGCCGTTACGAAGACAATCTCGGCGGTGCATTGCGTGGTCAATCTTTTCAATTCCAGCATTCTGACCTCAGAAATGGAGCCACTACTGTGGACCGCCTCTATCAGGTACAGCCAGTTCTTTTCGGCATTGTAGGCAATGATATCGGGCAATTCGTCGTGTGACAACTCGAAGAAATTAATTTCTTTCAGTCGGTCTTCATCCAGGTGCAGGTACTTGTCTGCCGTATCACC
>JAKQLB010000053.1 GCA_029567375.1 Bacteroidota bacterium | reverse complement strand
TTATCTTGGCGGGGCCGACGGGGCTCGAACCCGCGACCTCTGGCTTGACAGGCCCGGAAAAGTGGGCTAGAAATTGGCCTAAGTTATTGATTATTTGTACGGATTGAAAAATACTGGGCTAAAGTTGGGCTATAAAAATCTCAGTGAATTTCATGCGAGATAAATTTTTAAAGGGCGGCAAGCTGTTAATTGCAGTTACCAGTGATAAAGGGAAGGGTGACGTCGGCATGTGTAGGCAAACCTTTCTTTTTTCATGATTTCTGCGCGAGTTTATACCGCGATAAGGCATAATTTTAAAATTTTATTCAATTTTACTTGAATTACAGAGATGGATTGGCTAATTTGCCGGCAGGCAAAAAGCGATGAGGAAGCCAGACATGGTTCGACGCGCTGAAAACAGGGAAATGGCTGGGTCTCCTGCTCGTGACAAAAGATGATTTCCTCGATTTATTTGCCCCCGGCAAAATAAAATATTAATTCCTATCAATTGGCATCTTTTTGGGGGAGGGCCAACGGAATGGTCTCAAGCATGTCTCCGCTGTATGCCCACCACAATGGGCCGCAAAACATCCAGTCTCCCGTAAATCCGCACTCTCTTCGCAAGAAATTCCTCCTCACCCTTCTCACCATGCTGATCACCGGCATCGTCTGCCTCAATCTCAACAGGGACGCGATCGCGGACATGGCCTTAGAAAAAGGCCTGCCTGGCATTAAAACCCTGCCAACCTCAATTCAATCTGATAAGTTCAAAAGGTATTTCATTGAATCAGATATTATAGCATCACCGTCGCAGCCAAGTCCGAAGGGAGCAGGGCAACGCGGCTGGGATTGTGATTCAGGCGAAATAATTCAAACTGAAAACCCCCTCTTCTTTAATGATCAGCCCATAGCCGGACAACAAGCCAGGCATCGTGACCATAGCCGAGGGACAAAGACCGAGTTCGTTCAGGCGGGGATGATGGATCTCTCGGCGGCAAAGAAGGTATTCGCTGCGTTAAAGGGATTCGGCGAATCGATTTATGAAGAATTGCATATGAGCGGAGTGGCTGAGGCTGCGGAAGTTGATCCTAATAAGAAGCAAACGCTTGAGGGCGAGTTCCAAATCCTGGAGATCGATGATTTTGAGAGGGGTGAGTCCCGGAGCGAATTCATTCTTCAAACGGATGACGGAACAATGTACAAGATCGATGGGTCGATGATCGGGAGTGATCTTAACCCCGGAGTAAGGATCAGGATCGAGCGGGCCTTGGTGGAGAAGTCAGGGATGATTCGGACAGGAGACATTGTTGTTGATCAAGCATCGCTTAAGAAGGTTTTGATGACGACGCAGGATAGCCCGGCTCTCGGCCCCCAAAATGTTCTGGTGATCCCTGTGAATTTCCAGAACTATCCAAGCAGACCTTGGACCAAGGAACAGCTTGAGACGACCTATTTTAGTACAACGAACCCGTTATCCGTGACGAATTATTACAAAGAAAACTCCTATGGGAAGACGTGGTATACAGGAGAGATATTTGACAATAGCGGGGAATGGTATACCTTGCCTTTCAATAAGCCGACACGTATGGATTCCTGTGGTTCAATACTAATGGGAGCTGCGATTAAGGCCGCGGATCCGGATATCCAGTTTATTGATGACCAGGGGAAACAGGTTTTTCAAAGAATAATAGTTACATTTCCTTATTGTGACAATGCCCCGGGTGGAGGGTATGCTAATGTGGGACTGATATCAGTCATTACAGATGAAGGGACATTCCAAATGGGCCGATGCTGGATGAATGGAGACGGTACATCATCAGACCTAGCTACTCATGAGTTAGGACATGTCTTGGGATCAGGTCATGCCTGGGCTGTGCGCTATCGCCAGCCATGGAATTATACAGGGCCTGATTGTGATCAAACGGAATATGGGAATTATTACGATAATATGGGGGGCAGTTATATGGGCCATTTCTCGGCGATCTTTAAAGACTATCTGCCCTGGTTTGAAGATTACAATGTCCTTCGCGTGCAGGAAGATGGTATATACGAAATAGATCCGATTGAGATCAAAAGCTCAAGACTCCAGGCCTTGCGTATCAAAGGGAGTGATACAGAGGATACTACAAAGGTTTATTATGTCGAATGGCGTAAACCCATAGGATTTGATAAAGTCAATTACGATTGGGACCCATCCCGATGGACATCTCCCAGCGGTATTTTAGTCACATATTTTGAAGATAAGTATTCTCCCGCTGGAGTCGAAACCTATCTTCTCGCCTGGAAGCAGCCCAACACCTTTCTGATCCCCGAAGGCGGTGTGTTCTTTGACGCGCAGACGGGGTTGAGGATTGCGCCGATTGCCGAAAGCGATTCGACGATGCAGGTCCAAGTGGACTTGGTCTCGACACTACCGAATATCCAAACAACCGCTCAAACAACTCAGTGGCCGAGTGAATTAAAGGTCAAAAGAGAACAGGGGACATTCAATTATCAGGTAACGAATAATTATACCGTTGGGATAAATGAACCATTGACCCGGATTCTTGTATATTGAAAGTTGAAATGAATTAGTTCAAAACATCCTTTGAATAGTCAGGATTATTTGTTAATCTGACAGGGCGAGGAGGATGGATTCTTAGGTCATAGAGCCTGGAACACAGTTACTCCCTCCTGTC
>JAKQLB010000012.1 GCA_029567375.1 Bacteroidota bacterium | reverse complement strand
GAGTGTGGTCTGCCGGTGGAGGGTCCCCGCAAGCCGTCGTGAACGGAGGGGGGTCACAGGCGGTGGGATGATAGGCCTTGGATAGACACTCTAGATGAGCAGTAATGGTTTTAACACTGAAACAAAGAAAACAAGAATCTTTATAATCTCTACATCACCATGCTTCGATGTTTGCGAATATAGGAGCCTCACTGCAGTTTGTTGGGCTAGGGGTGCTATCCTATGTGTTACTACGAGGATGACAGTGATCCAGAATTTGACTACGATTACTCGGACATTGAAGATATCGAGTGCACCGGACTTGCACTCTGCATCCTCAAAAGGGATGAACACCTTACAGAACTTAAGCGGAAGGCTATCGATTATTTAATTAACGCTCAAGCAGTTGATGAAGTGCTGTATGCATTGGATGGAGAGTATGGAGTTTGCAGGGGTTTTTTGCTATTCGCTCTTGCTCATATGCAAGATCCTCGGGTGATTGGACAATTACTCAATGAACTAGATGATCCAGAACCAACAGTGCGATTCTACGCTTTGATTGCGCTAGGAGTGACTGATTACCCGCAGCGAGTAGAAATACTAATAAATCAGTTAGACCATGGACATCCATCTTTTAAGCGCGCGGCAATTGAAGGACTCGGATATACTAGGAGTCCGGAGGCATTTTACCCCCTCGTTAAAATGCTGGAGTCTACCGACGAAACATTAGTAGAATGTGCAATCCAAGCATTAATTGAGTTGGGTGATATACGCGCAGTTTATTATTTAATTGAGACGATGAGGAGAGGCTCACTACAGGTTTCGAGCTCATGCGTGGAGGCTTTGGGGGCGTTAAAAGAGCCAAATGCCGTTCAACCGTTAACAGATTTTTTGCAAGAGAATAAAGTTGATAATACAGTTATTTTTAGTGCACTTATTACTATAGGAAAGCCTGCAGTATCATCTCTAGAGGGTTTGCTTCATGATGCGAGTAGCGATATTCGAGAACTAGCGCTTTTATCCCTGTCCGAAATTAACGATATACGAGCAACAGAATCGATTGCATGCGTAGCACTGAATGATCCTGCGCCTGAAATTAGAGTAATGGCACAGGATATTCTTGTAAGATTGATAGGACCTAACTCAACCGCTGTTTTAATAAAAACGCTAGACGATCCTGACGAACGTGTTCAACTTAATGCCCTACGCCAACTACGCTCTTTACCTACCAACGATGCTGTAAATCTATTGCTGGATAAAATGCTCCATGGAAGCAGTTCATCCATTCGGATTTCTGCACTTAATGTCCTTGAAGATACAGTCGATACGAAGAAAATTATGATGTGGATTGTACCATTGCTGAATGACGATGATTCGGAGGTTTTGCTGCATACTGCAAATATTCTCTGCTTACCAAAATATCACGCCGAAGATAAAGTAGTCCATGCACTGTTGTGTAATATAGAAAAATTTCAGGACCCTGTATTCACTCTGAATGCCCTTTCCACTCTTGCATGTTTTGACTCTCTTCCCGATCCTAGGCCATATTACCCGTTCCTTTACTCAAATAATCTTGAGATACAAAAGATTGTTATAACTATTCTTCAGAAGAGCGAAAACAGTGAGGTGGTTGAACCCTTGACTGCACTCTTGAAGAGTATCTGCACACCTCAAAGAACGTTAGATGAAGTTGATTCGATTTCAAACGCCAATGTTCACGCTCTTACGAGGTATCTGCTCATTGCCCTTGGAAAACTTGGAGATCCGCGAGCAGTAGATCCAATTCTTCAGATCGTATTGAATGGTAATGCAGCCGTTTGGAAGGAAGCTCTTTGGGCTCTTTACGTCATTGACAAAAACACAGCAGCTAAGTATCTCGAATCATATCGTGATCAAGGCCACCACATTATACTTGCGATTAACGCTTTAAAAGCACCTGCTTTTAAATATCCAATAGATTGGAGCCAATATAAGTCCACTTTTCACAGAAAAACAGTTGATTAATGTCAAATCTTTTTCAATGCGTATGGCCCTTGGTAAGTATGCGATGTGGATTCGAACCCACTGACTCCTTCGAGAACGGATCTTATGTTCGTCGGTGTTGGCTGGGCTTACCTACCCTCGCTCAAAAGATCAAATGATTATTATCAATTGCATGTAATAAGTTCGACGCTGGATAACGGCTTCGGCAGAGGGGTGAGATCTAGTGACCTTTTTCGCATTAAATCTTCTGCACTGCATAGCAGGTTGAACGCGATCGCACAGGTGCGGCACCTCCTGCGATCGAGTTTTCTGCGGCGGTGGTACAGCAGCTGATCTGTTGCATAAAATCCGATGCAACGTAGCGATTCCGGTGAAAGTAAGCCCTAGTCGCGGAGAATAAATTGTGTGATTATACGCGCACAAATTTTTTTTATTTTGGCGACATATTCCAGGTTAGCGAAGCGAGGAAAAATTATATCTGGGGCAGAATCGACTCTCGATCTGGAAAACTCACCCGCAGCACTTTAGCTGAGGATTTTAAATCTTTTCTCCAAAAGAACACTTACCCTTCGAGATTATGCTCTCACGACCCTGCTCAATTTCTACGCATAAAAGGATTATTCTGCAGGTTCCCTGCGCCTGACTGGTTACA
>JAKQLB010000003.1 GCA_029567375.1 Bacteroidota bacterium | reverse complement strand
GAATTGAGTGTCTTCCTTAGAGAAATAAAATGATACCTGTAGGCGTTTGCCCTGCAGGTCTTTCGTTCCCCAATATGTTTCTTTATGTTATTTTAAAATAGATAATTATGATGATACTTATTAATGAAGGGCTGCCGCTTTATGGACAAATTTTATAGAAACTCGTTTCATGGCAGCCCTTCTTTGCCAATCTGCCTATCTGCCCCAAGCCGAAGATTCCACAGTGAGTTTTGTCATCGATTCTAATGTGCTCTCTGCGAGTTCAATTGCCTCTTCCCAGCGTTGCATCGAGAAAGCGTCGAGTAGCATTTGCGCATCCATTGATTTTCCCGATGCTTTAAGATTCATATACTGCTTCTCCATTTCGGGCATTACTTCAAAAAGAGTTGCTTCATAAGGGTCAAATATTTTCCTTATACCGTCGTGATATGTCTTATAGCATCCAAATGATATTTTGGAGATTTGAAGGAACTTTGAACCTACATCTGGGGTAGAATATCTTGAATCCACTGCGGACGCCCCTACATAGAAAGGCACAAAAAGGCTATCACATGGCTGACAATATGCATGGAGCATCAGACCAAGATCATTCTCGACATCAGGTCGGGCTACTAAAACTGCGGTAGAAGCGGTACTTCCTTCAAACGCATGATGGCAGATTGACCGCGGGAATATCGATACCTCTACGGTATCTTTGGTGGGGTATTCAGCAACCCATTCCTGCCTTTCATAGACATAGTCGGTACTGTAATAGGGCACTTGGTCAAGCTGTAATACCTTTCCGCTTGGCAATGTATAGGTATCATAATGGTCTCTGGTGCATGGCATAATGGTTTTTGCTGATATGTTGCCTGAAATCTTGCTGAGAAGTTCCATACCTCGGTCATACCGTACTTGCGTATTATAGAGAGTCTCCACAGCGGGCCGTGAGGCAAAATTTTCATTATCGGAAGGATAAAGCTCGATTGTGCCATAGACCGCTCTAAAATTGATCTTTTGGGTGTTTGGGACATCCCTACTCAGCCATCCTTGTGCCTGTGCATAGGTGATAAGATCATCGGAGCAAATTTCATAATCATCGGTGATCTGGAACTGATTTGTCCTTACAGTGTAGGAATTTGTATACCGTCGCGCGACCCATTGTTTGTTTGTGATCTCAACGATCCAAAGTTCTTGGGGATCACCAATTTCGAACATGATAGAATTCCAGGCTTGCCCATATTTTTCAGTGAGCTTTGTTAGTATTTCAACACCTTCGCGTGCAGTCCTCGCCCTTTCCAAAACGAGCCGCACATAATCGTTATCATGAAGGCCTTTGGTAAAGGCCAATTCGACTCTTGTGGGAGCATCATTATCAGAAACTATAACCTGAAATTCATTG
>JAKQLB010000391.1 GCA_029567375.1 Bacteroidota bacterium | reverse complement strand
TATTGGCTAAATTCGATTTGATTGTAAATGAAAGGGAATGGTATGTCATAGACATTGGATTGGACCCCCCCATGCGATTGAATTTGCTTTGCCAACATCTCGGTTTCGATCTTCCTTATGCATACACCCGCTATTATTTGCTGAATGATCCAGATGCGCTGCCCTGCTGGGATGATATTTGCAAACCTGTCGTCATTAAAGGGACGCCTCAACAAGGTATCGAATTTATTCATGTCGGATAATTGAAATGAAACCTTCATGACGGTGTCCGACACAAACCCTCATGCCCGGCACGGGCACAACGAAGGATGAAAATATTATTTGAAACGGTTGAGTCATGGTTATCCTCCGGCTATAAGAAGTTTCGCAACCAAACTTTAACCAGGAGGAAGACCATGACTCGGAAGGAAGATAGCAGAATTCTCGGTATTGTTCACCCCATTTGTTGCGGCTTGGATGTTCATAAAGAGAAAGTCTCGGCGTGCGTAATCTCTTCGGATCGAAAGGGGAATGAACAGATAGTGATCAAGGAATTCGAAACGTTTACTGATGATCTGATCGATTTGCGCGGTTGGTTGTTGGATCTTGGGTGCCCAGTGACCGCGGTAGAAAGTACCGGCATTTATTGGCGTCCTGTGTATAATATTCTTGAGGGATACATGCGGGTCGTACTCGTAAATGCCAGAGAAATCAAAAACGTGCCTGGCCGTAAGACCGACATTGCCGATAGCAAATGGTTGGCGGGTTTGCTCCGGTACGGTCTTTTACGGGGCAGTTTTATTCCCGAGATAGAGGTTAGGCAGTGGCGTGATCTGACACGCTTACGGAAGAAGTATGTGTTATCCATCGGAGATTACAAGAGAAGGACTCAGAAGTTGTTTGAATCAGCGAACATTAAAGTTGATTCCGTGGTATCCGATCTTTTTGGTGTTACCGGCCGCAATCTGATGAATTTACTATCTTCAAATCGACAGGCGATCACACAGGAAGAAGTGGCTTCTTGTGTTCGTGGTAAGCTCAAAGGAAAAGAGGATGAGCTATACCGATCCATTCAGGGGTTTTTCACAGAGCACCATCGTTTCTTGTTGAAAACATTGCTGCGGACTATACAATCCCTTGAGAGCGATGTTGCCCGGTTGGAGAAGCGCATCAGCGTGGCGATGAAACCGACAGACGATATCGCCGACAGACTCCAGAAGATTCCGGGAATTTCTGAGACAGCTTCACACGATATTCTCTCCGAGCTGGGGCCAAACCTTGCAACGTTTTCCAACGCCTCGTCTTTGGCATCTTGGGCTGGCTTATGTCCCGGCAACAATGAAAGTGCCGGCAAACGTAAAAGCGGAAGAAGCCCAGTCCGAAAGCATCATTTGAAAACCATCATGGTGGAAGCGGCTCATGCCGCAGTGAGAAAGAATGGCTCGTATTACAAGGATAAATATTATCGGCTCAAGGCGAAATGTGGAGCAAGAAAAGCCATTGTCGCCATTGCCCACCGGATGTTGAAGGCCGTTTATTACATTATCAAGGAAGGAGCGACTTTTATCGATTTAGGGGAGTCCTATCTGGCGCTCCGGAACAAAGAAAGAAAACTCAAATACATAAGGAAGCAAGCCGGTTTGTTGGGATTCCAACTCATTCCTGAAAACGCATAACCTCGTTTTATATATGAGGTCGCTTAGCAAAATGAAGCCCTAGAGCGCGTACACAAACATGACCTTTCAGCCTTGCACAACGAATTGTTGACTCCTTAATGGAGATCACGCATATAAAAATCCGATTCAAGGCTGCTATTATTGTTACCGCAGAAAAATGATAGGAAGTCTATTTTCATATAAAGATATCGAGATCGCTCTTTGGCAATGCCATCCTTTCGACGATATTATCGATGGTCCGCCGGGCATGGTCAGCGTCTGTTTCGAATCTGGTGAATTTCTTGTTTCCTGCCTTGACGGCCGGATTCTCGTCAGGCAGTGGTCGGCAGAAAACGCCTCTTGGCATCCCGCGCCTCATTTTCAACTCACTGGCAAACCCTGGTCTCAGCAAATCGAGACAATTATCGAGAGGCATGAGAACCGGTATCCTGATCTTAAAATCAGCCCCCGTA
>JAKQLB010000341.1 GCA_029567375.1 Bacteroidota bacterium | reverse complement strand
CCTACACCGTGATCAACGGATCAGGGTCGCGCCTCACGCGGGCGCGTGGATTGAAACTTGTTGGGGGCGGCGTGTTGGTGTTGGGAAACGGTCGCGCCTCACGCGGGCGCGTGGATTGAAACGGCATCCTTCAGTATTTTTAAAGCGTCTTTTAGGTCGCGCCTCACGCGGGCGCGTGGATTGAAACGCGCGCGCAGGAAGACGTCCTGCGGGAAAAGGAGTCGCGCCTCACGCGGGCGCGTGGATTGAAACCGAATACCGGCGCGTACCGCGAAGTGGAATTTAGTCGCGCCTCACGCGGGCGCGTGGATTGAAACATGGACAACGCCAACTGCTCCGACGCGACAGCGTCGCGCCTCACGCGGGCGCGTGGATTGAAACCTTGCCGGTGAGCTCGTCTTTGTTGTCCTCCGTGCGTCGCGCCTCACGCGGGCGCGTGGATTGAAACTGCATACCCAGCCTGGGCACCGGCGTATTTCTCGTCGCGCCTCACGCGGGCGCGTGGATTGAAACCTTTCCCCCCCCCTGCTACGGCGGACATTCCCTGTCGCGCCTCACGCGGGCGCGTGGATTGAAACTTTGACCAGTTTTTCGGAATCGCCCATATTGGCGTCGCGCCTCACGCGGGCGCGTGGATTGAAACTATGCTACCGGCGAACGCGCGGCAGACGGCTCGGCGTCGCGCCTCACGCGGGCGCGTGGATTGAAACCCTCTTGAGGGGGTTGCTCACTTACCCCTATGTCGTCGCGCCTCACGCGGGCGCGTGGATTGAAACCATCTGGCCATTACCCATAAAGGAGCGCTGGAATGTCGCGCCTCACGCGGGCGCGTGGATTGAAACGTCGGAGTGGTTGATAATCAGGCGATAAGTGCCGTGTCGCGCCTCACGCGGGCGCGTGGATTGAAACAACTGGCCGCTGTTTGTCGCCAGCACGTAATCCGTCGCGCCTCACGCGGGCGCGTGGATTGAAACGCTCAATAAAATCGTGACGCGCCGCAACGCCCCCCCCTCGTCCAATTTCTGAAAAACTCGCGCGTGACTGCGCCGCCGGTTTCAGGCCAACGACACCTAGAGATTTTGAGCACCCTCTATGGTATTAAACTTTGTTTATACTAATTTGGGTTCATCCGGTTAATGCGTACTTCCTGAAAGAGCGCGCCTGCAATTCTCCCTGTTCATACAACCTTTTAATCGGTATCCCTTAATTGATTGTAATCAAGAATGTCAATTTCCCGCCATTCATGCTATATTTTAAACAAATATAATCACGTGCTCTCATAATAGCTTCAGAGTATGAAAGACAGTCTTGCAGCATACGGTTATATTTTTTATGGTTCATAATTATTATCACGACAAGACAGGGGAGCAATATGACCGACCATTCAAGGGCCATTCAAGAGCTTACCGCAGAATACGATGCACTGAAGAAGCGAATCCATGAGCTGGAAGCTATGGAAGTGGACCGCAAGCAGGACGAAGAATCTCTCCGCAGGTCGAAGGAGAAATATCGCCTGCTTTACAGCAGCATGCGGGACGGTTTTGTTTATCTGGACATGGACGGCACATTCATGGAATGCAATCCGGCCTTTGAAGAAATGATCGGCTACAAGCTACAGGAGCTCAAAAACCTCACCTTTACGGACATCACGCCGGAGAAATGGCAGGCATACGACGAGGAGGCCGTCAGGAGATTGCGCCAGACGGGTGACTCCGAAGCAGGTCAAAAGGAATTCCGGCGAAAGAACGGCGTCATCTTTCCCGTTGAGATCCGGGCGACCCTGCTTCGGGACGATGACGGAAAACCGTCCGGGTTCGGGGCCATTGTGCGGGACATAACCGAGCGAATGCAGGCGGAGGTAGCGTTGAGAAAAAGCGAAGAACGATACCGCCTCATTGCTGAAAACACAGCAGATACAATCGCCATATTTGACCTAAACCTCAAGCCTACATATATTAGCCATTCAATACTAAATCTGCGTGGCTACACCGTTCGAGAAGCGATGAAACAGACGTGGAATGAAATTCTAACCCCCGATTCTCTGGAACGTGCAACCAAGATGTTTGCCGATCAAATGGCCCTGGAATCAAGCGGAACCGCCGATCCAGCTAGAAGTACTTATCTTGAGCTTGAGGAGAATTGTAAAGATGGGTCTACTATTTGGGTGGAGCATGCGGCATCATTTTTAAGGGACAGCAATCTCAAACCGACCGGAATTTTGACGGTAACGAGGAACATCACCGCGCGCAAGCTCGCAGAGATGGAACTTCAAAAAACCCTTGAAAGGCTTAGAAAGTCTATCGCTGTGACGATCCAGGTGATGGTATCGGCGATTGAGGTCAGGGATCCCTATACAGCCGGTCATCAGATGAGAGTTGCAGACCTTGCCAGGTCTATCGCCACAGAGATGGGATTAAACAAGGATAAAATAGAGGGAATCCGAATGGCAGGTTCGATTCATGACATCGGGAAATTAGCGATTCCCTCGGAAATACTGGCCAAGCCCACAAAACTGACAGACCTTGAATTTTCTTTAATCAAAGAACACTCTCAAAGCGGATATGAGATGTTGAAAAATGTGGAATCTCCCTGGCCCCTGGCAGAAATTCTTTATCAACACCATGAACGAATGAATGGATCCGGTTATCCAAGAAAACTGAAAGGGGAAGAAATTATTATAGAAGCCCGCATCATCGCCGTGGCCGATGTTGTTGAAGCCATGGCTTCTCATCGTCCGTATCGCCCAGGGTTAGGTCTTGATGCCGCCCTTGAAGAGATTGAGAAAAATAAGGGTATTGCTTATGACAATGATGTCGTTGATGCGTGCCTGAGATTATTCCGGGAGAAAGGGTATCAGCTTACATAAAATGGAGAAACCCATCCCATAGAAATAACATGATTACAAAAGGTAATCCGTCATTCTACCGACTGCCTAATACTGTGGATTGGTAGGTGCTATACGTACGATGTTCTTCCTGAAACGTTGAAAATACAACTCTAATAATATTTCAAACCTTTCAAATTGATCTTTCCCCGAAAAAGTGGACACGCTACTAAGTTACACACGCTCTCCGTTCAAACTCGGCGGGCGAGCAATAATTCAATGCCGAGTGTCTTCTAACACAATTATAAAATACTTCAATATATTCAAATATGCCCCCACAAGCCTCCTGCCTGGTCCGATATTTCTCAAAATAAACAAGTTCCGTCTTTAAGGTATGGAAAAACGATTCCATCACGGCATTGTCGTAACAATTTCCTGAAGAACTCATGCTCTGAACAAAACCGTATTGCTCCATAAGATCCCGAAAAGCATAACTGGTATATTGCGTTCCACGATCTGAATGGAACAAAACGCCAGCTTTGGGTTTTCTCTGCATGATTGCTTTGCGCAAGGCATCCGCAATAACCTCATGGCTCAATCTGTCATCCATTGACCATCCAATAATTTTACGGTTAAAAACATCCAGGATCGCCGCCAGATATACCCAACCCTCTCTTGTCCAAATATAGGTAATGTCCGAAACCCAAACCTTATTGGCCACGTCTGCCGAAAATCTCTGATTTAGAAGATTATCTGCCACCAAAAAGTCATGCTTGGATTTCTTGGTAGCCTTGAATCTCCTCTTCGTCTTTGCCTTAATCCAATGACTCTTCATTAGACGAGCAACGCGATTCTTTCCACAAGGAATCCCTTTAGCCCTTAATTCCGCTGTCACCCGAGGGCTGCCATAAACCCCGCGGCCCCTTGCGTAAGCATCACGAATATGCACCAGCAAACGATCATTCTCTATCTGGCCTTCACTCTTTTTATGCTTTTCCCATAAATAATAACCGCTCCTGGAAACCCCTAATACCTGGCACATCTTCTTCACCGCAAATTCGGAACGGTGATTCTCTATGAACTGATACTTCACTTTGGGTGTTTGGAGAAGATGGCCAAGGCTTTTTTTAAGATCTCCTTCTCCTCCTTTAAATCCTCATTCTCACGCTGTAAACGGCGAATCTCTTCCTCTGGTGGCTTCAAATGACCTTTACCGGGAAAAGCATGTTCCATATCTGCCCGATATTTACGGCGCCACTGATGCAGCAAGTTCGGATGAATATCCAAATCCCTGGCAATATCTCCTAGAGATCGCTTCCCCTCGTTTACCAACCGTATGGCTTCATGCTTGAACTCCCGATCAAAATACCGCTTATCCTTCCCCATAACCATGACACACCTCCACCTTATTTTCTCTTAACTGAAACTCTTCAGCGTGTCCAATAAATCGGGGGAAGTGCACGCCTAATCTTTGGGATGCCTTATTATGTCATGTTTGACATGATCAAGTAATTTCTGTATAAATCTTTGCTTGAAAAGAGTTTCTCGATAACACGTAAAAAACAATGGAAGAAAATTGTAATCGTGATGAAGATATCCATGAATCAGAAAAGGTTAAGTCATGTTGCACCATATACCAGATGCCGATATTGATCGTTTCATCGCAGTAATTGTGCCGTATGCCATCTCAATTTAACCAAAATACGAGTTGTGAAATGAAAATTTAAAAATGGTGAAAATAATTCCAACTGAAAGCAGCAAACCGCAATCACTCCGGGTGTTAATGGTTGAGGATTCGGAAGACGATGCTCTGCTTATGATCCGTGAGCTGAAAAAAGGCGGTTACAAACCGGTGTATGAACGTGTGGAAACCGCCGCCGCCATGAAAAAGGCCCTTCAGGAGAATCCATGGGACATCATTCTTTGCGATTATAGACTGCCGCAATTCAGTGCTCCTTTAGCCATTGCCATGCTCAAGGAAATAGACATCGACATTCCTCTCATCATTGTATCGGGCGCGATAGACGAAGAAACAGCCTTAGAGAGCATGCGTTTAGGCGCTCAAGATTACATCATGAAGGGGAAACTATCGCGTCTTTGTTCGGCCATAGCCAAAGAATTAAAAGATGCAGAGGTCAGAGTCCAACGCAATCGGGCGATAGACGACTTGCGGGAGAATGAAATTAAATACCGGGTCCTTTTTGAATCTGCCGGTGACGCCATTTTCATGATGGATAAAGATATACTTATTGACTGTAATCAAAAAACTCTTGGGATGTTTGGCTGTACCAGAGAACAGATCATCGGACAAACACCTTACCGATTCTCGCCGGACGTTCAGCCGGATGGAAGGAACTCTAAAGAAAAAGCAGTAGAGAAAATTAACGCGACGATCAAGGGTCAGCCTCAGTTTTTTGAATGGCAACACTGTCGTTATGATGGAACGATTTTTGATGCGGAAGTAAGCATAAACTCCTTCAATTATGGGAGTAAATACTATATTCAGGCGATTGTTCGTGACATCACCGAGCGCAAGCAAATGGAAGAGACGATCCGTCAATCCGAGGAAAGATACCGAACTATCCTCGAAGAAATGGCCGATTCCTATTATGAAGTCGATCTTGCCGGCAATTTCAACTTCATGAATGATACGATGTGCCAACAGTTGGGATACGCAAGAGAGGAACTGTTGGGCACAAGCTTCCAGATCAATGTCGTGAAAGAAGATGTCGACCATATCTATCAAACCTTTGCCCAAATCTATAAAACCGGCAATCCCAAAAGGGACATCGCCTACAGGATCCTTCACAGGGACGGAACCATACGATTCGTCGAAAATTCAGCCTTTCCGATTCACAATCAGGAAGGAGTAATTATCGGCTTTCGAGGGATTGGACGAGACGTCACGGAGCGCAAACGGAACGAAGAAAAAATCCAATACTTGGCCACTCATGATTTCCTGACGGGACTGCCCAACCGCATGATGTTCGGCCAACTGCTCCAGCAGGCCGTCCAGACCGCAAAACGATACCAGAAGCAATTTGCCGTCCTGTTCATCGATCTGGACGGATTCAAAGAAATCAACGACAGGATGGGACACGAAGCAGGCGATCAGTTTCTCAAGGAAATCGCCACGCGATTGAAGAATGATTTGCGGGCGGCCGATGTGGCCGCGCGCTTGGGAGGAGACGAATTTGTTGTCTTGGTGGAAGAGGTTGCTGATTCCGGCAGTGTGGCCACCGTGGCCCGCAAAATCAATGACAGCATTGCGCAGCCTCTGACAATCCATGGGTGTGAACAACGCATCACGGCAAGTATCGGCATCAGCCTCTACCCGAGCGACGCCGATGAGGGGCCAACGCTCATGACGCTTGCCGACAGAGCCATGTATGCCGCCAAACTGAAGGGTAAAAACCAGTACCAGTTATTCACTGAAAATCGGTAGCATCAAACTGAAGGGAGGCATCAACGCCAATCGGAATATCACATACGCTGTCGATGACGGGCATCATGGTTTCAACGCATCTTTTGACAAGCGGCACGCATGTCATTGTTTCTTAATCCACGGGAGGCAAGATAAAGGCTCCATTCAGATCGGATAAAAAACTGAGTTCCATTTTTATTGACTCTTTCAAACAACAATCCTTAATTCTGACAACCCCTCAATACTAAACCTTTGTAGGTGCTATACGTACGATGTTCTTCCTGAAACGTTGAAAATACAACTCTAATAATATTTCAAACCTTTCAAATAGTAATCTGTATATTGGATTTGAAAATTAGCGAATAATCACTAGTAAATCATTTGGGGTATTATACGGATCCGGATAACATCCCAAGTGGAGAATATAAAAATTGGTTGATAGTTCAATGACATTAATGTATTAAATAAAAAACATTAATCATCTTATTAGACGTATTAGGCCGACCAAGCTGTCGGCGTTTGCAATATTAGCACCGATCCGTATAAACAATGTTGTGCTGAAGGAAGTATTATATGTCATTAAATTTTTCCGAAAGAATTGGTGTAACTAAAGTACCCGATGTGCTCCAAATTGGTGGCATGACTGCAGCTCTTAGAAATTCGTTATGGAATTATCTTTTAAATACAATTTATTCTGGCGATTCGAAATATCATGTCAAAGCATCAAAGATAATTTGTGAAAGGCATTTTAAATTACCAACAGATACTTTACCTTTCAGAGAATATGAACAAAAAACATGGTTACGTAATTTTTATTTCTATGATTCATTTCAATGGTATCAAATATACAATCTCATAGAGTTCATAGCGAAGAACTGCGGCGAGATGAGGTACGATCTGAACTCAATGAAATTTATGTCTGGAGTCAATCGTATATTAGAAGAAGAATTAGCTGGCTATAGATTCATTGGGGGAACTTTAGCACCTATTTCTAACCCCGAAGAAATAAACAGCATTACATCTGCGCTTATTGCTGCACAAGAAAAAGAACTATATGGTACCCCAAAACATATTGAAACTGCTTTATCGTTATTGGCAAAAAAGCCAACACCGGATTTTCGTAATTCAATCAAGGAATCAATAAGCGCTATTGAATCTATTGCCAAGCAGCTTACTGGTGAGACAGGAGGTGGGTTAGAAAAAGCGCTATCAAAATTGGATTCAGTTGTAAATTTTCACGGTGCTTTCAAAGCAGGGATTCTTAGTCTTTATGGTTACACAAGCGACGAAAATGGTATCAGACACGCTATTTTGGAAGATACAAATATTGATTTTGATGATGCCAAGTTTATGCTGATTATTTGTTCTGCATTAGTAAATTTTATTATCTCAAAGGCGGCAAAATATAAATTGTTATAGAAAGGCACAACCTGTCGCTCAAGCCGATCGCCGCTTAGCGGCTCCGTTAAATTGCTATAAAATATGAAATATGTTGTTGACACAAACATCTTCAATAAACTGGTTGATGGCTCTTTGCTTATTGATCAGCTTCCATCTGACGGACAGATGGTGGCGACTCATATACAGATAGACGAGTTAAATAATACACGTGACAGTGAAAGAAGAGCGAAACTATTTTTAAGATTTTCAAAAATTGCACCTGAAATAGTTCCTACAGAGTCTGTTGTCTTAGATGTTTCTCGCTTTGATGAAGCAAAATGGAGCGATGGTGAACTTTTTCAAAAATTAAAAAATGATCTTGATGCAATGAATGGAGGAAAACAAAACAACACTCAGGATGCTTTAATAGCTGAGGTTGCTATTGTTAATTGTTTTACATTGCTAACTTCTGATTTCCATCTTTCAGAAGTCGTAAAAAGAAACGGAGCTAATGTTATCTATTTCGCAACCTAACCACGGCATGCACTCGGACGCGGGTGCCGCCCGCGCCGGTGATGCCGGCCGTTAGGGTGCAGGCAGGGGTAGAAAGTAAGTAAATAATTTTTTATGTTTTAATCAGGAGAACGTTGATGAAAAAAACCTTGGAATACTTGAAGGAGAAAAAAAAGAATAATCAAAAAATTAAAGTATTAACATCATATG
>JAKQLB010000044.1 GCA_029567375.1 Bacteroidota bacterium | reverse complement strand
AGATTTGATACACTACCTGTGGCACGATGGCGTTACCGTAAGCCTTTATTGATTCGTTTCGGTGTTTAGAAACGGTAATTCCAGCCAGTTGGGAGGAAAGCCCATCATCTCGGCTACGAAGCGGGGGTTGAGTTGGGAAGTCTTCCCATCTATGGCAAACTTGTCCGGCAATGTTTCCATAAAATTCCCCCTGTCCTTTCGTTTCTGTAATGTTTCCGTTGATTTTCCTCCCTTGTAATCCCTGGTCGCAGGTGTCGGAAGTAACATCCCCTCCTTGTATTTCGCAAGTGTTGTCAATGTCACATCTCCTCCGTTCTCCACCTTGTCCACTATTGTCTTCATGTTCCTGCGTTCTATTGATTCGCAAGCCCTCGGTGTCGGCAGAAGCCCCGATACTGCCATCGTCCCTATATTGCACGTTGTCTTGCCTACATTCTTCGGGTTGCCGCTTGCCTTCATCCTCTTCTGCCAGTCCTCGTAGTTCTCCTCTATCTCTACTGCTTTGGGTGTCGGCAGTAGCCCCATCTGCCCCATCTGACATAATTTTATTGAAAAGTCGTTTCCCGATTTCCTTACTACCCGATTCCCTACTACCGTTCCCGCTGCTGTTCCCAGACCCTCGTTCATATCCATTGTTTGTGGCGTGGGCAACAAACCAAACCCTGTCCCTGCGGTGGGGAGCGTTGACGGCACAAGCTGGAAGTATGTACGGTTGTACTTCGTACCCTTCAGCTTCCAGGTCAGCCTGCACCTGCTCGAATACCAGCCCTCCATCCCAACTAACAATTCCGAAAACATTTTCAAAAACACAGAAGTCGGGTTTAACCTCTCGTACGAGTCTAATACATTCCGGCCATAAGTGGCGGTCATCTTCAGTTCCCCTCCGTTTTCCTGCTGCGGAGAAGGGCTGGCAAGGAAATCCGCCCACAATAATTGTTGTTTCTCTTGGGTCATATAATCCATTATTTATTATTTGCTCCCCAGTCAATGTTTTAACATCAGGGTGTATTGGTATATTGGGGAAATGATAGCCTAACACTCTTTGCCCAAACTTATCTATCTCACAAAACTGAATTGTGTGCCATCCAACCCATCTCCCCGCAAGAGAAAATCCCCCTATACCGCTGAATAAGTCTATTATTTGCATTTGATAATATATTCTTGGTTGATATTCTCCTTGCCATGAACCCATTTATGGCAGTCATCGCATAATGTAATGCCATTAGATAATTCATACCGCAACTCAAGAAACTTTGACCAAAGATGAATATGATGCGCCTTTAGTATGTGTCCTTTATCATAACCACACCTCTGACATACATAGTTATCACGGGCAAAAACCCTCCTACGCCATTGATTAACTAGCGTTAGGTTTCTATGTAAGGTCTCAGCACTTTTACCATGTCGATAGTTAATATTATTCTCTCCCCTCATCCATTCGCCACCACCGGCATTAGGAGCATTATCGCCTACCATAGCCTTCCTTCTACACTCCCATGAACAATATCTCCATCCCTTTCTAACCCGTGCCATATGGACTAAACACTCCCTCCCACAGTATTCACAATTCATTATAGTAGTACCGGCTTTGTGCCTGGCTTCTATTGCCTTTAGTAAATTCTTTCTTGATGCTATGTTGTGTTTCTCCGAAATCATACTCGTTGTCCAAATTCATTCCACTCACAATGAAACAAGTTCTCCCATCCCATCCATTCGGCAGCAAGATCAAAGCCTCCGATTCCACTGAACAAAGAACCGTGATTCATAGCTTACTTAAAAATCTCTGATACTCATCTTCAATCGCTAAAATTACCCGGTCAGAAGTGGCCTTATCTTTATACAGTACCTGGATTACTTCACCGTAAATGAAGGGTAGCTGATTGCGCACATATTCCTCAAATGACTTTTGAGACATCCTGCCAAAAGCTATTGACTGGTATTCAAT
>JAKQLB010000331.1 GCA_029567375.1 Bacteroidota bacterium | reverse complement strand
TATGGATGGCTTATGCAAGAATATAGGAACAATCCTAATGCGTTAGAGCGAGACTTGCCCCATCGTAAAGAGATGAATTGGGCTAATTTGCAGCAGCGCATTGGGAAGGAGACACAAGGTTTCTGCCCAAAGGAACCAATTTTAGCCATGTGAGCGATATGTGGATTAGAGAGATCCAAGACTGGATAAATACCTATCCACGAAAGATCCTTGCTGGTTTTACCCCTTTGCACTGCTTCAAAGGGGCTTTTGGATTCAAGGACCAAACAATCGAACTACTGGAGGCTTGCTCATGAAACATCAACAACAGAATCCTGCCACGCAATTAAGTGGACATTTCTCTTTACAGGAGACCACATCATAATTCCAGTATACTCTTCATTGCAAGACTTATTCTATTTCTAATTTCCTTGCTAATTCCATTATACAAGGTTTATCCACTCTTTGCGTCAGAAGAGTATTTCACTTAACAACTTTTGAAAAAGGCTCGCTTTTCATGAATTATCTCTGAGGAGACCTGTTTAAAAAGCAAAAAAGCCCGGCAAGCCAGACCTTTTTGCTTTTTCACTGTTGCTGCAGCACATACATTTGTATGGACTCAGTTTGAATACAGCAATCCCCTTTACGCCAAATTTTTGTTTTTCTGGCCGTAATTTTCCCGCGCGAATTTCTGCATAAATGCGATATCCTCCGACCTTAACAGCGTCGGGTTTCCAACAAGCAAGGAATAAAAATATATCTGGGCATTTTTCTCCAGCACCATGCTCACTTTGAGGGCTTTGCTAATGTCTTCACCGACAGACAGAGCGCCGTGGTTTGGCAAAATAACGGCAAAATGGTCCTTCAGCGCTTTTACCGTAGATTTCGCAAGAGCTTCGGAGCCTGGAAGCTCGTATGGCTCAGCATAGCATACTTTCTCTCCTACAATCTGTGCGAAATCCTCGCTCACCGCGGGGAGTTCCATTCTGTCCACGCCAAAAATCGAAGAAAAAATCGGGTGAGTATGCACGACCGCGTTGATATCGCGGCGAGTCTTGTAGACTTCAACGTGCATGTGCTTCTCAATGGACGGTTCGGCGACGCCATCTACAATTTCAAGGCCGAGTGTCATGACGACGACATGGCGAGGCCTTATCGACATATAATCCATGCCGCTCGGGCTTATGTACATCAGATCGGTTTCCGGATCACGAACTGAAATATTCCCCCAAGTGCCAACAGTCATACCTGTTCTAATCATCTCCACGCCAGTGTCAACAATCAGCTGTTTCAGCTCTGGCTTAATTCTGTCACTCATTATAGTGCCTCCATATAGATCTCATTCCACGGCAACTTTGAACGTTGCTTTCAAATCGTCGTAGAGCTGCAGAAATACTCTATAGTTTTTTTCATATGCTTCGTCAGGAATCGGGCTGACCTCCGTTTCGGCATTTTGGACTCCGAAGGCATCAAGTGCGGATCCGACCGAGTCCCAGATTCCGAGAGCCATACCACAAAGCATGGCATTCCCCATGTTTCCCGGATTCGCGTTTGGCATGGTTTTCAGCGATTTGTTGAGAATTCCGGCCAGTATGCCCAACCATGTCCTGCTGCGAAGGCCCCCGCCTATTGCTCTGATTTCTCTGACCTGTACGCCAAGGGATTCGATTGCGTCGACATTGCTGCGCAGGGAGAATGACACTCCTTCCATGACAGCCCTGATGAAGTGTTGCTTTCTGGTTTCCAGGTTGGCACCAAAGAAAACTCCGCGCGCATAACTGTCCCAATAGGGAGTCCGCTCGCCATTGAGGTATGGGAGGAAAATAAGACCTCCCGAACCGGGCTGCACCTTCGACGCGCTTTCGTCATAGGCCAGAAACACATCCTCAGAGAGTGCTTCCCCGACATCGCGGGGATCAAAGCATCTTTTAAACCAATTCAACGACTCGCCAGCAGTCTGCGTGACGCCTAGATTTATCCATGTATTGTCGAGACAATAATTCCAGCATGCAATCCTATTAAGTGCATCCGCCTTTGGTTCGCCAGAGCAAACACTCACCACGCCGGCGGTGCCAATTATCAGCGTCGCCTGCCCTGGTGCAGCCATGCCACAGCCTAAAGCCGCCGCCGAATTGTCGGAGCTGCCGTTATTGACGGGTGTGCCCTCGGGGATACCGAGAGCTCTGGATGCCTCCGGGGTAGTTCTGCCCATGATTGTACTGGACGGCGCAGCATCGGGAAGTTTTCTACGCTCGACGCCAAATAATTTCAACATGGGCTCCGACCACGTGCGCGCCGCGACATTGAAAAGCATTGTGCCCGCCGCGTCGGTGTAATCTGTCAGCATTTCGCCGGTCATAAGATACTTGAGATAGTCTTTTGCGATAAGGATGTGCTGTGTCGAACGCCAGACTTCAGGCTGATTCCGCGCGACCCACAGACAGTTGGGAGCGGTATAGGTCGTTGAGGCTCTGTTGCAGGTCTGGTCGAATATGAGTTTCAGCGCATCCGCCTCTTGTGCCATCTCGTCGAGCAGCCTACGGGATCTTTGGTCCATCCAGGTTATGGCGGGACGCAGAGGCTTCCCATCGGAACCCATATAGACTTGTGTATGCATTTGCCCACACAGGCCTATTCCCATAATTCCCGAAAGAGCGTCATTGCTGTGTTCGCGAATCTCGCCGCAACAGGCAACAAGAGCTCTCCACCAGGAGTCTGTATCCTGTTCCGCAGCTCCCTCCCAAGGCGTATCAATGTTATAGTCTCTCGACGCACTGCAGATTTCATGGCCTGCTTCAGAGATGACGGAGACCTTCAAGCCGGCAGTGCCTAGATCAATGCACAGATAGTTGCCACTCATGATTATCCCCTGTCCTTGATGTACGATGAAATTCTATTGATGATCATCACGAGAATAAGCACCACACCCCAGACCACCCGTGTAAAAAATGCGTTGGCACGAAGGAGGTTCAGCCCGCTCGAGAGCAGTTGTAGAATAATAAGGGACAACACGATGCCGGAGACTTTTCCGGATCCTCCATAGACGCTCACGCCGCCGAGGACGGCCGCAAGCATCGTCACAAGCAGATACGAAGCGCCGTAATCGGATTTCGCGGAATTGAAGCGCGAGATCATAATGATTGCGGCAAGGCCACACAGAACTCCCGAAAGAAGATATGTCTTCATCAATATTTTGCGATTGTTGACACCAGCATACCGGGTCGCGACGGGGTTTGTTCCCAGCATGTAGAGCTCAAATCCATAAGGAGTATAGTCGAATAGAAGAGCGATAAGAGCAGCCGCGGCCGCGAATAGTATGATCGGCATCGGAATGCCCAAGACAAGGCCATTCCCAATGAACAGAAAATCCTCGGGAAAACCGGAGATGACATAGCCTCTCGTAAGCGAAACAGAGATTCCATTGAGGAAGATCATCGTGCCCAAAGTCGCCAGCATTGGAGGAACTTCAATATATGCAATCAGAAAACCGTTCAGGAGCCCGATTATCGCCGAGGCCGCAATGGCTGCTAAAATGGCGTAGGCGGTAATGATACCCGGAGCGAGAGTGCCTGATTTCTGCGCGGCCTGCATGATGAGTGCGGCGACAATGCCGGAGAGGTTCGCGGTCGAGATGATGGAGAGGTTCGTCCCGCCACTGATCATCGCAACCATCATCGCGAAAGAGAGCAGGCCGAGCTCAGGGAGTTGGAATGCCATCGACTGGATATTGCTAATTTTCAGAAATCTGGTTGGGTTGAGTCCCCACATGAGAAGCAGCACCAACACAAGAATCCCGAAGAGAATGGCAGTACCTCCGGACCAGACAAGAGAAGACCGTATTTTTAATTTTTGGCTGCCCATACTTCTTGTTCCTCTATGTCGATAACCTTGACATTCTGCCTCTTCATTCTGAGCGCATTGACCACGACGCTGACAATGATGATGCCACCTATGAGAACGTCGGACCAATATGACGGAACGCGCATCAGTGTAAGTCCATTATTCATAATAGCGATTAGCATGACACCCAAAATAGTGCCGGTCACACTGCCGGCGCCTCCCGAAATGCTCGCGCCTCCGAGGATGACTGCGGCAATGATATTTAGCTCCTTGCCCACAATGGAGTTCGGCGCGACTGTCTGCACTAGGAGCGCCTGAACCACTCCTGCGATGCCCGCGAGAAATCCCATGTACGCGTATATAAAGGCATGTATTCTCCTGACATTGAAGCCTGCCCGTTCGATAGGCCCTCTGTCCGATCCACAGCCGCCCAAGGCGTACACTCCGCGGCCTGTCACCGTATGGCGGAGCAGAAAGGATGTAAGCAGCATCACGACGATCCATATAACCGTAATGATCGACAAGCCATACTCGATGCCGTTGGCGTTTACGAGGGAAAACAGGCGGACCTGGGCAAAAGAGCTGAACCACTCCGGAAGCGAATAAATCCATTTGCCTCCGGAGGCCATGATGAGAATGCCATAAAAGATGTTCATTGTCGCGATGGTCGCGATAACCGCAGGTATCCTGACATAATAGACAAGCCATGCGTTGATCAGTCCCAGTGCAATTCCCAGGGCTGAGGCAATGAGAAAACAGGTCAGACCATTGCCCCCAAGACTGATGACCACCGAGGCCATCACATATTCGGCGACCGTAGCTATGGCCGTAAATGAAAGGTCCAAACCTCCAGAAATGATGACGACTAGGACACCGCAAGCCATAATCCCCATAAACGAATAACTCTTGGCAAGATCGAAAAAATTTTCGAGAGTCAGAAAACTCCTGTTGATGGCAGTGATGATGACAGAAAACAGAATAATTATCAGGAACAGGTATGTTTCGCTTTTTTTGAACATGCGCTTCATCGGCAGTCTCCTCCATTGTCTTCCACAATCGCGGAGGAAACATCCTGCACCGTGAGCCCGTCTCCTGAAAATTCAGCCTTTATGTGACCTCTCTGCATGACAAGAATCCTGTTACACGTGTGCATAAGCTCGTTCACCTCATCGGATATCAGGATGATACCCATTCCCCTGGATGCTAGGTGATGGATAGTCGCGTAAATCGAACTCTTTGCCGCTATGTCGATGCCGACGGTGGGGCTGTCAAGAATGAGTATCTTGGGATTCGTGGCGATCCATTTTGCGAGCACAACTCTTTGCTGGTTGCCGCCGGAAAGCGTTTCTATGACCGAATCAATGCTCGGGGTCTTCACTTCAAAGTCATGAATCCATTTTTCCGCTTCAGCCCTCTGCCTGCGGGAATCCCTGAGTCCAAATCTGCCGGTAAGACGTCTGTGTACCGTCAGAAGAAAATTCTTGCCAACCGACTGGCGAAGAACGAGGCCTTGGAGCAGACGATTTTCCGGCACATATGAAATGCCGCTCTTCATCGCTGTCCCGACACTGTCAATGACGATCTTTTGGCCTTCGATGCGAATGCTCCCTGTATCGGCCGGATTGAGACCGAAAAGCGCGAGGGCGAGTTCGGTGCGACCTGATCCCAGCAGCCCGGTGATTCCGAGGACTTCTCCACGCTCCAGGCTGAACTCGATATCCCTGAAATTACCGCGCTTCGACAGGCCGTCGACCTGTAGCAGCGGAACATCCTTCTTCACTACGGGTGAGACAGCCTCGTACACCAGATTCTTCCCCGTCATCAGAAATGAAAGGCGCTTGGTATCGAGTTCGGAAGGATTATAGGTGCCGATTTTGCATCCGTCGCGCAGAATGGTCACTCGTTCAGCGATGTCGAAGATTTCGTCCAGTTTGTGACTAATAAAAAGAGATGCAGTGCCGTTTCTTTGGAGGTCTTTTATAACATTGAGAAGCGCATTGACTTCCTTGCGAGTCAGTGCTGTCGTTGGCTCGTCCATTATGAGCAAGTTCACATCGCTCATGAATGCCCGGCAAATCGCAACAAGCTGCTGGTCGGCCATCGAGAGACCTCCCACAGGTTCATCGAGCGGAAGCTTTACGCCGATATGATTCACCGCCCGCGTCGCAAGAGCGCGCATTGTCTCTTTTCGAACTAAAGATTTGCCCCTGGCCAAAATTTGACCTATGGCGATATTTTCAGCTACAGAAAGTGTCGGAAACAAGGCTAAATCTTGGTAAATGACTTGAATGCCATGATGAATTGACTCTATGGAGGACAAATGGCGGACAGAAGCTCCATCGATTTCAATCCTGGCACCACTATCTGGCTGATACACACCTGAAATGATCTTCACCAGCGTCGATTTCCCTGATCCATTTTCGCCGCAGAGACTGTGTATTTCACCGCGCCGTATATTGAATTCAACGTCGTCCAGCACTTTTACGCCGGAAAAAGATTTTGAGACTATCATAGAGAGAAATATCTCTGACATATAATATCACCGTCAAAAATTGGAATGCTCATAAAAATTCCCGAAAAGCTCCGCTCACCAGAGAGTGAGCGGAGCCATAGGATAAGCTGGAACTACTGCGTTTTAAAAGCCGAGACTCTCGGCGTTCGAGGCTGTAATATCGAGAGCCACATCGGCAGTAATGATATCTCCGGAGAGCGAAACCTTGCCGACGCTCGGGATTGTCATCCCATCAGATAATTTATTTTTATCCAATAACTGCTTGGCAACCCAGGTCATCGCATAGGCCGCGTTGGCGGGGTCCCAAAGGATACCCTGCTTCAGAGAGCCATCTTTCAGATACGCGGCTGCCTGGCCCGGCATGACGTTGCCGACAACTGCAATCTGCTTTGTCAGTCCTTTTTCCTTGAGCGCCTGGGCCGCACCGGTAGGGCCAAGGCTCCCGAAACCGATTATGCCCTTGAGGTTCGGATACGCCTTGATGAGCTCCATCGTCTTCTGCTTTGCGAGTTCCTGATCCTCGCCGCAGGGAATTCTCTCGGTGACGAGCTGAAGCCCGGGATATTTCGTCTTCGCATATTTCAGGCCTTCATCGACCCATAGATTGTGGAGTGGAACTGTCAGCGATCCGACGAACACGGCGTATTGCCCGGAAGGCCCCATATATTTCACGAGCGTATCCCAGCTGTGCTGAGCGAACTTGATATTATCGATGAGCTCGATGTCGTAGTCCTTGCCTTTCTGATCGGGAGATTCGTGTGTAATGATGACGATTCCCTGCTTACGGGCACGTTCAAAAACCGGTTCGAGCGACTTGGCGTCATTGGGCGTCACACAGATGGCATCTACACCTTTGCTTATCAAATCTTCAATGATACGCACCTGCTGCGCTGGGTCGGCATCCGAAGGACCGACCTGATAAGCATTGACTCCAAAATCCTTGGCTGCTTTCTTGACGCCTTCTTCCATCCTGTTGAACCAGGGAATACCTGTGATTTTGACCACCGTGACAATTTCGTATTTTTTCCCCTGTGCAGCAACAGAGACCAGGGGCAGCGCCATGAATATGGCGCACGCCACAATAAGCAGAGTCCTTGTGACCAATAGCATTTTTTTACCCATATCGTACCTCCGTTAATAATAGTATAATCAAACACTTGTGTTTGATAACAAATTATGTTACTATATTATACATTTGTGTAATTTTTATAACATTTTGATTGTAGATCATCTTTTTGATGCTGTCAACTTATTTTAAGGGGAATCAGATGTCAGAAATGGAACAAAGACGAACCTCGATTGAAGAAATTGTCAGAGAAAATGGCGCTATCATGTTGACAGATATAGCAGCAAGGCTTGGTGTAACGACCATGACCATACGGCGCGATCTGGAAACTCTTGTCAAGAGAGGAAAGGTTTCCCTATATCATGGTGTCATTATTCCTTCAAAATATTCTAATTATCAGCTTCTGGAGGCGCAAAACGTGATGATCGAGCAAAAGATGCGCATCGCGAAGGCAGCTGCCTCTATGATTACGGAAGGAGATACGATAATTCTTGATGCGGGCTCTACTGTCTCTATGTTAGCGCGGGAACTACCTAAAAAAATCTCTTTAACAATCATCTGCTTGAGCCTAAACTCTTTTCTCAATGTCGTCGACAATCCCAATACAAAAGTGATTCTCATCGGTGGTTTGTACCACGAATCGTCCCTCGTATTCGAGAGTCCGGAGAACATACAGCTTCTCAAACGACTTAGAGCTAATAAGGCTTTCATATCAGCCAGCGGCGTTCGACACAACATGGGCGTAACCTGCTCCAATCAATTTGAAATAGAATTAAAGAAGACAGCACTCGATTCCAGCGTCGAGAGAATACTCCTCGCCGACTCATCGAAGTTCGGAAAAGTAAATTCATGCTTCTTCGCCGATCTCGAAGAATTCAACACAATAGTCACAGATTCCGGCCTTTCACCGGAAAATATACATCTTCTTGAAGGGCGTGGTATTAAGGTGATTACAGTCTGAATTCTATGCTCGTCCTTTTTCGTCACTGACTTAGATTCTATCTTTGCTATCATCGAAACGTCGCGCATCAAAGCTGCCTTATACCGGATCAATGAATGGGATTATTACTGCCTGCTGTCATAAAATCACGGATATACCATGGCACCTACGGTGTCGAATCTCAGACATACGGGGTTGACCAGAATCGTCCAGCTTGATTTTGTGAAGCGCAGTTTGTGCCCATCGGCATTCTTAGAATGCTTCACCAGAGCCAGAGCACGATGGGTTTTTGGCCCTTTTCTTCTCAGGGCGATCTGTATTACAAAGACAAAAAACTTAGTATCTCCTATATCCTCGGTAAATGCCCGCGCCGCATCGTCGCTGATTATCCTTCCTTCGGACAGAGAAAGTGGCTGCACCCCGATTTTGTGCTCGGGCAGGACCTGAATGCTGACAGCATGAACATCCTCACCTCCTGGAAAGATAACAGACGCCCCTTTATTATAACCATAAAATAAACTCCATCCCCGCGCGCGGCGAGGTCACAATCGAGAAGCAGCATTATGCCTTCGAGACTGAATATTCGTTTGACGTGCTGGGTCGGTGCCGAGGATACTGGCTCTACCATAATCGAAGTTATGATAATTAAGATGAGGTTTTCGGTATACTATGGTATCCTTCGACGAAGGAGGTTGGCAGCTGATAATTGAACTG
>JAKQLB010000314.1 GCA_029567375.1 Bacteroidota bacterium | reverse complement strand
CTGTGAAGTATAGAATTTTCGGTTTTTTTACAAATATAATAGTAATTCCTTTCATAATTATTCTCCGCCTGATTCGTCCCTGGCTACTGATTCGTTTTGGTGGGATGATCAGCTCACAAATTGGTCATTTCGCTGCGAATACAGAGATTTACCTTTGTGAAAAGGATGCGGGAGTTAATGTTCCCAAACAAAGATACATTGATATTCTTTTCTTTGCCTATAAGCCCTTATGCAACAGGGAACTTGCAAAAATGTGGAAACGAGTGCTGCCACATGTATGGCCATACTGGATATCTGCACCCATTGTTAAGGGAAACAGGTTAATTCCCCACGGTGAACTGCATGAAATCGGCAATAACACACAAAATGACAGGGATGTTCTTAATCTTTTGGATCGGTTTCCTCCCCATCTGCAATTTACTCCCGAGGAAGAAATCCGTGGCAAGCAGGGCATGCGCGTCATGGGAATAAAGCATGAAGATCCTTTTGTATGCCTTACGGTGCGCGATCGTGCTTATCTGCGCAGTCATCTGCCGGAGGGCAATTGGGATTATCACAACTACCGTGACACCGACATAAAAAATTATGTCCTCGCGTGTGAAGAACTCGCGGACCGGGGATACTTTGTGATCAGAATGGGCGCCAAGGTTCATGACGCTATGATGGCAAGACATCCAAGGGTGATTGACTATGCTACAAATGGTATGCGTAGTGAGTTCATGGATCTGTATCTTGGGGCAAAGTGTGCATTTTGCCTCTCCACGGGAACAGGTTTTGATGCCATTCCGCTAATTTTTCGACGGCCCATAGCCTACGTAAACCTGGTACCGCTGGGATATTTGTTCACCTTCAGAAAACAATTTCTCGGTATCACTAAACATCATGTTTCCATAATCGAAAATAGGGAACTCACGTTAAAAGAAATTTTTGATCGTGGTGTCGGATTTGCACTTTCGGCTGATGAGTATGATTCCAGAGGAATCCGATTGATAGAAAACAGTTCCGAGGAGATCCGCGATTTGGTTGTTGAGATGGACGAGCGCTTGAAAGGGACCTGGCGATCTCAAGAGGGGGATGACTCCCTGCAGAAACGATTTTGGGAGGTCTTCCCCATCAAGGCGGTGGATCCCTTTCGAGGAAGACCTCTTCATGGCGAAATTCGCGGCCGCTTTGGATCTGATTATCTTCGGAATAACCCCGCCTGGCTTGCGAATGACTCTAAATGAATCATCATAATATCTAAGAAATGATATTGGTATATTTCCATGAATGTTCTCATCGTAGTTCCGCGGTTTAAGGAAACAGACGAACTGACGCGCATTTACACCCCCATATTTATACCCGTGGGCTTGGCCTACATATCTGCTGCGCTTAAAGAGGCAGGAATAAAGTCAGCGTTTTTAAACCTGAATCTGTGCCGGGATGATGTAGAAGAAAAGATCAAAAAGGTTTTGTCTCAGGAAGATTATGGCTACGTGCTCACGGGTGGGTTGTCGGTCCATTACAAAGCAGTTAAAAGATGTATTCAGACTGTCAGAAAGTATGCCCCTCCTGCAAGAGTCGTGTTGGGAGGGGGGATGATATCCAGCCAACCTGAATTGATGTGGAAGCATTTACGTCCCGACTATTTGGTGATTGGCGAGGGAGAGGAAACTATAGTTGATTTAGTGAAATGCTCGGAACAAAATGACGACCTGTCGTTAATTGCCGGAATTGGATATTCTTCTCGAGAAGGGGAACTGGTCCTGACAAGATCAAGATATCCCATCGAAAACATCAATGCCCTTCCCTGGCCGGACTACGAAGGTGTTGGTTTGGATGCCGTATTAAATCAAATGCTTCCCAGTCAATCTAATATATACGATGTTCTGGATCATCCAAGGGCCTATCCGCTTATAGCAAGTCGCTCCTGTCCATACCAGTGTACCTTTTGCTTTCATCCCATCGGTAATAAATACCGTCAACGCTCCATCGCAAATATTATGGAAGAACTTAGACATGCTCATAATCGTTATCGCTTTAACATTATTGATGTGTTTGATGAGCTTTTCTCCCATGATAAACAGAGGGTGTTGGAGTTCTGCAAATCTATCAAGGAGTTATCTATAGAACTCAAGACAGACATAAAATGGAATTGCCAAATGAGGGTAGATACAACTGATGAAGAGTTGATGGAATCTATGAAAGATGCCGGTTTGCATTGTTTGAGCTTGGGGTTGGAGAGCTACAGTCAGACGGTACTGACGAGTATGAGAAAAAGAATAAAACCTAGCCAGATAGACAAGTCAATAAATATTGCGCGACGATCCGGTATGGCAATAACCGGCAATTTTATCTTTGGAGACCGGGCAGAAACACTTGAAACGGCCAATGAGACTTTGGATTACTGGAAAAAAAATCACGATTTATTTGGAACCTCCATTTCACTTGGATTTATAGAGCCATATCCAGGTACCGCCCTATATAAGCACTGCTTGTCCAAAGGTCTTATAACGGATGAGATTGACTTCGTGGAAAATCACATTTTTGACTACATCAATATGAGCGAAACCATGACGGCGGCGGAATTTGAACAATTGAAGCGGGAGATCCACAAGGCATATCTTGGCTTCGAAAAAAAGGATTCAGCTTGGCCATCCGATATATCGTTCAATAACGGTGAATGGGAAGTGCGAGTGCGGTGTCCGTACTGCGGTAAGGAATCTCTCTATCGCAATTATATCCCCCCTTCAGAAAAAGAGGGACGGCGGCACATTTATTGCCGTCACTGCAAAATCCGTTTCTTCTTGCTGCCCCATTTATCCCGCAGGGAAAAAATGCGAAGGTCGTTGGTTAGGATAGGACACAATGTGCTTGGTGATTCGGGGATTTCGTATCTAAGAAAAATATATAAAACAATTAAGATGTTATGAATGAATATTTAACAGAGACAATTGTGACATGATTGTTAAATAATCCGCGCCGGCCATATTAAATTTTATGAAATCCAATGCAGACATTAATTGGGATTACATTATTCGTCCTCAACGTCGATGGCTTGACCTCAGACTGGGTGAACTGTGGCGGGCGCGCAACCTGATCATGCTCTTTGTCTGGCGCGACTTTGTTACCTATTATAAGCAAACTATTTTAGGTCCCCTTTGGTATCTTATTCAACCGCTCATTACATCTTTGACCTTTACGGTTGTATTTGGAAATTTCGCGAAACTGTCAACGGATGGACTTCCTCAATTTTTATTCTATTTGGCCGGCACTGTCGTTTGGGGTTATTTCTCTGCGTGTCTGACCAAAACGTCCAATGTCTTTACCTCGCATGCAAACATATTTGGGAAGGTATATTTCCCCCGACTCACAGTGCCTATCTCTATCTTGTTGTCGAATCTGATTACGTTGCTTATACAGTTTCTTCTCTTCCTTGCTTTCATGATCTATTTCAGTTCTTCCGGCGCCGATGTCCATCCCAATGCAACCATTCTTCTATTGCCAATACTTCTCATCCTCATGGCAGGGCTCGGTCTCGGCTTTGGCATTATAATATCGGCACTTACCACTCGTTACAGGGACCTGCAGTTCCTTGTGACATTCGGTGCCCAATTGTGGATGTACATTACCCCGGTTGTCTATCCTCTATCCTCGGTTCCGGAAACGTATAGATGGCTTGTGCTGGCCAACCCGATGACTTCCATTGTGGAAACGTTTCGGTTTGCTTTTCTCGGTGCCGGGATCGTGGAGACCACCCACCTGCTGTACAGCTTGGTATGTATGATTGTGGTTATGCTCATCGGAATTCTGATCTTCAACCGGGTCGAGAGAACCTTCATGGATACGGTATAATATGTCTTCTGTTATCGTATTTGATGGGGTTAGCAAGTGTTACAGATTGGGAAGCATCGGCAATCAAACACTGTATCAAGATCTGAATCGCTGGTGGGCTAAGGTTCGGCGCAAACCCGATCCCCTACTAAAGATCATGGATGCAAGGGACGGCAAGGATGGAGATCAATTTATATGGGCATTGCGTAATATCAACCTTGAAATACAGCATGGTGAGGTTGTTGGAGTCATCGGTAGAAATGGCGCCGGGAAAAGCACCCTGCTCAAGATCCTTTCTCAAATAACCGCTCCTACAACCGGAGAAATAAAGATCAAAGGGCGAATCGCGAGTTTATTGGAAGTTGGCACCGGGTTTCATCCGGAATTGACGGGAAGAGAGAATATCTATCTCAACGGTGCCTTACTTGGCATGTCAAAGGAGGAGATTCAACGCAAGTTTGATGAAATAGTCGATTTCTCTGATGTGGAGCAATTTATCGATACGCCGGTTAAACGCTATTCAAGCGGCATGTATGTGCGGCTGGCTTTTGCAGTTGCCGCCCACATTGAACCAGATATCCTATTGGTCGATGAGGTTCTGGCTGTTGGTGATGCTCAATTTCAAAAAAAATGTTTGGGAAAAATCAGCGATGTATCGCAGAAGGAAGGACGTACAGTATTGTTTGTCAGTCATAATATGGGGATGATTACCTCCTTGTGTAAAAAGGCAGTACTCCTCGATAATGGCTGTATTTTGGTGGAAGGTAATGTCACGGATGTCGTGACAAGATATTATAACGCAGGCATAAGTTCTCCATATGCGGTTGATTTTAGAAAGCAGGGGAAAAAAGTGGGGGATCAATACGCAACCCTTCTTGAAGTGCATATAGAGGACATGGAGGGAAATCTCATTGGGGAAGTGGACATTCGGGCGCCCTTCAAACTCAAAATGACCTATGACCTTCATGGCGCACCCGTTGCCCCGCGGCCCAATTTTTATGTCATCAGCCCCCAGGGCCAATATGTCTTTGTGACCGGGGGAGGGGAGAAAGGCAAAGCAATAGACGGAACTTATGAGGCAACCTGCATTGTCCCAGGTAATTTGCTCAATAATGAAACATATACAATCGATGCCGCCCTTCTCTATACGGACAGCATTTTTCATTACAGTTTCCATGAAAGAGGGGCAGTCATGATCACGGTAATCGATCCCATAGATGAAACAATTGAAGAGACTACCAGGTACGGGATGAGTGGACCGTTGCCGGGGGCCGTTCGCCCAAAGCTCCCGTGGGAAGTGAGAAAAATAGCATGAATATAAGTATTAAGGCACAAAAATAAATTGCAAGGTGAATGTTGATGATCGAAACAATTAGGAATGATGGAGCGATAGTTGCGATAGTTATCTATAGTGACTATTCGGTGGAGGGAATAAAATTTATATCTCCCAACGACTTTTCATTACAACTTGGCACCATGAGCCGCCCAGCCGGTTACAAGGTATTACCTCATATTCATAACCCTGTCGAGCGGCATTGTGTGGGAACTCAAGAAGTGCTTTTTATAAAGAGTGGAAAAATAAGGATTGATTTCTATTCCTTTGACAAAGTTTACCTTGAGAGCCGTGAGTTGGCAGCGGGGGATATCATATTGCTGGCGGGAGCCGGTCACGGCATAGAAGTTTTGGAAGAAACCACTCTGGTAGAAGTCAAGAACGGACCTTATATCGATGGCTTTGACAAAGGGCGATTCGAAGGTAAGCGGAGTTGAACAATGATACCTGTTAATCAGCCCCTGTTGAATGGTCGTGAACGGGAATTGGTGACCCACTGCATTGACACGGGATGGATTTCTTCCGATGGCCCGTTTGTTCAAGAATTTGAAAAACTGTTTTCCAACTACATAGGCGTTGATTACGGAGTCGCGGTATGCAACGGTACAGCGGCGCTGGAGACAGCTCTCTATGCTGCCGGTGTAAGCAAAGGCGATGAAGTGATAATGCCCGCTTTTACCATCATTTCCTGTGCGTTGGCGGTGATTCGATTGGGAGCCGTGCCGGTTTTGTTGGATGCAGAGCCGGATACTTGGAATATGGATGTTAGCCAGATCGAATCACGGATCACACCAAGGACTAAAGTAATTATGCCGGTTCACATTTATGGACATCCTGTGGATATGGATCCTCTGTTGGCGATTGCAAAACGTTACAATCTCATCGTCGTTGAGGATGCCGCCGAGGCGCATGGCGCCGAATGTCGAGGAAGGAAATGCGGGTCGCTGGGCCACATCAGCGCCTGGTCGTTTTATGCAAATAAGATCCTCACAACGGGGGAGGGGGGGATGGTTCTGACAGCGGATAAAAAGATGGCTGAACGGGCGTCATCTTACCGAAATCTCTGCTTTCATCCATCCCGGAGGTTTTACCATACGGAACTCGGCCATAACTTTCGGATGACAAATCTGCAAGCCGCCATTGGAGTCGCACAAATGGAACGGATTGAGGAATTTGTTCAAATTAAGAGACGGCTTGGTGTCTATTATCGGGAAGGATTATCTCAGATTGAGGGGATAAAGTATCAAATCGAGAAGCCTTGGGCAAAAATGGTTTACTGGATGTACTGCATAGAGCTTGACCCGCTGCTGGGTATGGATGCGGAACAGATGATGATCGAATTAGGGAAAAGGGGCATTGGCACGCGGCCTTTCTTTATCGGCATGCATGAGCAGCCGGTCCTACGAGATCTTGGACTCTTTGCTGGAGAATGTTATCCGGTAACGGAACGTATCGCCAGACAAGGTTTATATTTACCTTCCGGGTTATCCCTTACGGAAAGAGAAATTGACGAGGTTGTTGAATCTGTGAGCGAAGTTGTTAACTCGCGAAGAAGAAAGAACTGAGTGGGAGGCTTTGGTGAAGCTGCTTAAAAGAGCGGTATGCTCGTTATTTAGTCGATTGGGACTGGAGATATCTCTTCGCAAAAAAAATGAGGCATTTAAAGAATTATACCCTCAGTGTTGGCACGGTGCCGGTTTTGTTTATAATATCTTTGGTCATTTACTTTATCAAAATGTCACGGACCTTATAAATTATAGCGGTCTAATGGATATCGATCTTAATGATTATGCGCAGATGCATACGGACGAGATGGCTGTGATTATCAAGAATGTCAAGCCCGGACAGAGAGTTATCGATATCGGTGCCAATATTGGATTATACACGCTTTTGCTGGCAAAGTTGGTTGGGGCTGACGGACGGGTTATCGCCTTTGAGCCGGGGCCGGTCAGCTTTGGCCTGCTGACGGTGAATACCCATCTGAATCGATACAGGAATGTTACCTTGGAGAACAGGGCCGTAACTGACATTAGTCGGACGGAATATTATTTCACCAATCAAGCAGAAGAAAGGACTAATGAGAGCGGCGGTGTGGTTTTTTCCTCTAAGCCGAATTTCGACCATTCACGGGAGATGATACCTGTGGAAGCTGTAAGCCTGGATGATTATTTTGCCGGGAGGGACTGTAATGTCGATTATATCAAGATTGATGTAGAAGGAGGAGAATATGCGGCCCTGAAGGGCATGAAGAATTTGCTGAATGCAAATCCTTCCATCATACTGACAATAGAATTTGCACCATACCTGCCTCTATGGGCTGATATAGATATTCAGGAGTTTCTTGATTATATTAGATCTTATGGTTTCGAAATCTTCGATTTACGGAAGGATGATCGTGATCCGGTAAGCGATGAATATTTAATGGAGTCGTATCCAAAGCAGTCCGTTGGCAAGTACGCCAATCTGCTTTTGAAACGATCCTGAGTACTACGAATGTAAATATAAGGAGAGGCAAATGGAAACCATAGCCCGTAATACCTGTAGATTGTGCGGCGGAAGTGCTTTGCACGACGTGTTTTCTCTTGGGGAACAATTCATTAACGATTTTGTTCCCGAAGAAAAGATCGGGCAAGGACTGAAAGCGCCTCTCGATTTAGTTATGTGTGATCAATGTTCACTTTTACAGCTCCGCCACACGGCGCCTCAGGAGCTTTTATACTCACGTCATTATTGGTACCGGTCGGGTGTTACAGATACAATGAGGCGGGCCTTGAGGGATATTACTGAAGAAATCGAAGCGATGGTCGCCTTGAAACCCGGCGATGTAGTCCTGGATATCGGAGCGAATGATGGGACGATGCTGGCTACATATACTGCACCGGGGATCCGTCGCGTGGGCTGTGAGCCCGCCAACAACCTGGTGGACAGCCTAAACAAAAATGCCGATTATGTGATGCATGATTTCTGGAACTATGAGCGCTATATGGAACTTGCCCACAAATGGGGTTTTGGCAAGGCAAAGGTAATTACTGCGATTGGCATGTTTTATGACCTTGAGGACCCGAATCAATTCATAAAAGATGCGCAGCTTGCCTTGGCTGATGGAGGAGTCTTTGTGGCCCAACTCATGTGTCTGGCGCCGATGATCGAAAAGAACGATTTGGGGAACATATGCCATGAACATCTGGAATATTATTCTCTTGATTCATTGAAATATTTGTTTGAATCAAATGGTTTCGAAATGTTCAAAATCGAAGAAAACGATGTCAATGGAGGCAGTTACAGGATTTTTGCCCGTCATTACGACGGTATGGGAATGGCGTATCGTGAGAAATACACATTGAATGACATTTTAGCCTTTGCGAAACGCATCGAAGAAAATCGCACCCGTTGTGTTGATTTTATTAAAAATGAAGTCAGTAAAGGAAAGAAGATTTATGTTTATGGAGCATCAACGAAAGGGAATGTGATTCTCCAATATTATGGCCTTGATTACCGCTTGATTACTGCGGCTGCGGAACGTAGCCCTGAGAAGTGGGGTAAATATACTATCGGCTCATGGATCCCTATCGTTTCTGAGGAGGAAGCGAGAAGAGCCAATCCAGACTATTTTCTTGTGCTGCCTTGGGCTTTCTTTAGTGAATTTTACGAACGAGAGGTGGAATGGCGTTCCCGGGGGGGGCAGTTTATCGTCCCTTTGCCGGAATTTAGGGTGGTGCCATGATCCCCAGTGATAAATACGAAAGCATAATGAGGGTATTGCCCATATTGTGTGTGGATATAATCGTAAAAACGGAGAGCGGCAAGTATATATTGATTAAAAGAAAGAACAGACCACTCAGTGGTAGGTGGTGGGTTATCGGGGGTAGGGTGCTCAAGGATGAGACACTGGAACAGGCAGCGAAAAGAAAGGTTAAGGAAGAGACGGATCTAAACATCAAGGAGATCAGACCAATAGGATACTATGAAGATACCTTCGTCGCGAATCCGTTTGGCACAAGATTCCGCCAACATTCGGTCAGTTTGGTATTCCTGGCCATCGTGAAGGAAAATCAGGATGTGAAATTGGACTACCAGAGCTTGGCGTGGAAGTACTCGAAGGTACTCCCCCGGCGGTTCCAGGTCAAACCTTTTGGCTGTCTGCAACCATGATATGAAGCGCATAGCGCAGGGAAGGATAATTAGATGAAAAAAGCCCTGATCCTCGGTGTAACCGGTCAGGACGGCAGTTACCTCGCGGACATATTGTTGAATAAAGGTTACGCCGTTTATGGAATGATCAGACGTTCAGCCACGGGGAATACACGCAATATCGATCATTTGCTCCAGAACCCCGACATTTTCAATAAGTGCTTTTTCCTTTGCCGTGGTGATTTAGCCGATCCTACTTCACTGTATCGCATCATTCAAAGCATTCATCCCCAAGAGATATACAATGAAGCAGACCAGGACCATGTCGGTTGGAGCTATGACATGGTAGGTTTCTCAGTGGATATAACCGGCGCCGCCGTCGGCCGCATTTTAGAGATAGTAAGGCAGGTTGATCCCGCTATTCGCTATTTTCAACCCTGCACATCCAATATGTTCGGAAAGACGGACTGCCCGGTGCAGAACGAGAACACAATCTTCAACCCGCAGAGTCCCTATGCCTGTGCCAAAACCATGGCCTATTATCTCTCGCGCTATTATCGAGATACCTTTGGCATCTTTGCATCCAATGCGATCTTGTATAACCATGAATCTCCAAGACGAACCCCGGAATATGTAACACGCAAGGTTACCCAATCAGTTGCAAGGATAGCTCTTGGTCAACAGGAAAAGCTTATCCTTGGGGATTTAAGTGCCATGATTGATTGGGGATACGCAAGAGAATACATGGAAGCTGCCTGGCAGATCATGCAGTGCAAAGAACCGGACGATTTTATCATCGCCACCGGTGAGGCTCATTCTGTGAAAGAATGGGTTCAAGAAGCTTTTTCCGCCGTCGGTCTGAAGGCGGATGAACATTTAGTGACCGACAGCAAGCTGTTTCGGCCATCAAATACGAGCACGTTGATTGGAGATATATCTAAGGCCAGAAAAGTCTTCGGGTTCGAACCAAAAATCAAGTTTCACAAATTGGTAGGGTTGATGGTTGACGCCGATCTGGAAACGGAAAGAACGAGATTGCATAAATGATTATTGTTTCAGTAGCAATGGCGATGGCGTGAGAAGGATCCTTTTAATTGCCAATCATGATGCCTTTGGCCGACAAATGGCCAGATGGGCGATCCTGATTAACAAACATTCAGGGTGGGAGCCGATTATTTATATAAGTTATGATTATATAAATAGACATATGGACTTGTGCCGTGCCGATGGAATAAGGATCATGGGGCCTCTGCACGGGGAAGCGACAACTGGTCATGGAGATTCGACTTCCAGCACATCAGGGGCGTCGTGTTGGACAATCCCTAAGGCCATTCTACGAAGGCTGTCTTTTCTACAAATGATTTCGAGGAAATATCATTATTCCCTTTCGCTTTTGAAATTTCCTCTGATTATGAAGTCAATGAAGAGAAACTTGAATACCATCCGGACTTTGTTGAAGAATGAACGTATAGATGTCGCCATGATATGTGAGAGCAGTCCGGCCTACGAAGCCCCCCTTTTTATCGCGGCTGCAAATATGGAAGGAATACCGATCGCAACCGCCCCGATTGAAAAATCTACCGCCCGCCATTATGCCGAAAATTATCTTTACGATCCCTCAATGAGTATGAAACGATTATGCAACAAGCTCATTGGGAAACTTTACCCACGCTGGACGATAAGCCATAGAGGATACAGTATGCTACGTGTCCAGCCGGAACTGCTCATGTCCTTGGAGCTTTTAGAAATTGCACCGCTAAAGCCTTGGGAGTTGGTGGGAAATCAGGAAGATATAGTAGCGGTGGACAGTCAGTCAACCTTCAATCATTTTGCCAAAGAGGGCGTAGCGCCGGAACAAATGGCGATCGTCGGACGGGCAGAATATGACATCATGGCCAATATCAAGACAGATGCAAAGCGATTGAAGAGTGAATTATACGAGCGACTGGGTTTTGAAAATAACTATCCCATGATATTGTCTCCTTTGGTTCCCGATCATTATATATCTGGGCGCCCGGAATGTGACTTTCAGGATTATCAGAAACTTGTCGAGTTTTGGGTGAGGTCGCTGGGCAAAATCAAGGGCCATAATGCGGTGATCAGCTTACATCCGGGGCAGACTTACCAAAAGAAAGCCGATGCCTGGGACTACATCGAACAATGGGGAGTGAAAATATCCCGGGATGATCTGCCGACCTTGATTCCTCTTTGCGACATATATGTGGCGACGGGTTACTCGACAACTGTGCAGTGGGCGATTGCCTGTGGTAAGCCGGTAGTCAATTACGACGTCTATCGATACGGGCTTACAATTTATAGATCTTTCTCCGGTGTGTTAGATGTCCAAGAGCAACGGGATTTTCTTGAAGCATTGGAGAGATTATCCAGTGATTCAGATTATTATTCGAAGATCGCTGCATATCAGCAAGAGGACGCGGAGCAATGGGGCAAATTGGACGGCAGAGCAACGGACAGGTTAATAGACATGTTTGATCAATTAATATCTCGGAAAATCGGCAAGAGCGGTCAACGAAAATTGATGACCCAGAGGCAATAGCACGGTACCATATGTCGTCAGATTGGCTCGATAGGTGGAACAGGGCGTTACGGGAGCAGCATAAACTATTGTTTGATTACAGTAACAAGAGGATGAAGGATGAATTCGCCCATTATGCTGACTGCCCGGTTTGTGGTGAGAAAGACGCAAAACTGCATTATGAAAAGGATTGGTTTAAATATTACAAATGCCGTAATTGTTCCATGGTTTACATGAACCCCCGGATGAATGATGCGGCTACGCACTCCTTTTACAACAGCAGTGCCAACGCCATTTATAACGAGAGCAAGTTCGATAACCCTTCGGTGACCAGCGATTTCGATAATGATGAAAATATTTCCAATTTGGATGCTATCGAGAGACACAGAAGCGCGGGGAAAAAAGGCGGCTTTCTCGAAATTGGCAGTGCAACAGGACATTTACTGAAAAAGGCAAAAGAATATGGATACGATGTATATGGTATCGAACTCAACAAGAAGATGTGCATACAGTCACGCTCAATCCTTGGAGATACTATATATGATGTCGATTTACAGGATGTGCGCTTTCCTGCCGAAATGTTTGACGTAATCTACATGCGGGATCTGATACAACACATACCCGAACCGAAAGGTTTTTTGCTGGAGTGTAATCGTATAGCAAAACCCGGCGCAACGATTTTTATTGGAACACACAATATTGAAGGATTGATTCAAAAAGTAGTCAAAGAAAAGTACACTGCGGTCTTCGGTTTCATGGAACCCAATCATTTTTCCCCCTTGACGATCAGGAAGATCCTTGACATTGCCGGTTTTGAAGTAAAAGAAATTCACTTCCGGTCCATTGATGTTACTCTGGGAACTATGATCAGCTACTTTGGCACATCATCCTTTACGTATGTTTACCCGCCGGAGCTTGGAAAGTTGCGTCGTTTCGGTGTCAAAATGTTATATGCCCCGTTTTTTTGCCAGCCCCTCCGCTATATGGACACCCATATAACCCCATCTATTGCCAACTGGTTAAAACAGGGAAGCTGGATGAATGTTATTGCCGAAAAAAGGTAGTTCCCATCACCGTAATAGTTTCATTGCTTCCATCAACAAAAGAGGTTACAGGTATGAACGATAAACAGCACAATATTTCCATATTTCAGGAATACTATGAAGATAAACCTTTCGTAGATCGCTATCTATCCACACCGGATCATGCAATAGATGTCATTATCCCTATAATACATGCAAACGAGCTTTGGAAAGCTAATCTTATGTCATTCTACCGGGAGATTCCCATTCACAAACTACTAATCGGAGATGGGGGCTGTATCGATGATTCCATGAGTATAGCCGAGGGATTTCCCCGTGCGCAGATATTTGACCACCGAAGCTATAAATCGCTGGGTTACAGCATCCGGAAACTTATAGAAGCAGTGGAGACGGAGTGGTTTGCCTATATACATGCGGATGCATATCTGCCCGCGGGATGGTTTGACGCGATGGAGAAGCACCAGCAGGAATACGACTGGTTCGGATGCCCGATGCAACATACCGTAATGATTGAATACAACGTGAGTTATGGAGAGCGTCCCTGGGCGGGAACCCAGATGGGGCGCAAAAAAGCGTTTGATTCGGGCCTGTCCCGGGTAGATGACGATTATGTTTACAGGCAGGAAGATTACGTATTTTCAGATATTGTTGCCAAGGCGGGATACAGGGAAGGAAAGATTTCGGATACCTTCCATTATCACCAGACCATGCAGAAACAAACACCTTGGTCGCGCCATATTAAATCAGTCAATTTCGATTTGGAGATAAGTCCGGAAGAGGAGATTCGTACCTGTATGACCATGGCTAAGGGGATAGTCAAATATCTCGATCCGCCGGTTCTTGCAGAGGCGGCGGTGCTGAATATCGATCGCTTGGTGGAAATGGGCGTGTTCAGTTGGAGGGATTTTATGGGCTGGGTCAAGGCAGAAAACCCGGACTGGGTACCGGTGCTGAAACGTCAGCGTTTGGCCATGCTTCCTTACAAGCTCAAGCCGGTATTGCGCACTATTCGTAATATCCTTGGGAAATGAGAAAAAATGTCCTGATTGCGGTCAGTATTGGAACTCACTTCATAGAGTTATCCCGTGTCGCACGCCTGCTGAAAGAATCTGACAGATATAATCCAGTTATCTTTTTTCAATACGGGTATAATTCACTTGATCGCGATGTCAGAGTTTGTTCTGAAGAAGGTTGGCAGTACTTGGCGCCGCCGAAGAAAGGCAAGAGCCAGAAGCGATTTAGAAGAATCCTTTTACGTTTTACACCTCCCACCCTGCTGTTTCCTCTGCTCTTGTCATGGAAGCTTGTCGAATACCGATATCAAAGCTATCAGGCTGACCTCTTGCTTGACGAATACAAGCCCGCATTGATGGTGTCATCCGAAGATGTCTATTTGTACATTCTGATAAAAACGGCAAGCGCCCGGATGATTCCCTCCGTAATCATTCCGTTTACAATCGCCAACGCCCGAGAACCCGCCGAGGCCTACTTTGACAGGCAGGACCACATCGTTTCCGCAAGTGTGATAAACAAACTGGTTGCCTGGAAATATCCCCAGTGGGTTTATAATCACCGAGGCAGGAAGCTGCTGCGCAATCCGGCTTATGATATCGTTGCCATCGAATATTTGGGTTTTGCACCGAACAGCCCCTGGACCTATAATTCTGAAGGTACAGTCATCGCGGCAGAAAATGATTTTATGTTACAATATTATAGAAAAGAGGGCTTGGCTCCGGAACGGATGGTTATGACGGGGGCGCTTTATGACGATCTGCTCGTGAAAGTCTGCAAGGATGCGGACAGACGCCGAAAGGTCCTTTACAGGGAGCTTGAACTACCCTCAGACCGCCCTCTCCTCTTGTGTGCCCTGCCTCCGAGTCAGTTCCCGAGGAAATGCGAGTTTCGCGATTATGAACAACTGGTTGGTTTCTGGATGCAGGCATTGGCCTCGCTTTCTGGATGGAACATTGTCGTGCGTCCTCATCCCCGGATGACTGACGAGGAAATCGAGCCTCTGAGAAAATTCGGTCTGGCAATAACCAAGCGTGATACCGCTTCTTTGGTTCCCCTTTGCAGCATCTATGTGGCCAGCGTTTCGGCTACCATTCGCTGGGCCATCGCCTGCGGTATCCCGGTGGTGAATTACGATGTGTATCGGATGAATTACGAGGATTATAACGAAGTCGGAGGCGTTGTCACGGTTGATGATAGGATGTCTTTCTTGTCGGCGATGCGTCGTTTGACAACAGATACTGATTACTATGAAACCGTAGCTGATTTGCAGCGAAGATCTATGGATCAATGGGGAAAACTTGATGGTAGGTCGGGAGAACGGATGCTGAAACTATTCGATAGCATTATCCAAGAGAACCGCTAATTGGCTTGAGCAAGATTTTAAACAAAAAAGATTTTCAAAAGCAATGATATTTATAATTGTATGCAATGCAACATTTTTATCATTATATTTTTTATTGGAAAAATTTTCCTTTTCTCCAATAATTATATCCTCTTACATTGGTGGTTTGATAATTATTGCATTAGGTTTAGCTTCATTAAACAAGAACCATCCTGTTGCTAAGATATTCGTAAATTTTCAACTTTCCCTGTTTATTTTTTCTATCCTGTGTATTTTACTTGATGTATTCTTTTATTTTTCTCCGGGTGTATTTCCCGTAACTATTCGTAATCTAAAGGATACAGCTTCTATTGAAGAACTGCGGCAACAGGTTGTAGAATATCTGCCTTATAGCCCTTATGCGAAGCTCAAGCCAAATGTTTCCGTGAAAGTGCCTGGATACTATGGTCCTGATACAGATTTTGTTTATGAATGGAAAACGGATTCCCGTGGATTTAAAAATATGGCGAATGTTGCTCAACTTGATCAGGTTCATATTGTAGCTGTTGGTGACAGTTTTACCGAAGGATTGGGTGTCCGAACAGAAGATACTTGGTCGTCGTTATTGACAAAAAAAGGACTTGTGACCTATTCTTTAGGTGTTCAGGGATATGCGCCTACACAAATGGCAGGTGCATATGACCATTACGGCGTCCCTCTGAAACCAAACTGGGTTGTTATTGGTTACTTGGGGGGAGTGTACCAACGGGAAGCTTTCTTTCTGAAAAATGAGGAACAGATAATAAATGAGAAGAAATTTCCAAGCGCAATCGGTAGGCTTGTCGACCAGGACATAACGACTGCTCGTTCGAGAGAGATCAAAAAGCAATATAAATTCGTAATTACAGCGGTTATGGCATTTATGAGGTGGCAGTGGTCGGGCGGGTTAAAGGGAGGAGTTGCCAATCCAGATGAAGATGCTCGCTTCATGTCGGAATCCGAATTGAAACCAAATGAATTAATCCGCATAGGGGCGATGCAGAGATATAGGAATGAGATTTTTAGCGTACGACAGGTAAAACAATCTTCCGCGAAGCTGGAGAATGAGCCTGAATGGAAACAAACATTAACCAAATTCTCTAATATTATTAATGAGGCTCATTCAACCGGAGCCAAAGTTGTAATCGTCATGTTTAGATTTCGAGGAGGCATGTATTACGAAAAAGCTACAGGTCAGCAAGTACCTTCAGATTATCTTGAGAATATAGAGAAATCGCATTTAGAGGAATTCTGCAAGAAAAATGGGGTCATGTTCCTCGATACAGCAATAAAAATTAGACCATATGTGGCGAAATTAGATGAAAGCACCCCTATTAGTGAATACCCGTATTTACGATATGATGGCCACCCGAGT
>JAKQLB010000305.1 GCA_029567375.1 Bacteroidota bacterium | reverse complement strand
TTCGCTGAACGAAGGCTTGGACTGCTCTGCTAGAACGATTTCCTCTGCATATTTGGAGGCTTTGTTCTCGTGAATGTATGTAACAGCAGTAAATGACAACTGGAAAATACAGGCCAGTCCGATCAAAATTGCCACAAATGTAATGGCACCTTTACTTTGCATACTTTTGTATTTTAAAATTACTTATTGTCCTTATATTCCGAAAAGAAAGGGCAAAATTACGATTATTTTTTAATATATGAAGTATTTCCTATTTTTGTTGGGCTTTTTTGACGGCGATTATGAGATACAAGTACATAGACAGGGCTTTTTTTCTAATTCTGACACTATTTGCGGCGTCATGCCTCATGGGTCAGGATTGGAGTACGGAAGTACGTCGTGCCCAGGCATTGCACGATACCTACGATTTTGACAAAGCTCTGGATATATGGTATTCGCTTCTCGAAAAAAGCAACGATTCGCTTCAGCGGATAGATCTGCTTGAGAGGATTGTACGCAGTGAGAATGGACGCAATATGCTCAGCTATGCTACCGAGCCGAGAGTTCTCTCTTCTCTCACCGTACCGCGCGATGACTTTTTCCTATGGTACTCTCACCTGGAAGAGAAATCCTGGCTTCCTATTCCCAATGCATTCGTTCCGAATGTCACATCTTCTCACGAATATTATACCTCCATCTATTTCCCCGAAGGGATAAGAAACATTGTATTCTCCTCACAGGACGAGAGCGGTTCATGGAATCTTTACTCCTCCACCTGTTCAGGAGACACTCTCTGGAGCTATCCTACACTGATAAACGAAAATCTTACATCCCCTGAAGATGACATCTTCCCTATCCTGAGTTCCAACGGAAGAGAGCTTTATTTCTCCACCAAGGGCCTCTTTGGAATGGGCGGATATGATCTGTTCGTCAGCAGATGGGATGAGGAAATCAACGACTGGGGAATACCGGAAAACCTCGGTTTTCCCTACTCCTCCCCATTCGACGACTTTCTCTTCTGTAATACTCCTGATGGCAATTTTTCCCTTTTCGCTTCCAATAGGAGCTGTCACAGGGACAGCGTGACCATATATGTGCTGGCATTTGAGAACAAACCTATCAAAAAACCCATCACCTCTCTGGAACAGGCACGAAGTATAGCTGCACTAATACCCATAGAGAAGGAACTCCCATCCATTCCCGAACAGAGCGTAGTACCTCCGGTTGCAACAGCAATGGACTCTCTCTTTTTGAACTATACCTCTCTGCTCGTCAATTTACGTGGACTGCAGGACTCGCTGATTGCTCTCGGCAAAGACCTGGAGATGATGAGGGAGCTCTATACCTCCACCGAAAATGAACAGGAACTTCAAACGCTCTCAAAATTGCTGCTCAACACCGAACACCGTGCAATCATACTGCAATCTGAGATAAATAGTGCTACAAGCGCACTTCAGCAGATGGAAATGAATTTTCTGATGGAGGGTATCATAATCAATCTGGAGGATATTTCGGAAAAACCGCAGGAAACATCCTCCATCGAAGAAAAACAATATGCCTTTATCAAACAGCATTTCTCAGATCCCTTTGACATCCCCATTGAGATACCTAAGGAGAGCTTTGACTACTCATTCCGGATTTTGGATACAGCGATTATAGCAGAACCCGTCAATACACCGGGTGTCTCCTACTCCATTCAGCTCTCCGTCACCTCACATAAAGCTCAATTACATCAACTCAAGGGATTGAGTCCCGTATTTGAAAAGAGACAGTCCTCAGGCAAATATCTCTACACCGCAGGTATTTTCCACTCCTACCAAGAAGCACTCTCTCAAATCAACATAGTGAGGAAAAGAGGCTTTCCTACTGCATTTTTGGTAGCCTATCGTGACGGTAAAAGCATCTCAGTCAATGAGGCCCGCCAGGCTGAGCAATCACCTGCCACAGGACCGAAATATCGTGTCGTTCTGGAAAATTTTGCGGGTGGCATTCCTGATGCTGTAATGGCCCTCATAAGAAATAATACCTCAAAAGAGATAGTAAGGAGCCTTTCTGAAGGGAAAGTGCTATATATAATAGCTCCTTTCGATGAAAAAGAGGAGGCTGAAGCATTTGCCGAAATTCTTAAAGGCAATGGTGTGGAAGGAATAATTACAGAACAAATTAAATAACCAAAATATTATGGGAACCGGACTTATAATAATGCTAATCGTATTGGGTATAATCCTGATACTTGTAGAAATTCTTCTCATACCGGGATTTGCCGTCACCGGCATTCTCGGTGTAGGATCCCTGGTGCTTGCCTGCTATTTCGGATTCACGCATCTGGGACCCCGTGCGGGTGTCATTATCATTGTGGGTGAGGTCATACTCCTTTCGGTGCTGCTCTATTATGCACTACGCGCCAAAACCTGGAAAAAACTCTCCCTCCACACCAATATCGACTCAAAGGTTGATGAACATCCCGAAACCAAAGGTCTCACAGCAGGTATGGAAGGTATCGCTACCACCCGTCTCAACCCCATGGGAAGGGCTAAAATAGGTGGGTACGACCTTGAGGTGCGCTCAATTGACGGACTTGTCGATGAGCGTACGGAAATTGTCATAGACTCCATTGAAGAGGAAAAAATATTTGTAAAAAAAAAATAACAATCTAAAATCAAACCATTATGGATGGAATTACATCAGTTTTTATTTGGATAGGAGTAGCCATTGTCGGTCTCATTATCCTTTTGTGGTTTTTCCCGATCACAATGTGGTTCCAGGCACTTATTTCAGGTGTCAGGATCTCCCTCCTTCAACTTATTCTCATGCGTTGGAGAAAAGTTCCTCCCGGAACCATCGTCATGGCGATGATTACCGGCACAAAAGCGGGACTCACTCTCAACGCCAATGAACTTGAAGCCCACTATCTGGCCAAAGGCAACGTACCGAAAGTAGTCAATGCTCTGATTTCTGCCGATAAGGCAAATATAGCCCTAAACTTTAAGATGGCGGCTGCCATCGACCTGGCAGGTCGTGATGTTTTTGAGGCAGTACAAATGTCCGTTAATCCCAAAGTTATCAACACGCCTCCCGTTACAGCGGTTGCCAAAGATGGTATCCAGCTCATTGTAAAGGCTCGTGTGACAGTACGCGCCAACATCAAACAACTTGTCGGAGGTGCGGGTGAGGAAACCGTACTCGCACGCGTAGGCGAAGGCATAGTATCCAGCATCGGTTCGTCCGAATCCCACAAAGAGGTACTCGAGAACCCCGACTCCATCTCCAAGGTGGTGCTCAATAAGGGTCTTGACGCAGGTACTGCATTTGAAATCCTCTCTATCGACATTGCCGACATTGATATAGGAAAGAATATCGGAGCCGTGCTGAAGATAGACCAGGCAAATGCCGACAAGAACATTGCTCAGGCCCGCGCTGAAGAGAAGCGCGCAATGGCTGTAGCCGTGGAGCAGGAAATGAAGGCAAAGGCACAGGAGGCACGTGCAAGGGTTATTGAAGCTGAGGCACAGGTACCTCTCGCTATAGCTGAAGCCTTCCGCAGCGGCAATCTCGGCATCATGGATTATTACAAATTCCAAAACATTAAGGCCGACACCGATATGCGTGAAAGCATCTCAAAAGGGAACAAATAGTAATTGATAGTATTTTAACGAAAAATGCATCTGCAAATCTGCAGGTGCGTTTTTTTTTCTTACCTTTGAGAAAATACTATTACAATGAACTCCTTTATAAAGAAACTCTATTCGCGAGTCTCCGTACTTGCCATTTCCCTGCTTGTTTCTGCGCTTTCATCAGCCCAAAATCCTTCATATGGTACTCTTGAATGGTACCTACCTGACGGAGAGCACCAATTCAACGCCTCAATACCGACTCCTGAACAAGTCCTGGGCTATCAGATCGGGACTTACTTCATAAATTGGAGCGATGTCTGTAAATATATGGAGCGGCTTGATGCTGTCTCGGACAGAGTCTCCCTTAAAAGATTCGGTCGGACATATAACCACAGAGAGTTTATACAGATATGTGTCTCTTCTGAAGAGAACATCTCCAATCTTGAACAAATCAGAGAGGAACACCTGCAACTCTGTGATCCGTCCCGCTCCTCGGTACTTGAAACGGACAAAATGCCTGTTATTGTAAATCTGATGGCATCAGTCCACGGAAACGAAACCTCGGGAGTTAATGCCGCCATCCTTGCTGCATATTTCTTTGCAGCATCAGACTCTCCTCAGATCAAAGAAATGCTTGAAAGTACGATTGTGATCATCACTCCGGGACTCAATCCGGATGGCATCAGCAGGTTTGCCCATTGGACCAACTCCACGGCAAGCAAAAATAAGAGAGCTGATATCAACGGTCCACGACAGATGGAACCTTGGCCCAGCAGCCGCACCAATCACTATTATGCCGACTGCAACCGTGATTGGCTCAGCGTTCAGCATCCTGAAGGAGCCAATAGTGTAGCCATGTATAAATGGTGGATGCCCAATATCGTGCTTGATATGCACGAGCAGGGTACTACCTCGGGCTTCTTTTTCAGTCCGGGGGACCCCAACAGAACCTATAGTGGCATCTCACAGACTAATCAGGACCTAACTCTAAAAATTGCGAAGAATACCGCAGCCGAACTCGACAAAAAAGGCATTTTATATTTCTCAAAAGAGAGTTATGATGACTTTTACATCGGCAAAGGCGCCTCCTATGGTGACCTTCAGGGCTCAATTTGCATCCTCCATGAGCAAGGTGCTTCTTACGGATATCTCCGCGACACTCCCTGGGGAATACTGACATTTCCCGAAACAATACGTGCACAGACCCTCGCTGCCATCTCCGTAGCCACCTCCGGCTTTCGAATGAGAGAAGAACTGCTCGATTATCAGAAAAATTACTTTACTGACCAATTAAAGATAGCGCAAAAAGACCCTATGGCAGGAGTTAGATTTGCCGTCAAAGGGGACAGAACACGCGAATATTATCTACTGAAGGTGCTTTTGACTCACGATATTCCGGTTTATCGCGACAGTAAAGAACAGGGCTATATAGTACCGATGGTCCAGGACCGTTACTACACTTTCAAGGCGATGTGGGATAACATAACCTCATTTAAAGATAGCGTATTCTACGATGTTTCCACCTGGAGTTTCCCTTCAGCATTTGGTGTCGAAAGCGAAAATCTCAAATCCGTACAGGGGCGTCTTTCAGAGAGAGTCACGGAAGCACTATTTCCCAAAGGGTTTATAAGCGGCGGCATCAGCAACATTGGATATGCATTTAGCAATAATGAATATTATGCTCCAAAGATGGCCTCAGAGTTGCTCAAAGAGGGTTTTCTCTTGAGGGTGTCCGGAAAGAGTTTTACTTCTGTGGAGGGAAATCTGGAATATAATTTCCCCGCAGGCACCATATTTATCCCCGTTTACGGACAACCTGCAAGCGGAGAGATGCTGTATGAGAGGATTTCGGCTCTGGCGGAGCAGACCGGAGTGCAGGTTCACTCATTCAAGACCTCCATGATGAAGGATTACGACCTTGGCAGCACTATGTACTCAAGTCTCAAAAAACCCGATGTAGCAATAGTTACAGGGCGCGGACTGAGTTCTTCCAACACCGGTGAGGCCTGGTTCTCCATTGATCGTAGATTCGGATTTGATCATACTATGGTCGACCACTCACGTATTACCTCTTCCCGTGATCTCTCGCAATATAATGTGATGGTGATATTTGGAGGTGTGCCTTCTCCTCTGCAGCAGGATGATTTTTATGAGACTGTAGGCCGTTGGGTAAAAGGCGGAGGTATACTGATTCTCGGAGGAGAGGCCGCACCTATAGCACAGAGAGCGGGGCTTGCTGAGATTTCCACAAATTCCGCCAGAGGTGTTTCAGGAGTGATTTTGGAGTGCAATATCGATTTGGAGTCCCCGCTTTTCTGGGGTTTTAGTGAAAGCACTTTACAGGTGTTCAAGTACAGGGCGACAGTCTATTCGTGTGAAAAGGGTACCGCCCCAATGAAATACTCACAGGATCCTTACATTTCAGGATATATAACTGAAGAAAATATTGACAGATTCCGTGGCGGACAGTCTATAATCACCTACAAAGCCGGACGCGGGCGTGTGATTTTCTTTGCAGATGAGGTAAATTTCCGTTCATACTGGTATAGCACATCCAAAGTGTTTGCAAATGCCATCCTGTATGGTGGATTGCTATAAGACAAATGCAATAACGACATATTCATTATGAAAAGAAGACTGTTTTTTACTTTTTTGACGGCCTTCGCCCTTTGTTGTATCCAGGTAGCGGGGCACTCTTCCACAAACTCCATACTCATAAAAGGCGGTCTTGTATATGACGGCTCCCTCAATAAACCCGTCAAATGTGACGTACTGATCATAGGAGACCGGATTGCATTTGTCGGAGACTGTACCGGCAAAACAGCCGACAGAGTAATTGATGCTTCAGGATATATCGTCACTCCGGGCTTCATAGACCCTCATTCCCACTCCGATGGGGATTTCCTAAAAGAGAGAAAATCGAACGAAAATTACTTACAGATGGGCGTAACTACTGTCCTATGCGGACAATGTGGATCCGGATCCTGGCCGATGACCGAAACTTTTGAAAAGATGCGTAGCCAAAGTATGGGTACCAACTGCGGACTCTTCCTGGGGCATTCTCCTCTGCGAAGAGCGGTGCTGGGAGAGGATCAGATGAGAGATGCTACCAAGGAGGAAATCGAAAAAATGAAACAGCTTGCAATCGAAGCGATGAATCTGGGTGCCTTCGGGATTTCCACCGGACTCTATTACCTTCCGGGAACATTCACAAGTACAGAAGAACTAATTGAAGTCATATCCGCTATCTCCGATTACGGTGGCATTTACGCCACCCATATCCGTAGTGAAGGTACCTCCGGTGTGGGACTGGATAGCGCAATCAACGAAGCCATACGCATAGCACGCGAAGCTCAAGTACAGTTAAATATCTCACATATCAAATCCAGCGGGGGAACAAAAGGTAGTTCAGGCAGGATCATCGCAGCCATAGAAACCGCTCAGAACGAGGGATTGTATATTACTGCAGACCAATACCCTTACCTGGCCTCAAGCACTGCACTCTCTTCAGCATTACTCCCAAAATGGGCTCAGGTCGGCGGTAGAAAGGCTTACCTGCGTAGATTTGACCATCCTGGTACTCTGGATATGATAAAAGAGGGCATCAAGGAGAATATCTCCAGTCGTGGCGGCGCAGGTTCCATAATGATCATAAAAGGCCCTATCAAAGAATATATTGGGAGGTACCTCAACTCCATCGCAAAAGAGATGAAACTCCCCATCGAAGATGCAGTAGTGGAAATCCTCCGACAAGGAGCTCCTTCCATCGCAAACTTCAACTTGAGCGAAAAAGATGTCTGCAACTATATGAAACAACCCTGGGTAATGACTTGTACTGACGGCAGCTTCGGAGGGCATCCACGTGCTACCGGTTCATACCCCCATAAAATACAACACTACGTGCTCAACAAAAAAATACTTACGATGGAGCAGATGATCCACAAGAGCACCGGAAAAGTGGCGCAGACATATGGCATTGAAGGGCGTGGGTTCATTAAAGAGGGCTATTATGCTGACCTTCTCGTATTCAAGCCAAAAGAATTTAGGGCCAATTCCACCTATGCCAATGCCTCTGCATATGCTTCCGGACTTAGACTCCAACTGGTAAACGGAGCAATAACCATCGAAAACAGCAAGTATAACGGTACTCTTGCCGGCAAACCGCTTAAAATGAAAAACAGTGCCAAGGATCCGGCCATTTTTGAGTCACTGATGGGTCAGAGAATGAAAAAATATGGAGCTATCGGACTCATAACTGCGGTTGTCAGAGACAACGAGATAGTCTATCACCACTCCTTTGGCAGCAAAAATCTTGAAGGCAATCCTTTTAGAGGAGATGAGCGTGATGTTGTACGTATAGCTTCCATTTCCAAATCATTTTGTGCCCTTTCGATAATGCAGTTGCTGGAGCAGGACAAAATAGACTTGAATGCCGATGTTGGGGAAATTCTGGGCTTCAAGGTAAGAAACCCAAAATATCCTGATGATAAAATCACTGTTTCGATGCTTTTGAGTCACACATCGTCACTAAATGACTCCCAGGGATACAAGACTCTTGACAGAATTAATCCTTCGAAAAATCCCAACTACACCAAATGTTACAGCAATTATGCCCCGGGAATGGGATACAAATATTGTAACCTCAATTTTAATATGCTCGGTGCAGTAGTAGAAAAGATTTCCGGAATTAGATATGATCGGTATGTCAAGCAAAACATCCTCGATCCTCTCGGTCTGACCGGCAGTCTCAATATGGCCGATATACCGGATACCACAATCTGTGTTCCTCTTTATGAATACAATGAAAGTAAAGGAGGTTTTATCCATAGGCCGGAAGCCTACAATCCTTTGGCAAAGAGTGACCAGGATTATATACTCGGCTATGATCCCGCTCTTTTTTCCACCACGGGTGGAATGAAAATGAGTGCTCTCGATCTTGCCCGATATATGATGTTGCACATCAATTACGGTGCACTTGACGGAGTCAGGATTGTCAATGAGAGCAGTGCACGCTTAATGCAGTCAATACAAACTCCGACAGATGTTTCGGGCATATACTATGGTTATGCAATGAGAACAATGCAAGATGTTTGGATTCCGGGCATCGTAACTCACGGTCACACGGGATCAGCATATGGCATGAAAAGCAGTATGACTTTCGATCCAATTCGCAAAAATGGAGTTATAACGCTCTGCAACGGACACAAAAGCAAAGAGCGGCCTACCGAAAGTTTCGATAGACTGCTCTTTACATTCTTTTTCAGATAGAAACTACAGCGGGTTCTGTTCGCAAAGCGGATTTGAAGCAATCTCGTTGTAGGGAATCAGCCACTGCCAAACCTCATCAACCGAAGGTTTTCCGGTCTTTCTGGCTTTTTCGCCAGGCATCTGCTCACCGTACATGTTGTAGTTTGAAGCCAGAGGATCAAGGGGTGGTACTTTCGGATTGTTCCAAGGAGCTACTTTGGCGCTTGTGCCCCATCCGTTTGCCGTGCCCCCCTGATTATAGCCATCACGTGGTTTAGGACCACGGTCTATGGCCTGGTCAAGACGTTTGAGGTCATGCCAGCGGGTGCCATGTTCAGCCCAAAGTTCAACCCTTCGCTGCCATATCACCGCTTCTACCAGAGCTTCTCCGCTAGTTGTCGGTTTCGCATATTTGGGGTCACGATGATGCGCTATTGTGTAGAGCATATTCTGTGCTTTGTCATTTTGCCCGGCACGAGCATATCCCTCAGCCGCTATAAGATACATCTCGGGAAGGCGCATATAGGCAACATCCTTGAAGTATCTCTGGGTCGTGTTATCATCTATAATCCACTTCTGCGACATCCAGCAAGCTCTACGTGCTGATGAACTACCCGGGAGATAAAGTTCCTTGGCAGTGTAAGGATCCTCCACCCAGAGGCGTTTTCTAACGTCTGATTCAGGAATTGTGTTGTAGAGCAGATTGAGAATAGCTCTCGGACTGTTTCTGTTATAAGCTGCGTAGTTGTTGGAGATGAAATTGTGCCAGGAGCGATTTCCTCCTCCCTGTGAGTTGTCTTCTTTGGCAATAAGTCCCCACAGCCATTCGGTGTTGGTTGCATCGCTGGCACGGTTGACTACAGTGGTATAGGTATCGTCCTGGAGCTTTGCGCCGGAATATTTTACGACATACTCGGCATCAGCTGCAGCTTCACTCCATTTTCCCATTGTCAGATAAACTCTGGCACGGATTCCTCTTACGACATATTTGTCGAAATGTGATTTGTTTACCTTTTTGATGGTACATTTGTCGAGATATTCAAACGCAGTACCAAGGTCTGCTAGAATCTGTGCATAGGTCTCTTCAACTGTACTTCTGGCCATGGGGTCAGGCGAAGGAGTCAGACGCAAGATTACACCTGGCTGGGTATTGTTGCCTGCGGGATCATATCTTTTAGCCCAGGCCTGCACAAGCTCAAACAATGCAAATCCACGATAAGCATATGCTTCCCCAACCGCCATATAGCCGTATTGTTCCGATCCGGGCATTCCGGCATCATAAGCTTCAATTACTTTATTGGCATTGTTTATTACCCTATAGAATAATTTCCAGTAGTAATTGAGGTCATTGTATTTATGTGAAAGATCACGATGATGTGTCAGCTGTGCGCAAAATTTGTACATCACATTGTCGTAGGTCCATACCACATCATCAGCCATAAAGGCAAGGTGGAGGCAAAAAGTTTGATAACCTCCCTGTCCATTCCAGGAGGTGGTAGTGCCGCTGGAGTTACCTTCGTACATCATACGGTGAATACCGTTAATGGCCATCATGGCATTTTCGGTGCTACTGAAAATACTGGCCTCATCAACCGAGGATGTAGGTGCTGTGTCCAGAAACTCTTTACTACAGGACCAGGCGGTCAGCAGCGCGACTGTCATAAGTACGATAGAATATATTCGTTTCATATCAGTAAGCTTTAGAGAGTAATATTAATACCAAGAGAAATGGTCCTTGAGGGACTAAAGCGGTCTCCGCCGGAGTCGTAGTTACTCAACGAATAGTTGGAGTTGAGACCCCTGCGGGCATTGAATACATAGAGATGGTCTCCTGCCAGATATACCTGAATCTTGCTGAGTTTGAGCCTTTCACACCATTTTTTCGGAAGTGAATAGGCTAAGTTGAGACTATTTATCTCCAACATATTGGTGGTGGTAAGCCATCTTGTTGAACGTGCAGCGTGGATATTTGAAGCGTAGGTGGCGTTGCTGGTCAACATAGGCACATTGGTCACATCACCCGGTTGGCGCCACATATTGGCAGCAAGGTCGGGAGATAGGTTTACAGAGTTGGTGCTCACCAGAGCACCTATCATCACATTTTCATAAGCCCGGTCATAGGTCCATCCACCCAGTTGATAATAGAGATCCAGCGATAAGGTAAAACCTTTCCAGCTGAGGGAGGTATTGATACCTCCGAAGAGGTCAGGTATTGAGGATCCGCTGTAATCTTCACGCGCCTTGGCCATATTTGTCGTATAATTAACACCGTTGACATTCACAATATCTTTAGAGGTATCGCCAATAAATTCGTCTGCAATCTCAAAGATGTTCAAACCTGTCTGAGGGTCCACGCCTGCCCATTGATAGAGCCACCATTCATATACGGAGTGTCCCTCCTCCACTTTATTATAGGAGGCGCTTCTCAAGAAGGGCTCGATAGGCAGCGATGTAATGCGGTTTTTAAGGAATGTGCCGGTAAGTCCTACATTCCACTTTAAATCGCCACTCCTGAAAATGTCATAGTCGAGTTGGAATTCAACTCCTCGGTTGTAGAGACCGCCGGCATTTTCGTTGTGAGAGGTAAGGCCGGTTGAAGGAGGAAGAGTTACCTCCATCAAAAGGTTGGTGGTCCTGCGGTCGAAATATTCTAACGATCCCTTCAAACGCCTGTTGAAGAGGGAGAATTCGAGTGCCACGTCCCAGTTTGTACTAACCTCCCATTGTAGATCAGGATTCCCCGTAGAGGTCGTGCTCTGAGTATAACCCGGCTCATCTACATTCTGATTGATCACATAAAGTGCCATCCAGGGGAAATAGCTGCCCAAGTCATCGCTTCCGACAGTTCCCACTGACGCACGCAATTTTAATCCGTTGATCCAATCCACATCTCGTATGAAGTTTTCTCTATCTATAACCCAGGCTCCTCCTACTGACCAGAAGTTGCCCCAGCGTGATTTTCTTGCGAATCTGGAACTGCCGTCCCTACGGAATGAACCGGAGAAGAAATACCTGCCATCATAGTCATAATTGGCACGGGCAAAATAACCTTCAGTGTTGTAAACGTTTTTATACGAACTGGGTTGTGCACTCACTTCAATATAATTATCGAATTCATAATTATCGCCGATTACAATTTGGTAACGCATCGAAACCGAGGAGTTGAGTGAATATGTATAACTATTGCTTTCATGACCAAGCAATGCATCCACATGATGTTTACCGAAGTTGTGTCCCCAGGTTAGAAGCTGGTTGAAAGTCCAGGTACGGGTATTTGAAATTGTTTTAGAAGTGGTAGGGGTATTTGATGTCAACTCCGAATAGAATGGTGTAGATGAGTGTGCAACATAATTACTGTTGTAAAGAGCGGCATTTGCCGTGAATTTAAAATCCTTGAGAAATGAAATCTCGATATAGGGTTTTACATCCATCATTGCTCTTTCTCGCTGGTTAAATCGATCCTGAAGTTGTCTCGGAGCATTTACTCCAGAGTAAATTACACGTCCCGGGATAGTTGATCCTGAAGCTGTAGTGTAACCTTCTCCAAAATCATAAATCGGATTTCCATGGTCATCCAAAATAAAAGCTCCTGTGTTGTCGTGGAGATGTACGCCATACACGGGAGGCATACGTCTCGCAATCATAAAGACATTGCCCATTGTGCCCTGCGAGGTGGACTGAATGCCATATTGCGTACTTAACGTAGAAGCCAGATTGACTCCGATATTTAGCCAGTCAGTGGCCTTAGCAGAGACATTTGCTCTTGCGGAATAGCGTTCAAATCCGGATCCGACAATATATCCTTCATTGTCAGAATAGCCGACAGAAGCATAATAACTGCTCTTGCCATGACGGCCGTTTGCACTTACCGAATAATCCAGAACAAGACCCACCTGCTCTATTCCGCTTCTCCAGTCCGTGTCTTCAAGCCATTTAAAAGTTGCGCTGTTATTGTACTTGCCGTTTACATCGACAACCTCGGTAATGCCACATGACCATGGATTATATTCTTCAGTGAAATTAAGGCTGGTTGCAACGACATTGGAGGCACGACGAGCTGCATCCTCCGGGGTGACACCATTGAGAATGTGATTGTTGTAATAGAGGCGCCAATAGGTCTCCATATAGTCCTTGATGCCCATTGTCTCGTAGTCCTTGTATTCTCGGGTAACCCAGCCTGTGGAAACTTTTACATTGATAGTGGCTTTCTCACTTTTACCCTGCTTGGTAGTAACCATTATCACACCATTAGCTGCACGCGCACCGTAGAGTGCAGTGGAAGCTGCATCCTTTAGCACAGTAATACTCTCGATATCACCGGCGGGTATATTTGAGAGTATTCCGGAATAGATGATACCATCCATCACTATAAGCGGGTCAATATTACCATTGATGGATCCGATGCCACGTATAGTAATGGTGGAATTCGCTCCAGGTTGGCCGAGTGCAGAGGTAAGACGGATACCGGGAGTAGAACCGTTGAGTGTGTTGAGAGGATTTGAGTTGGGGATGAGTTGAATCTTTTCACCGCTGATTTTACCTGCGGATCCCGTAAATGAAGTTTTGGTAGCGGTACCATAGGCCACTACCATCACCTCTTCCAGGGCTTCGGAATCTGGTACGAGAACTACATCTATCGTAGCCCGTCCATTTACCGGAATTTCCTGATTGAGGTACCCTATGGAAGAGAAAATCAATACACCGTTACGCGGTACCGAGATAGAATACTTGCCATCTGCATCAGCCGCGACTCCGGATGTTGTGCCTTTAAGAACAACGCTTGCAAAAGGTACCGGGTCGTGATTTTCATCGAATACGGTGCCTTTGACGGAAATATTTCCGCTTTGGGCAAGCATTTGTAAAGGCAGTAATAACAGCAATAACATTACTGTTATTAGATGATGTGTGTGATGTTTGTAATGCGTATATAGAATTTTTAGGAGATTTTAAACCGTCAAAATATAGTCTCCTATCCTTTCAATCCAGTGGTCTCCACTTCAAATATATAAAAGTATCAACTTTCGAACTTATAAATAAAACGAAAAAGATCCAAAAAAACCTTAATTATTCAAAGTAAAGTCCTTATTGATAAAATGTTCCATAAGGAAAGCATCAATTTCCCGACAAAGGGCATCTCGCTCCGGATCCGATATATGCCCTTCACTTCTCCACTTTTCAAGCAAAGGGAGCGTAATATCCCTGACATGAGCCTCAATCGGAGCCAGACACTGCATAATACCCGTACCTCTGCTATTGTAGAGAGCGCTGAAATGAAAATAATTCTTCCCGTTGCCTCGTGTGATGGGAAATACCTCCAATTTCAAAGCACTTGCTTTGATACACATGGGTGAATCTTGCTTTTCATCCCCCTCTAGCTGCCTTATAACAACTGGTAAACCCTCTTTACCGCAACTTACCCAGGCAGGAACCGCAACAGAACAGGGAGGATATCCCAAAGCCGTCCAAAGAGTGGTCAGCTGCGGATTTTCACCGGGACGCACAGCCTGAATAACTGAGGTAACGACACTAATTCTACGCGGAATAAAGTCACAGTCGGGAAAGAATCCGCTCGGCTGGTCATATCCCTCATCAGCCATCTTCCTAAGATCCAAACCCAATAAAGGATGATAAAAACTCCGCGCCATATTCTCAAAAATAAAATGAGGAGTCAATGGCTCTCCAACGGCAATGGCATCCCGTAATATCTTTTCTGCCGCATAATAGCGGATATAACCCATACCTTCATCCCTCTTTCCATACCTTGAGTAGTTGGTATAGACAAGAAAACCTTCAGGGGCGATGGCAGGGTCATTGACATCCACTACATGGTAACCGGTCGGATAAGTCTCCACATAAACGGCATTGCCATGGGTATCTATCACTCCATAGTTGGAAGAGACAGGGATCGGTTTGGCGATGGTATCCAGCAGATGAAGAAATTCCTCCAAGGAAGCACATTTATCCAGTGCCAATTTCATTATGAATCCATTGTTGATGTCCCAGGCTTCGTTATCTATGAAGTTGTAGGATTTGGTGTTCATTATGCAGAATCCGGCTGAATTGGTGCCGAACCAGGCATTGACGGGATTATCTTCAAGTGCCAGACCTATCCAGTCATATTTTTCGCCTTTAACAAATGAAAGACGCTGATCAAAGACAAGCGCATCAGTGTTTTTCCACATCATGGGACGGCCATCGGGTGTGATTTTGCCCGTTATTATCACAGATGTACAGCCGAGTGAGCGGGTTGGAAATGCAGAAAGCAGAACAAAACCGAAGAACAAAACGGCCACATAGCGCATCCTGAAAGGATTGAAATGTTCTCTGCAGAAAAACATGATTAACGATAGTTTGAGGTTCTTCCGCAAATATAAGTTATTTTACACAAACAAAAAACAACAATCTGCTCTTTTTGGGATGCTATTCGTGTATAACGTTAACATCCACTTTTTTGTTTGGTAATTTAGAATAAACGCCCCAATAATATATTGTACTGAATGCCGGCCATACTCCTTCCGATAGAGTCTTTGCAACGACATTTAACTCCAAAGCCCTTGATGATATAACAATTTTTTGATGTGCAACACAATAGAAAGAATTGGGTATTCTTTTTCGTCATTATTTGAACCTTTCAATGACTACTTTGCCTTCCAAAAAGGATTTGTACTTAATGGTAAACCTTACGAGTTCACGCTTGTATCTGCTGAAAATCAAAGTGTACTCTTTATTATTGGAGAAGGGCCCTATCTTGAAGACTATATCGTAATCGCAAATACATTTACACTGGGGATCTGTCTCGCTTTCAACGATATTAAAGATGTTGCCCTCCACAGAAACATCTGCTTTGATCCTACCCGGACAGCAATTAAACACGGCATTTACGTGCTTGATATCAAGATATCCGTCAGCTACCGCCTTGTATTCAATATATTCTTCCCTTTCAGATGCTTTTGTATAATGGATCACTATCTCTTTACATCCTTGATATGAAAAGTCTTTAATTTTAATCTCTTCATAAGGATTATCTCTATTACAGCCGGCTCCGCCAACTAGGAAACACAGAGCAAGCAGTGTAATTAGAACCGTTTTCGTTTTCATAACTATTTAGTATTGAATAATAATTTTACCCTCCAAGGATGGAGTGTATTTGATAATTAACTTTGAAAACACGTAGGTGCCTCTGCTGAAAATCAATATGTATTCCTTGCCGGAGGTTAGGGGACCTAACGTATATTCCAAATCATAATCACAGATACAATCACATATGGGATTTGTTTCGCTCTCTACAATAGTAACTATGTTGTTCTCCATAGTAACATCTGCCTTAATAGTATCGGGGCAGCAGTTGAACACGGCATTGATATGCTTGATATGAAGATATCCGTTGGCTACTGCTTTATATTCGATAGACTCTTCACCGTGAAGTGTTGCTCTGAGACTTTTAGTATCTTTACATCCCAAATAGGAAAAGTCTTTAATCCGAAGACTTTCATCCGATGTCTCCTTGTCGCAGCCCGCTCCTCCTATCAAAAAAAACAGAGCAAGCATTGTAATTAAAACCGTTTTCGTTTTCATGATTTATATTATTCTGAGATTTTTAAATATAATAACTTCTGTCTAATTATATATACGCATTGACTCACGAAATACTTCCATCACTAATTACAAATTGTGCGACAAGACATCTTATATTGTAAAGATGCAAATAATATCCCAAACGTTGCATACAATGAGATTAATCTTCTTAATCCCAATTACTTGTACTATCTGAAAGTTCTCCTACAAAGATAACTCTTTAAAACGAAAAAGGAGCGAGTAGTCGCTCCTTTTGTCGGGATACTCCGACTCGAACGGAGGACCCCTTGGTCCCAAACCAAGTGCGCTACCAACTGCGCCACATCCCGAAATCATCCCTTAACGGGGCGACAAAGATAACCTTTTTTTTGTACTTGCTGAAATA
>JAKQLB010000287.1 GCA_029567375.1 Bacteroidota bacterium | reverse complement strand
TTCCGTGAGATGACGTTGGTCAAAGAAAACGGCGGGAATTTTTTTATCTACGACAAGGCCGAAGCCATAACGATCATGACCGATTTTCTCACCGGCATTGATGGCTTGAAAAATTAATCCCATTTTCACCGCACCAGCGCGAGAATCAACATGATACAGATTTACTGCGCAATCAAAACGCAGTTGACGCACTTTTGCCATTAACGCGATGATTTCAAAATAGGTTGTCTTTTCCCGCCGCAGTTGACGCACGGGTAATTCCCATATCTTGTCAATGTATGGATAGTTGCGTGCCAATTCGGCCGCTTCCCGGCTGGTGAGCAGGTGCAGCGGGCCGGCATGATTGCCTTTCTTCAGGGCACGTAGGGCGGGGGAAGCCAGAACAAGGTCTCCGATACCCGCGATGAGGATGGCAAGGGTGGGTCGATTATTCCTGGGTGCCATATTTGCGTTTGTCTCTACTCAAAATTGCTTAGGAAAGCAGGATGCATTGGCGGTTATTTGAGCTTATGGTTTTCGCTGGATCAGATAGCAAGTATAAGCACATAATCCCGTAAATATGTTGGACAATGGTTTTGCCAATAGATATGGCATCGGGTAGATGATGGATGAGCCTTTGCAGTCGATAAGTTTAACATTGGATTGAGAATGAAGAAACTCAACGAATGCTTTATGCGTGAATCCTCTTACATGGCCACTGCGCATAACCATGCACATGGGTTGACTTCCAAATAGCAGGAGTATTCTATTCATGAGATGGGCGAGGTTCGGTATGCCTAAAACGATAAAGCCCTTGGGTTTAGTTACACGAATGATTTCTTGAAATATTCGATTATAGTTCTTGAGGTGTTCCATAACCTGATTACAGATAACGAGCCCAAAGGAATTGTCATCAAAGGGCAACAGTCCCGCTTCCAAATCAATCTTTTTAAAATTATTCCTCAATAAAGGCGAATCGTTAGCGATATCTTCTATATCCACCCCATGTACATTCTGGTGAGCAATGCCGAGGGCCTGTGCGACTGCTATGGATCTTGTCCCTTTACTGCAGCCAACATCAAGAAGGGTATCGTCCACTATGGATTTACCATGCTTAACGAGTAATGACATCATGTTGTCAAAGTGGCTCTGTGTCTCATATTCTGTATTTAATATATTCACCTTTGTGTAATTATACATGTATAGATTTATTTGTAAATATAATGGACCCCGAAATTTGGACAGTGTGTTAAGTTACACTTGGGAGCAAAAATGAGGAGGACCAAGTGGATAATTTAAGGAGGAAACACACGCCGTCATTTAAGGCTAAAGTTGCCTTGGAAGCGATCCGGGAGCAGAA
>JAKQLB010000281.1 GCA_029567375.1 Bacteroidota bacterium | reverse complement strand
ATATGCGCCCTTGCTCCCTTATACCTACGCACAACACGCGCCTGGTCACGCGCCTGGTCACGCAAGCCAGGATCCTGGACGCTGGCTGCGATTTTACTGATAGCAGCACAACGGCCGCCGTGATAATCTCACCCCCCCGCAGCAGCGTCGAGTACAACTGGGGGTAGGGGGTCCCCTGTTGTACTCGAACGACTGCGAAACTGGAATACCCATTCCAGAAAATTGCAAGGTAAAATACCGCAACAAACCTAAAATATGATATAATTCAATTGGGGCTGATAGGTGTCGCGCACGGCGTAGTTGAGTGGAGAGTACGAGGCTATCCGCTGATTGACTACTCGATGAAACCAACTACAAGGTGCGAACGCGGGTTCGAATCCCGCCAGCTCCAACAGTCTTGCGAAGGCAGTAAAAGTCTTGGCGCAGACAGTCTCACGATGAGGGAGAGTGGGCGCATGGCAGGGAACGCCGGATGCGAATCGTGGTAAAGGCTGACCAGCATCAAGACTGCCCCGAATAAATGCGCGAATAAGGGGCATAAATTTATTGACAAAACTCCGCCAAACCATAGTTTGTACCTGATTATTATAATCCTGATTATTATAATCCTGATTATCGGGCAGTTTGCGAAACTGCCCGATTTTCTGTCAGTCTATTGACATAACTCCGCAATACGGGAACTTATGTCAAAACGCTGATACAACAATGCAGAGTCATCATCGAACACAATCCAAATCCTGATTATCTGTTATTAGTTTGTGGATTCATTCTAATTAGCCTCTGGAAGTAAAATATGCGGGTAAATTCAAGATTTGTACCGAATAATGTGTAATCTATCATTATGAAGGGTTATCTTTATTTTATGCCCAATTTTCCCCGCAGACGGGAAAAGAAGAATTTTTTCTGCATCTGTTCTCTTTCTGTTTCTCTTCTGTTCTCTTTCTGTTTCTTTATCTCTTCTTCTTCTCTTCTTTATCTGTGTCCGTGTGCTGTCCGTTTAATGGACGCGAGACGGACAAAACGTGGACAAGTGACGGACATTTGACAGCAAACCTTTGACTAATGGTGTACAATATGGTAGTGTAGTAAGGACTAACATTCTATCTGCGGAGGCAATTATGGCAGTTGCGAGAGACGCGCGCGGACGGCTTCTACCAGGAAGCGTCAACAATCCAGCCGGAAGACCAAAGGCTGAGCATACCCTGGCAAGCCTTATCAGAGTTGAGTTTGGAAAAGAAATTGAAGTGCTGATTGGCGACAATCTCACAAAGCTTGAACGCCGCCAGATTATGGCTGACGCGATGGCACAGCTTATCTCCACCGGAAAAGTGAAATTACCGGACAGAGTTGATGAGAACGGGAATGTGATCAAGGGCGTTACATTTGATTTTCCCGCAAGCGAGTGGATGAAACATCTCATCCGCCTGTTCCGCTACATCGAACCGCCCGTTACCAACATTGAGGTTTCCGGCGGAGTGGACGGCATCATCTTCGACAAGGAAATAACGGATGAGCCAGACGAATAAAGAGGGCTTTGTCTCCCTCAATGATTTGGTAGACTTCACTCCACGCCAGGATGAGGCTTTCAAATCAATGTTCAAACATACCTTTACCCTGTACGGGGGTGCCAGGGGTGGCGGCAAAAGTTATTGGCTTCGCTGGGCGATGCTTAGTTGGATTCTCTATCAGGCTAAAATGGGCTTCCCTGGTATCGTGGGCGGTCTGTTTTCGTCTACCTATACCAACTTGAAAGACCGCCAGATTAGTAAGATTGCGTCCGAGTTCCC
>JAKQLB010000255.1 GCA_029567375.1 Bacteroidota bacterium | reverse complement strand
ATATATCTAACGCCCGCGATGAGCGGACCGCCGAACGTCGCCAACGGCAGAGTGAGGGGACCGATGCGCTTTGGGCGCGGGACTTGCTCCGCAAGCCCCGTGACCAGCATCGGCGGTCCGCTCAATCGCATAGTTATACGGTTTTTATGCATCTTTAAAAAAATCTAATGATGAAATTGGAATTACCCCGTGGTCTTCAGTATTATCAGCTTCCTCCATTCGGTCAGCCCCTGTAACAGCTATTCCAATGACTTTCATCTTGTCGTTAAAAACGGGGCCGCCACTATTTCCAGCAACAATTGAAGCATCAATTAGAAATCGTCTCACACAAGACTTCATTCTAAATCCACAAATATTCCCGGATTTAATAATACCAGAATCTCCTAGCTGAAAATTCGGATAACCCGTTAAGACTATTTGATCACCAATTTCAATTATCTCCGAATTGCCAATTTCTAAATAAGGCAGATCCCAGTCTTTAGGAATTTCCAAAACCGCCAAATCAATTGTTTTATTAGAGTATTTAACGGTTGCAATGCAAGAATCTCCTACAGTTCCGGGTTTAAGAATCTTCACTTTGCCATCAACTACGTGCTCGCAAGTCACTATGCCGAAGTCTTTAACAATAAAACCAGTCCCTTGGGAAACATTCTGTCTATCATATGACTCCGTTTCTAAAACGCAGATTGACTTGAACACAGAGCATTTTAATTCTTCCGTAATATCTATAGGCCTTTCAATGGTATTCGTCTTTTTGCCTATAAAATCTTTTAGCCTTACACCAACATTTCCCACATCCTGAAGAGTAAAAGCCCAATCTCTACTCATTTCATAAATTTGTTCAACAATTCTAAAATGCACATCATTATATTCTTTATTAATATAATCTTGATGCCAAGCTACTCCAATATCAATATTCAGTTTATATGCGCTATTGCCAATTGTTTGTAACCTTATGCAATGGTCTTTTCTTACCTCGACCTTAACTTCATTTGAAATCTCTTCAATTTCTGTAAGAACCGTGTCGAAAAATTTAAGCGAAAAGATAACGATTCCCTTGAAATTAAAAGCTACTTTGGCCCAATACCCTGACTTATTAACCGATTCTAGTTTTTCATTAATATTTTGAACGGATTTTAATGTTCCAACCTTCCAATATTCGAGATCAGTCAGCATATCTTGGAAACTTTGGACCGAATAGTCGGTCATTCCGAAAATGCTTTGGACCACAGTTACACCTCTTTATTTAAACGTATAACGCCGCGCTTGAGCGGATCGCCGAACGACGCCAGCGGCAGAGTGAGGGTGTAAGTGCCCCCATTTTAGGGCCACGGATTATTAGAAATTCCGGCGGTCTGTTGAAGATATTCGATGGGTGTCCTGTTTTGCAATGATTCGTGTGGCCTCTCCGTGTTGTATTCGCGAAGCCAGTCCTCGGTCAATTCTCGAACCTCCTTCAGATCTTTGAAAATGTAATAGTTCAGGATCTCCTCCCGAAAGGTGCGGTTGAACCGCTCTACGAAGGAATTCTGGGTGGGTTTCCCAGGCTTGATAAATTCCAGATGAATCCGATGGCTTTCGGTCCACTCTGCCATCGCGAGTGAGATGAACTCCGGTCCATTGTCCATTCTGATCTGCTTCGGATATCCGCGCCATGATGCTATCTGGTCGAGCACCCTGATGATACGGGCTGCCGGCAGATTTGTATCGACCTCTATACCAAGAGCCTGGCGATTGAAGTCATCCAGAACATTGAACGTTCGAAAGGTCCGGCCGTCTACAAGGCTGTCACTCATGAAATCCACGGACCAACTCTGGTTCATCTGCCCGGGAATGCTGAGAGGCATCGGATTTCGTGACGGCAGCCGCTGTTTTCCCTTGCGCTTCAGATTCAGGCCGAGTTGGCAGTAGATACGATGTACTCGCTTGTGATTCCAGGGATTACCGGACTTTCGGATCTTCTGAAAGATCTTGGGGAAGCCGTAGCGCGGATACTTTTCCGCAAATCGCCCAATAGCCTCGATAACAGGCAGATCGCGTTTGCCATCAGGCTTGTAGAAATATACCGATCGACTGAGATTCAAGACCCGACAAGATGCCCGAGAGCTCATTTGGAATGTCTCACGAACATGGTCGACCAACTTGCGTTTCTCATCGGGCCTCAGAGTTTTTTTGTGATGACGTCTTTCAGGACTTCGTTTTCGAGACTCAACTCGGCAAACATCTTTTTCAGCTTTGCGTTCTCTTTCTCGAGTTCCTTTAGCCGCTTGATGTCTGAGGCCTCCATGCCGCCGTATTTGGACTTCCAGTTGTAATACGTGGCAGGACTCACTCCATGATCGCGGCAGACGTCTGCCAAGCTTCGGCCGGCCTCGACCTCTTTGAGAATCTTGATGATCTGATGCTCTGAAAACTTCGATTTCCGCATACTCGATTGATTCCTTTCGACGCTCAAGTATGCCAGATTTTCTAATTATCCGTGGTCCGGATTTCAGGGATACTTACA
>JAKQLB010000238.1 GCA_029567375.1 Bacteroidota bacterium | reverse complement strand
ACGCTCTTCCGATCTGACCTATAAGTACCCGTGCGGAAACACAATTACCACGCAGACGAAGAAGACGGAGGGTCAAATGATCAACTGTCAACCCACAAATGTTCGTTGTATAGATTGTATGCAAATAGTGACGAAAAATGGTCCTATTTGCAAACCAAATATACAACCAAGTCTGAGACTGCTTAATCAAGAATCCAACGATTCTTGATCTGCTGGTGCCGCAGATCCGCAGTTACAGCAAGGAGAGCACGATTGCTGAGAAGTTCGAGGCGATGGTCAGGCTGGGTATTATGAACAGCCGCATGAAAGATTTCTGGAATATCCGGTTGCTTTCCCGGCAGCTTGATTTTGACGGCAAGACCCTGTCGGCGGCAATCGCAGCAGAAACATTCACTGCCCGCCACACGGCTATTCCGCCTGATCCTGTGGCATTTACGGAGGCGTTCATTCAGGACAAGACGAAACAGGCTCAATGGAAGGCGTTCCTGCGAAAAAACCGGATGGTCGACGATCCGGATACTTTCGAGGAAGCGGTCGCTGCTCTTTCCCTCTTTTTGAAACCTGTTATAGATTGTCCTGTAAATAACAAAGCTGTGCTGGCTGCATGGACGGCACCCGGGTCTTGGCAGAGATAATTCATTTTCGTTAAGAGGAAAATACCGCCATGAAAACTCAGCCTTTTCAAAGCGAAATTTTTTCACTTTTAGATTATACAACCTTTGATAGGTTACGGGAGAAAAAATTACGACCACCCTTCGACATTCATGGTTTGAGACTGCTCAAGCTGCAAGCCTCAAGGGAACGCGATCTTAGAGAACTCTACGAGGGTCGAGCCCCGTATGAGCTTTTGCAGAATGCTGATGATGCCGGTGCTACAAAAGCGATATTCCTTTTGACAGGAGAAGGGCTTGCTTTTGCACATAACGGCAAGTGGTTTTCTGTAGACAATTTCCGCAGTCTGTCTGAGGGGTGGAGCGATAAAGATCCACAACAATGTATTGGGCACAAGGGGATCGGTTTTCGTTCCGTTCTCGATATAACACCGGCGCCGCATTTATTCAGCGTTGGAGCAAAAGAGTTTTTTGGTGCAAAATTCACATGGGCACTGAATAAGGGACATATCGATACGACGCTACAAAATGATTCCTCGCTGGCCGGTGACTTAGCCGATTTAATGAGGCACGGACAACCCTATTGTCCCGTGATGTCAATCCCTGGCCGTGTCAAAAAAGACGCATCTAAATCAGCCGCGCTTATACATGATTCTTTATCAAGAGGAAAGTACGGCAATGACTTTACAACCATGTTCTGGTTTCCTACAAATGATCCGGAAATCAATCCTGCTGTTTTAAAATCCCTTGGCCCCAAGCCGATTACATCGAATGCCGATGGCAATAGACGTTTGACTGAGTTCGTTGACAAGGAGGTAAGTGTCCTTCTCCCATTCCTGTCGAGCCTTCGTACGATAGAAGTGCATTCTGACAACAATTGCATTGCCAAAACCGAACTTGTGCAGGCAACACCTCAAAAGGTGAAAGAGGGTGAAATACAAATAATAACGAACAGCGCAAGATCCAGTGACACAATTTCTTTCTATCAAATGCGATTTCCAACCAAGATACCGCAGCATGTTCGCAACCTACCTGACACACCACAAGCGCTAAAATCCATGGAAAGCGTAAATGTAGTACTTTCAGTCAGGCTCGAAGACAGCTTGCCAATCCCAAATGGATCATCTCGCGTGCATGTATATTTCCCCACTAATGAATTTACCGGTGTGGGGTTTACCATTCATGGGGATTTTTACGTCAAACCGGACCGCACCTATTTAATGCCTGGCGGCTACAACGAATGGCTTCTTAAATATGCAGCGGATAAAGCTGCAAATGAATTCCTGACAAAACTGCTTGATAAATATGAGGCTCGCGCCGTCTATTCTGCACTCTCGCCGAATGGGTCTGCATTTACAGAGATCGCAAAGATCTTTTCCAAACAATTTTCATGCAAACTGAAAGAACGAAAAGAGCCATTCATAGCCACCAGGCAAGGCTTGATGAGGCAGGATGAGGTGGTATTGCCTTCGTCGGTTGATGAAGAAGGATTCTGGGAATCGAATTTCTCAGAGGTTGTGAATAGTTTTGACGCCGATAAAAAGGCATTTCTTCTGTCGGAAGCAGACTGCGTAGAAAGCAGATATTTCCTTGATTCGACAAACGTGTCCGTACTTCAAGAGTCAGATTTGTTTGAATTCATCAGGCTTGCGAGCACACAGAAGAAGCCTGCAGAGTGGTGGTACTATTGCTATGACTATATGGCAAATAATAATGCCATTTCCCGGCAGCCTTATGAATACTTCAAAGATCAGAAAATCATACCCTGTTCGGACACATCCATACGCGCTTTGGCAGATGAGGCGGGTACCGTCATATGCCTGCCTCCTATCTCCGAAAAATCAGAATACCAGGTTCCAGATTGCTTTACCAATATCTTTGCCTTTGTAGATCGCGAATTAGCCAAGTTTATCGATGATGATAAGGACGAAGTTAGCCGCTGGGTACTGAGTAAGTTCCAAATACCTCGTTTCGAGGCGTCCGAACTATTACCGCGTGCGATAAGGAATGTCGCGCCAAGATTGTTCTCAGGACAATCAAGAGTCAGCTTTGAGGAGCTGATTGATATATGGGTATTCATCAAGGAGATTATATCCACGGCGCGCGTTCAACCCGCAGAATCTGCGTTCTGGAGAGAAATCGGCCGCCTTCCAATTCCATTGAATGGCATAGACACAACTCAGTCAGAATTGCATCCCCGCGATTTGTGCCCTGCGTTTTTAGCCTACTGGCCAGATTCTCATCTCCCGGACAGTAGCTGCGTAAAGGCGATCCCCATATTGAGAAGAATAAACGATCAATTCTTCGACACATTGGTAACCAAAAGCAACACTACCAGAGAGGAGTGGCGTGATTTCTTCAATCGGGCGGGTATATCAACCTACTCAAAGATTTTAAGATATGCCCGTGTCATTGGTCGCAAGGATCTATCAGCTGAGATTGATGCGCCGAAAAGCTTCGAGCCTGAGTGGTTTGTCGGAGAGCGGCAGTATGACGAAAACATCGCTGTCGTTCAGGTGTTGAAAAGGGAAAACAAGATCTGGGGTTTCTTCCTAGACGATGTAAATTATTGTGCGCACGATGGGGCAAAGGTCGTCAACACAATTTCGATCAGTGAAATAATGGGCCCTTGTGTTGCCGTGGCGAACGACGAGCGAAAAGCAGGGGGAAAGGACTGGGAGAAGAGATTGCTATTGCTCATGAAGGATCTTTTGCCATCGTCAAACGAAGGGACTATATCTGATAGTATTTATTGCTTTGCCGATAGGAGAAATTCCATCCAGGCTCCCTCATACTTGGAATGCCAAATGAAGTACTATCAATGGCTGCCCTCAACGCGCGGACCCGTTTCGAGAGACCGATGCTATATAAGACATTCCTCGCACCGTCTCATTTCAAAAGGAAGAACTGAAGAAGAATTAGGTGACTTGCTCATCCCATACCTTGTCATCGATAATCTCGACGAACTGGCGAGCTTGCAAAGATTAGGGTTTGATATTCTCGAAGACGCAGCATCGGCAGACAAATCAGTCCTCATGAGAGCCCTCAGGGATTTGGGAGAGATTCTTTCCACGGATTGGGGTCAGCAGAATATTCTCAATTCGCGGGGACGATGGCGGCTCGTAAGAGGGGCCATTCAAGAAATATTTTCAGCGCTCAATAAGGTTGATCATCCCTTGGACTTTCCCGACGACATAAAGCTCCCGGTAAAGACAAAAGAAAGAATTTGTTTCAGAATTGGACCTTTTTACTACTCGGAACCTGGCTCCGCAGTCGAACAAGCCTTCATCGACACACTTCCACTCATAGATGCTGACCGCGCCTATAGAGGTTTTTTTGAAGCGCTGGGCGTTGCTCGTTTGGATTCATCTGATGTCGTCAGTGAAGAATTCAAGGCAGAAGATTCTTCGCTCCCTTGGAACAGCTTAAAGGATGAGATCGTAAATGGTTTAAGTCCTTATTATCTGGCGTTAATAAAGACCAAGGCGGACAGACCGAAGCATGATGAGCGGGTATTGCGACGACTGAAAGAAAGATTTGAGGTTAAATTGGCAAAGCCTCTCACAGTTTCTTTTTCATTGAAAGAAGACCCCACCATCGAGAAAAGTATCGACTTTCCCGTATTTTATCTTCAGCGGAGGAGAGAAAAGGGTAGCGGTGCTATTGAAGAAAATCATTATGTTCTTTATGTGCATAAGGATGAGCATCCTGACTCAATCTCATCACTCGATGCAGACGCCTTGGGTGCGGCGCTGACACCGCTATTCCTGGATGGCATCACAGATGACCTCGCCGCTTATTTCCCGAGAATTTCTTCCCGTTATCAGAATTACAAAGGCGATCATAACGAAATGTTGTTATTCTTATTTCGTCAAATGGGGATACCTATCGAATCCCTGGAAACCTCAGTTGAGCAATTGATTGATGAACCTATCGGTGACGAAGAGCCCCCGCCACCGACTCTCGTAGTAATGGGTGGAGGAGACGAACCAGATACTGAGGAAAAGCGTAAGGAAGCGCTTCAGAAACAGCATCACGAGAAGATAAACGAAAAAATTAGAGGCATCATAAACCCGATTTTCGAACGTATGGGGGTGAGACCAAGAGTACGGGATATCTTCGAGACGCCCAAAGGGGGCGTCCCCATCATCTCCCCTGAACAGGAAGATCGCGGCAGAAGGGGGGAGGAGGAGATCAAACGAAGGTTAATGAAACCAGGCGGTTGGTTCGGGCTGACTTTGATTAAAGATGTGAGACGAGATAATTGTGGATATGACTTCTTGTGCGCGAAGGGTGAGGAGGAGGTTTTTGTTGAGGTTAAGACATTCACTGCAAATGGAAGGGTGATTGTTACGAGCAAAGAGATGCAGGTGGCCGCTAAAGAAGGCAAGAAATATTACCTCGTTGGAGTTCTCGATGAACGCGAGCACAATCAGTATCCGGACGTTAAGGTCGTGATCGATCCTATCGAGATACTTTTGAAGAAAGGGGAATTTGATGCCGTAGTGCAGATGCAGATTGAAGCAAAGGAAATATTTACGAGACCTGATTTGGATTCATAAATATAAATTAGATCCTCATGACATAAGGCGATTCTGCAATGTCCACCATGATTCCTGCCGACGTCCATGCGTTCACAACCGAAGGCGAGGGCATCTTTTATCGGTTTCTTCATGCCTGCGCCAAGCCGGATGCAAGGTACATTGCCTGGTATCAGCCGGATATAGCCGGGCATGAGCCGGATTTCATTCTTTACGCCCAGGACGCCGGTCTGATTATCTTCGAGGTCAAGGACTGGGCCTTGGACCAGATCGTTGCCGCCGATCCCCAATTCTTCACACTTTATATCGGAGGGAAAGAGGTCCCGCGCAAGAACCCTCTCCAGCAGATCCGGGAGTACTTCGGCGAGGTCATGGACAAGATCAAAAAAGACGGCCATTTGGTGTCGAAAGATGCACATTCTTATGGTCAGGTCAAGGTGACGGTCAACAGTGGCATTGTCTTTCCCAACATCAACAAGCATGAATATGAACACGCTTTAAAGGGGGTTCTCCCCCGCATTATTCCTTCGGAGCGGATTTTCTTCTGGGACGATCTCCACCCCCAGTCGCCCATCTGCGAAGATCCGACGGGGCAGCATTTTCGTGAAGCCCTGGAGCGGATGCTCATGGTCAAACCCCGTTTCTCCATCACCGGGAAGGAACTGAACCACCTCCGGCAATTGATTTTTCCAGTGGTTAGGATTGACCTGCCGGATCGAGATACTCTGAAAAAGCGCGCCGACGCGACCCGCCGCTTGAAGCTCCTCGACCATAACCAGGAAAGCATTGCCCGGCAGTATGATGGCGGGCACCGCATCATCACGGGACCTTCGGGAAGCGGCAAGACGCTGATCCTGGTCCATCGCGCCGCCCTTCTGAAGCAGTACAACCCCGCCATCCGTAACATCCTCTTTGTCTGCTATAACATTACCCTTGTCAATTACATCCGCCGTCTCCTGGCCGACAAGCACGTCCCCCTCGGGAAGGGCGGCGTCGAGGTTTGCCATTTCTTTCAGCTTTGCGCAAAGATCACAAGGGAAGACATTCCGTATGAAAAAGCGGACTCAGAGTACTACGAGATGATTATCCAGGACGCCCTGGAGAAATTGCCCTCCTGCAATCTTCGCTACGATGCGATCCTGATCGACGAGGG
>JAKQLB010000321.1 GCA_029567375.1 Bacteroidota bacterium | reverse complement strand
GGGGTGGTTAACGGCTGACCTGTGCGCATTGTGTAAGCTGCCGCCAATACTGCTTGCAAGATTGACTCATAGGCTCCACAGCGGCACAGGACGTTCTTCAGTGCTCCTTTTAGCTCTTCATAAGAAGGATCGGGATGAGATTGCAGGTAAGCGTAAGCTTGCAAGATCTGAGCTGGTGTGCAGAAGCCACATTGGATAGCGCCATATTGTATAAAGGCTTCCTGAAGAGGGTGCAAGCTCCCGGGGGTGGGGGAGAGGGCTTGCAAGCCTTCGATTGTCAAGACGTTTTTCCCGTCTGCTTTCTTTGCAGCCAATCGGCAGGATTTTACGGGTTTCCCATCGAGCAGCACAGTACAAACGCCGCACTGACCCTCCCCACAGCCAATTTTTGTGCCTGTTAAGTGCAATCGTTGACGCAATAAATCTGCTAAAGTTTCATTCGGAATCTCGGAGAGGGAATATGAACGGTTATTAACCGTCAAGGAAATATCCGCCATAGCGATATTATAGTCTATTGGCTTTTGGAATAGCCGAAAAAAAAAGAAAGAGGCAGGAAGTAACCTGAAAGTAAGAGTTCTATTAATATTTTCGGAAAGTGTCTAATCTAATCAAAGATTAGGCTATAATACAATCTAGAAAAACATTTAGAAAAGGAGTTAGATATGAAAGGGAATGAAAAAGTAATTGAGACCTTGAACGATTTGCTCTCCGATGAGCTAACGGCGATCAATCAATACATTGTGCATGCTGAAATGGCAGAGGATTGGGGATACCCAGTGCTGCATGAATCTGCTGAAAAACGTGCCATTGACGAAATGAAACATGCTGAAAAGCACATTGCACGTATTTTATTCCTCGAAGGTCAGCCAATCGTAAGTAATTACAAGAAAATTCATATTGGCGAGGATGTGCCCAAGATATACGAAAATGATCGGATATCAGAACAAGAGGCTATCGACAAGTACAATGCAGCGATTAAGTTGTGCGTCGAGGTTGGGGATAATGGCACCAAGGAAATGCTCGATGCGATTCTCCAAGACGAGGAAGATCACATTGACTATATTGAGAGCGAACTAGAAAAAATCGCTCAGATGGGTCTGGCGATGTATCTCACTACCTTGACCAAGTAAAGAACACAGCCTCAAAAATACTCCACCCGAGCAAGGGTGGAGTATTTTTTAATGAAGCGGTTAGCAGTGGTTATTGTGAAAAACCTGTTGGCAAAGATATTGTTTGCGTTTTGGGCTGCCAAGAGAATGGCGGCTCCTGCAGTTGACTTAGGCAAAAAGTTTGTAGAAAAACTGTGGGACTATAAAGTCGCCCATGTGAAAGACATAGCTGGCAACCAAGCCTCCAATGGCTAGGAGAGCACTAAAACCGAGAACAACATAATCCCATCGGTGATACCGGAGTTCATAGAGCCAGGTGCGTTTGCCCTGGCCAAACCCGCGCAAATCCATGGCATCAGCGATATCTTCACTCGAAAGTATAGCGTTCATGGTCACGGGGATGATGAGTGGAGCCATTGTGCCAATTTTACTGAAAACTCCACCTTTTATATCATCCAGCTCAAAGCCTCTCGCGCGTTGAGCGTCCATCGTGACGGAAAAGTTGCGCGCTAAGCTGGGGATAAAGCGGATTGCTAACTCTGTAGTGTAAGCTAATTTATCTGGCATTCCTAAGCTGCTAAACGTGGCGCCATACGAGCGTGCATCCATCGTGTAAGGAATAAGGATAAAGTTCATCGAAATTCCTAAGACGCGTAATATTTGGCAAATGGCAAACCATAGCCGTTCGATGGTAAGCCCAAAGTGGACGGTTTTCCCAAAGAGGTTAAAGCCATTTGGCCAAACTAGCTGACCTCCTGGCGGAACCACGCCGCCGGCGCCTCCCCCTGTAATGATTGTGTTAATCACAATCATCATGAAGAGCATGAATAATACCAGTCTCCAGCCGCTGCGGGTCTCTTTCCAGGTAGTGTTTCCCAAGCGGTACCAAATGATTGCGATAATAAAGTAAGCAAGTAAAAACATCCAATTCCAGGTGGAAGTGGCTGCGATAAGGAAAGCAAAAGAAAATATCCAACGTGCCCGCGGGTCAATATGATCCATGGGGCTATTGCGATATTTATAGCGCCAACTCACTAACATAATAGAGAGAAAAAGTTAGGGCAGGCTAATATTCCAGCCTGCCCGATATTTTTAGTCTCGGCCGCTCCGTTCCACGATTGCAGCGTAAGCAATCATCAAGAGAGGAACGAGGATCAGACCATTGATGATATCCGATAGAAAGGCTGGCAAAAAGTTGGCGAAAATTACTGTGTTTATATCTGCGCCAGATACCCACATCTCAG
>JAKQLB010000230.1 GCA_029567375.1 Bacteroidota bacterium | reverse complement strand
GTATATTTTCCGAGACCTTCAGTCGAAAGATTAAAGATAGCTCCCCACATTACCGAAGTGCAGAGACCGCAAAGTACCACAAATACCATACTTAGAGGAAGTGCTTTCTCACGGAAAGAGATGGTGATGGTCTCAGGTATGAATAGGATACAAAGCACGAAAGCTATTGCCAATAGTGAAACCGTGACGAGCATTGTCTTGCTGGACCCCTTGCCAGCTATGGGAGCACCTATAAGCCTCCCAACCAGCATCATAAACCAATAGAAGCCCACTAAAGTACCCGCTATGGCAGGTCCTACATTGGGATTGCCGGACATATAGAGATTGGCGGTATTGGGGATACCCACCTCTACTCCAACATAGAAAAATATTGCGATAGCACCGAGTACAAAGTGACGGAAGGACATCGGGCCATATTTCTCCTTCTGCACATTACCGGCTCTGCGAGCATTTCTTTGCTCTACCGTCTCCATATGCGGCTCGGGGATATTGGTAACTCCCAGAACAATTCCGGCGAGAACGAAAATACCCATAGCGATCATCATAGCGGGAGCCGCATCACTCACCGTAGCACTCTCCATTGAGCCGCCGATGAGGTAACCGAGAAGTATGGGAGCTATAGTGCCTCCGATGGAGTTGCAGGAACCGCCGAACTGGATCAGCTGATTACCGCGATTACCGCCACCCCCGAGCGTATTGAGGAGCGGATTAACCACGATGTTGAGAAGGCACATCGAGAGTCCCGCCACAAATGCACCGAGGACATAGACTCCGAAAGCTACTGACGGTGATACATACCCGGAGAGGAACTGGATGCCCACTCCTACAAAACCCACTATTACAGCCGTTAGAGCTGTGAATTTATAACCTCTGCGCTTTAATATGATACCCGCGGGAATACCCATGCAGGCGTAAGCGATGAAGTTGGCAAGCGTACCGAGTTGTGAGAGGGCATTACTTGCGCCGAATTGATTTTTTACAATTACTCCCATCGAGCCTGCGAAATTGGTCACGAAGGCAATCATGAAGAAGAGAGCAAACATTATTGCAATCGGCAGTGCAAAATTCTGTTTCTTGACGTTTGTCATATTATTGAAGTTTAAATTTGAAAAAACTTGTCGAAAATCTTTCAAAGGTAGCAAAAAATGGAGAATTGCTATAGCGGATGAGATTATTTCTCGCTGAAAGCGTGGTGATATCCATCGATACGGTCCCATTCCCCGCGGGTAAAGTCGGGAACTGCTACAGGCATTGAGCCGGCTTCAATGGAGATACGGCTGAGTTCTACCGGACATGACCACTCTGCGAGGTCATATACATCCTGATCAAGGGGCAGTCCGTTGCGCAAGCAGTAGATCAATCTATAGTCCATTATGAAGTCCATCCCACCGTGGGCACCCACCATAAGCGCTTTCTCCTCGATCTCAGCGGTTATCGGATGTTTGTACTCTTGCAAAAGAACCTCCAGCAGCTCTTGGCTGACAAAACTCACCCCATCCAGCCCCAGGTATTCTTCGCGTCCGTCGGGTAGATTGTGACTCATAAGCGCGAAACCTTGAACGGGATATTTGCATGCAAAGCCCTCACTACCCGTAATCTGATATATCCGACTGTAGGGACGCCGCGAATAAACATTATGTTGAATTTCTATCTGCCTCCCACCAGCTGTGCGGATCAGAGTGACGATGTGGTCACCGCTTGCAAACTCTTCAGCCTCCATAATCTCCTTTGCCACCTCTTTGCCATGCACGGACTTTGTATCCATAGATACCAGATAATCCATCTTATCGCCTCTGTGAATATTAAGCACTTGACATGCAGGGCCGAGGCCGTGTGTGGGATAATTGTCCCCTCGGTGCTTTTGGTTATAGTCGAGCCTCCAATTGTTCGGATAAAGCTTCCAATAGGGGTCAATATTGTGGATATATCCCCCTTCGACATGCAGAATCTCACCAAATAGTCCCTGCTGAGCCATATTGAGTGCCGTCATCTCAAAGAGATCATAGCAACAATTTTCCAGCATCATACAATGTTTGCGGGTGCTCTCGCCGGTGTTGATGATCTCCCAGCACTCAGCTATAGTCATCGCTCCGGGCACCTCTACAGCAACATGTTTACCGCATTGCATGGCATAAACAGCTATCTGCGCATGGCTCTTCCAAGGAGTACATATATAAATCAGATCGATATCCGGATATTCGCAGAGTTCTCGCCATCCATTATCTCCGGAATAAAGCACCGGCTCCGGCAACCCTCTCTCCAGGAGTGCATTTTTGGAGACCTCCAACCGTTCAGGTAGCAAGTCACAAAGTGCTGAAATGCAAACTCCATCAAGATATGTATAGCGAATCACGGCCTTAGAACCCCTCATTCCTAGTCCAATGAAACCCACCCTGACTGTATCGAACGGCTCGCAGGCCATTGCCAGGGCACTCTGCTGACCTGCAGGACGGTCGGGTGTCTCAAGTACAATCCTGCCGTCCTCTACTGAATATGGCATTGAAGAGTCTACTTTCATCCGCATGCAACCGACAATGTAAAATTCTGTTTATTGATGTTTGTCATAATTGAACGGTCCATTTAAATGATTCCGTCAAATATTTTCCAAAGGTAGGAAAATAAGGAGGAATGCAGAAGCGGATAAGATTATTGCTCGACGAAAGCGTGACGATATCCATTTATGCGGTCCCATTCCCCGCGGGTAAAGTCGGGAACAGCTACCGGCATCGAGCCGGACTCTATCGAAATACGGCTGAGCTCAATCAGACAAGACCACTCTGCGAGGTCATATACATCCTGATCAAGAGGCAATCCGTTGCGCAGACAATAGATCAAACGATAGTCCATTATGAAGTCCATCCCGCCATGGCCGCCGACCATTCGCGCTTTCTCCTCGATCTCAGCAGTTATAGGATGCTTGTACTCTTCCAGAAGAGTTTCCAACAGCTCAGGGCTGACAAAACGCTCTCCATCCAGGCCGGCATATTCCTCACGACCTTCCGGAAGATTGTGACTCATAAGTGCAAAACCCCGTACGGGATATTTATTGGCAAAGCCCTCAGTACCGGTAATCTGGTACATTCGGTTATAAGGGCGACGAGTAAAGACATTGTGCTGAATTTCTATCTGCTTGCCGCCAACTGTACGGATCAAAGTAACGGTATGGTCGCCGCTTGCAAACTCTTCGGTCCCCATAATCTCCTTAGAGACCTCTTGGCCGTGTACCGATTTGGTGTCCATTGAGACCAGGTACTCCATCCTGTCGCCCCTGTGAATATTCAGCACTTGACATGCAGGGCCGAGACCATGCGTGGGATAATTGTCACCTCGGTGCTTTTGATTGAAATCTAGTCTCCAGTTGCCCTGATAGAGCTTCCAATAAGGGTCAAGATTGTGGATATAGGCTCCTTCGACATGCAAAATTTCGCCGAATAGCCCCTGCTGAGCCATATTGAGTGCTGTCATCTCAAAGAAGTCGTAGCAGCAATTCTCCAGCATCATACAATGCTTACGGGTGCTCTCACTGGTATTGATGATATCCCAACACTCTGCTATGCTCATCGCTCCCGGCACCTCTACAGCGACATGTTTTCCACATTTCATAGCATAAACCGATATCTCTGCGTGATTTTGCCAGGGAGTACAGATATAGACCAGATCGACATCCGGATTTGCACAGAGTTCACGCCACCCCTCCTCTCCTGAATAGAGTGCCGGTTCGGGCCAGCCTCTCTCCAGAAGTGCATTTTTTGAGGCCTCCGTTCTTTCGGGAAGCAAATCACAGAGTGCAGTGATTTGCACTCCGTCAATATATGTGTAGCGGATAACGGCTCCATAGCCCCTCATACCTAGTCCCACGAAGCCCACCCTGACGGTGTCCATCGGGTCACAGGTCATTGCCAGAGCACTTTGTTGTCCCGCGGGACGCTCGGGCGTCTTAAGCACGATTCTACCATTTTCTACAGTATATGGCATTGAAGAGTTCACCTTCACCTGCATACAACCGGCAGTGAAGATTAATGTGCATATAATGCACAATGCAAATAGTTTTTTCATTTTAATATTAATATTGTGTAAGCAATTAAATTCACTCTTTCATCAATTCATAGGTGATATAGTGTTCACCGGACATTCCTATCGCTTCATAGAGTGCCCGGGCACGGGTATTATTTTTATCAACATAGAGACGTATCCCCTTGACATCTGAAGTAGAATCAACTATCATCCAAACATGCTCAAGCAGGGCGGTAAAGACCCCTCTCTTACGATACTCAGGCTGAACATAGAGGGATTGAATCCACCAAACCCAGCCGTTGCGCCAGTCGCTCCACTCATCAGTAATCATGAGACATCCGACTATGCCCTCCACCCCCTCAAGTTCTGCCACAAAATAGGATGCCTTTTGAGGATCATCCAAAACTGACTTAACACCTTGAGACACTATACGACGATCCAGCTCTTGGCCTTCGGTCTCAAGAGCCATCTGCACCTGAAAATCTGTCAAACGTTTGCGATCTCCGGGTCGCGCGACCCTAACTTTTATTATGTCCATAAAAAATAGTTTAATAAACTCTACAAAAATACATTATTTTTCCTTAACTTTGTGGTTTGTTGAGCTTTAAAGTTAGATAGAACAAACAAAAAACAATATCAATTATGAACAAAAAAATCTTTTATGTGCTGGCAATAGCCGGTATCGTACTCTTAGGCGGTTGCAAACAAGTTTGCACCGTAGCAGGCACAATTACCGATGAACTCGCTTCCACCCCGGGAGCCGCCATCGTATTTACAAATGTAATCACAGAACAGGCTGACACCGTGCAGATTGTTGAAGGTGCGTTTGAATATTCCTGCGATGCAGATGTCAACGGATGTTATAGCGTTTCTCTTTTAACTGAACCCAGAATCAGGAACAACAACAATACGATGTTTATACCTGAGCCCGGGACAATCACTATCAATCTCAACGAGCCGGCCACTGTTGAGGGTGGAAAACACAACAAAGCCCTTTTTGAATTCAGAGATACCCTGAAACAAATACAGGAAGAGGCGATGAGCCAGTATGAAGAAGCACGAGCACTTCCCCAGGAGGAAGCTGCTGCAAAAATGCAGGAGGTTCGGGAGAATTACCAGACAAAGGTGCGTGAATTGAGCGACAAAACCATTGATGCTAATCCCAACGGATATCTCGGGTTTTATGCTCTGAACAACTTCATCTACGACCTTTCATTTGAAGAGCTAAAGGCATATGTGGAAAAGATGGGAGAGTTTACCAAAAACCATCCCTTCGTAGCCGGCCAGATCGCAGCAGGCGAGGCCAGAGAGAATACCGCAGAAGGTAAAATGTTTGCGGACTTTGAAGGCAAAACTCCCGCTGGAGAGGCTATTAAACTTTCCGACTATGTTGGCCAAGGTAAATATGTTCTCGTGGATTTCTGGGCATCTTGGTGTGGTCCCTGCAGAAGGGAAATCGAAAACACTCTCCTGGGTGTTTATGACACATATACTCCGAAAGGACTTGTGGTTCTTGGAGTAGCAGTTTGGGAGCGCAACGGAGATAACTCCGCAAGCGTAACTGCAATGGAAGAGCTTGGAATGAAATGGGATCAGATATTTATGGGCGATGACAAGACCCCTACAGATCTTTATGGCATCTCAGGAATTCCTCAAATTATCCTCTTCGGCCCGGACGGTACTATTGTTAAACGTAACCTTCGCGGCGAAGAACTTGTTAAGACTGTAGAAGAAGTACTTAGCAAATAAACTCCCGCACAGCGCTAGCGAGCTGCTCCATTGCGCGTGACAACAATGCACGCGGACAGCCCACGTTAAGACGCATATAACCTGAGCCCTCCTTGCCGAACGCAACACCGTCGTTCAACGCAAGGCGGGCTTTGTTTGTAAATAAATCCTTGAGTTCCGTCTGGTCAAGTCCGAGTCCGCGGCAATCCAGCCAGATAAGAAAAGAGGCCTGCGGCCGTACAGAACGTATAGCGGGGATATTCTTTGCAAGAAACTCCTCCACAAAGCGCACATTGCCCTCTACATAGTCGAGCATCTGCCTACGCCACTCTCCACCCTTTGTAAAGGCCGCTTCTGTAGCCACAATCGCAATAAAGGTGGGCGAAGCAAGGTGATTGGCACTTAGCCAGCCATAGAAACGTTCACGAATCTCCGGATTATGCACCACACAGAAGGAACTCACCAAACCCGCAATATTGAAGGTCTTGGTGGGAGCGGCAAAAGTGATTGAGATGTTGCGCGCTTCCTTCGACGCCATTGGAAATGGTGTATGACGATTATCAAATAGCACCATATCTGCATGTATCTCATCGGAAATTACCAAAATTCCATATTTAGAACACACACGTGCCATCTCAGCCAGAGTCTCCATGGACCACACAATGCCTGCGGGATTGTGAGGATTGCAAAGGATCAACAGCTTAGGAGAGGAAGTCTTACAGATCTCTTCAAGCCCCTCCAGATCCATATCGTAACCCTCCTCGGTGCGTATGAGCGGATTCATCAGAAGTCTCCTTCCCGTATCATTCGGAACATGAATAAAAGGCATATATACAGGAGGCTGTATGACCACTCCATCCCCGGGAGAAGTAAAGCACTGCAACACAAAGGCAATGCCTTTTACAATGCCGGGAATAAAAGACAACTCCTCACGGGAAATCTCCCATCCGTGCAGTTGCTTCTCCCAGTTGATTATTGATTGCCAATAACTCTCAGGAGGTGTCGAATAGCCATAAATTTGATGATTTAAGCGCTCTCGTAGAGCTTCCACAATGCAGTCAGGAGTTTTAAAGTCCATATCCGCCACCCACAACGGTATCAGATCCTCTCTGCCGTACAGTTTGTCAAGGAAATCTGTCTTGATCGCTTGAGTTCCACGTCTGTCGATTATTTCGTCAAAATTTGTTTTCATACGGCAAATATAATTATAAAAAAGGCAGTTTCTTTTGGTTATTTGAGTAAAGAGAGTTATTTTTGCAACCCCAATGAGGGATCGGGAAGTGGCGCAGTTGGTTAGCGCACCACGTTAGGGACGTGGGGGCCGTCCGTTCGAGTCGGATCTTCCCGACACTAAGAGAGAGTGACCTTTGTCGCTCTCTTTTTTATTTGTAAATAAAAACAATTATCCGCATCAAATACAAAAGCCCCGGGCAGCAATTGCTGCTCGGGGCTTTCTAAAAGTTGGCGGCTACCTACTCTCCCACTTGGTGTAGCAGTACCATCGGCGTTGGTGAGCTTAACTTCTCTGTTCGGGATGGGAAGAGGTGGATCCTCACCGCTGTAACCACCTTTATAACTTCTTGACTCTTTGTATCGGGTTTCGTTCCGTGGAACTCTACCGGAGCCAATATATCTTTTGAGAAAGATAACGAAATAAATAGCTGTCTATCTTGCTGAAATCGATCAACTGACTTTCCAGTCTATCGATTCCTGTCCAAGCGAAGTATTCGGGATATTAGTACCGTTCGACTTTGACATTACTGCCTTTACATCTACGGCCTATCAACGTAGTAGTCTCCTACGTCCCTCTATGGAAATCTTGTCTTGGAGATGGCTTCGCGCTTAGATGCTTTCAGCGCTTATCCTAACCGAACTTGGATACCCGGCGGTGCAGCTGGCGCCACAACCGGTAAACCAGAGGTTCGTCCATCCCGGTCCTCTCGTACTAAGGACAGACCTCCGCAAATTTCCTACGCCCACAACAGATAGGGACCGAACTGTCTCACGACGTTCTGAACCCAGCTCGCGTGCCACTTTAATCGGCGAACAGCCGAACCCTTGGGACCTACTCCAGCCCCAGGATGTGACGAGCCGACATCGAGGTGCCAAACCGCTCCGTCGATTTGAGCTCTTGGGAGCGATCAGCCTGTTATCCCCGGAGTACCTTTTATCCTTTGAGCGATGGCCCATCCATACAGAACCACCGGATCACTTTGCCCTAGTTTCCTACCTGGTCGACTTGTCGGTCTCACAGTCAAGCACACTTATACCAATATACTCTGTGCACGGTTGCCATTCGTGCGGAGTGTACCTTGGGAAGCCTCCGTTACGCTTTTGGAGGCGACCACCCCAGTCAAACTACCCACCAAGCGGTGTCCTTTCAACAAGTTAGATCCCAAATAACCAAAGGGTGGTATTTCAACAATGGCTCCACACATACTGGCGTACATGCTTCATCGCCTCCCACCTATCCTACACATCAATTATCCAGAACCAACGCTAAGCTGCAGTAAAGGTTCACGGGGTCTTTCCGTCCCGCTGCGGGTAAACGGCATCTTCACCGTTACTACAATTTCACCGAGCTCATGGCCGAGACAGCGCTCAGATCGTTACACCATTCGTGCAGGTCGGAACTTACCCGACAAGGAATTTCGCTACCTTAGGACCGTTATAGTTACGGCCGCCGTTTACTGGGGCTTCGATTCAGTGCTTCGCTTCCTTGCGTCAGCTAACACCCCCTCTTAACCTTCCAGCACCGGGCAGGTGTCAGGCCTTATACATATTCTTGCGAATTTGCAAAGCCATGTGTTTTTGCTAAACAGTCGCCTGAGCCATTTCTCTGCGCCCTCCATCACGGAGGGGCCCCTTATCCCGAAGTTACGGGGTCAAGTTGCCTAGTTCCTTAGCCATGATTCACTCGAGCACCTGAGGATTCTCTCCTCACCCACCTGTGTCGGTTTACGGTACGGGCTGTCATATGATTAACGATACGGAGGTTTTCTTGGAAGTCTGATTACCGCGACTATCACCTCGTCCGAAGACTCGGCGTACTGTCGGATTTCAACACTCACCAGCTATTAACAGGAAAGTATATCTACGTCCTTCAACCAACTATTCCGTCAGTTGGCGCGCGTGTCACTACTCCGTCACTCCTTCTCTCATATAACAGGTAATGGAATATTAAACATTTAGCCATCGTCTTCACCCTTCGGTTACGACTTAGGGCCCGACTAACCCTGGACCGATTAGCGTTGTCCAGGAAACCTTGGGTTTTCGGTGTGCGGGTTTCTCACCCGCATTATCGTTACTTATGCCTACATCTTCTCTTCCAACCGCTCCAGAATACCTCACGGTACGCCTTCTGCGCTGATTGGAATGCTCCCCTACCACTCCTAAAGGAGTCCATAGTTTCGGCTGTGGTCTTGATGCCCGATTATTATCCATGCAACATCGCTCGACTAGTGAGCTGTTACGCACTCTTTAAATGAATAGCTGCTTCCAAGCTAACATCCTAGCTGTCTCTGCAATGTCACCGCGTTTGATCAACTTAAACCACTATTGGGGGCCTTAACTGTTGGTCTGGGCTGTTTCCCTTTTGCCACCGGACATTAGCACCCGGCGACTCACTCCCATGAAACATTTACCGGCATTCGGAGTTTGTCAGGAATTGATAGGCGGTGAAACCCTCGCATCCTATCAGTAGCTCTACCTCCGGTAAACTATCATGAGGCTGTCCCTAAAGACATTTCGGGGAGTACGAGCTATCTCCCAGTTTGATTAGCCTTTCACCCCTACCCTCAGCTCATCCGAAAAATTTTCAACTTTTACCGGTTCGGTCCTCCATCACCTGTTACGGTAACTTCAACCTGGCCAAGGGTAGATCACTAGGTTTCGCGTCTGTTCACAATAACTATACGCCCTATTAAGACTCGCTCTCGCTCCGGCTTACGTGCCTGAAGCACTTAACCTCGCTAATGTGAAACAACTCGTAGGCTCATTATCCAAAAGGCACGCCGTCATCCCGAGAATCGGGACTCCGACAGCTTGTAGACGAACGGTTTCAGGGTCTGTTGCACTCCCCTGTCAGGGGTTCTTTTCACCTTTCCTTCACAGTACTGGTTCTCTATCGGTCTTCTATGAGTATTTAGCCTTGCGGGATGGGCCCCGCGAATTCAGACAGGATTCTTCGTGTCCCGCCCTACTCAGGAGTCCTCTGCCGATTATCAAACTTGCCCGTACGGGATTATCACCCTCTACGATGTAACTTTCCAGATACTTCCGGTTCGTTCGATAAGCAGGTAGTGAGGTCCTATGACCCCGTCATTGCCGTAACAGATGACGGTTTGGGCTGTTTCCTGTTCGCTCGCCACTACTAGGGAAATCGATGTTTCTTTCTTTTCCTTCAGGTACTTAGATGTTTCAGTTCCCTGAGTTTGCCCGTATTATATACGTGACAGGTCTTCAACCTGCCGGGTTGCCCCATTCAGAGACGGCCGGATCAACTCGTGTTTGCCAATCCCCGACCATTTTCGCAGCTTACCGCGTCTTTCATCGCCTATAGAAGCCAAGGCATCCGCCGTTCGCCCTTTGTTTCTTCGTCTTGAATCATCGCAATAGAACAAAGAGAATATTCTCATAGTCTATCACGGGCGGTGTCATACACCGCCGTTTTGAAATTGTAGTCCCGTAATTAAAAATCGGAAAAAACTCCTTTACTTAATTTACAGACTATCTAATCTTTTTACAGTTTTTTTACCTCGTTATCTATCTCAAAATTTCAATGAACGTATGGAGATATTCTCTCCTAATACGACCGCCGCACGATTTCCGTCAGCCTTGGCTCACACAAATCACGGTCGATATAATAAAAGGAAGACAAAAAGCGAAACGCCTTTGTTGTATCAAGTCAAACTCCAAAAAGGAGGTGTTCCAGCCACACCTTCCGGTACGGCTACCTTGTTACGACTTAGCCCCAGTTATCAGTTTTGCCCTAGGCCGTTC
>JAKQLB010000318.1 GCA_029567375.1 Bacteroidota bacterium | reverse complement strand
GGAGCTTTTCTCCAAATCGCAATTTAATTCACACATAGCACATAAAGTGATCCTCAGCGGTCGCTCGGAAAGATAATCATCACACACAACTATGACAAAAATCACTTCTACTGAAAAGAAAACCCGTAAGAAACTTGCCATTCACTGGCAGATCCTTATAGGTATCGGCCTCGGTGTCGTTTTCGGCATCGTAATGACAAAATTCATCCCTTACGAAGCATGGTCCCCCTACATAAAATGGGCAGGGGATATGTTCCTCAGAGGACTGAGGATGATTGTAATCCCTCTTATTTTCTCATCCATTGCACTTGGCGTGGCCGGAATGGGCGATTCCAAGGCTCTTGGACGTATTGCAGGCAAAACTTTTGCCTTTTATATAGTCACTACGCTAATTGCCGCTACTATAGGACTGACACTGGTTAATATAGTCAAACCCGGAGTTGGGGCAGACCTCAAACTGACCGAAAATGTTACTGAACTGGCCGGCACTCAGGTATCGTTCATAGATCAGATTGTGCACATAGTGCCGGCAAATATATTTGAGGCATTGAGCACGGGAAATCTGCTTGCCATCATCTTTTTTGCCATAGTTTTTGGTTTTTTTATCACTATGGTTGACCAGAAACAGCAGACTACGCTAAAGGATATTCTGCAAGCCATCTACGATGTAATAATGAAGATAACGCTCTTTATCATCAAGCTTGCTCCCTACGGAGTGTTTGCTATAGTAGCCAATGTGGTGGGCAAACAGGCGGGGGACACAAAAGCCCTGCTCGACATTGCGGGCAGTCTTGGGATATTCGTTCTCATAGTTTGGGGAGGTCTGCTTCTTCATGGTGGAATCGTACTGCCCGCACTTGTAAGGATACTAGGCAAGGCAAATCCCTGGAAACATATTTCCAAAGTCTCAACAGCTCTTTTGACGGCATTTTCTACCTGTTCTTCAGGTGCGGCCCTGCCTTTCAATATTCGACAAACGCAGGAGTGTGGTGTTTCGAGCAAGATTGCCAGTTTCGCCCTTCCTCTGGGTGCTACCATTAACATGAATGGAACTGCTCTTTACGAGTGCGTTGCAGCGATATTCATTGCACAGGCTTACGGTATTGAATTGACCATAATGCAGCAGGTCATACTGGTCTTTACCTCTCTGATGGCTGCTATCGGTGCTGCCGGTATCCCTATGGCTGGAATGGTGATGCTCACCATCGTGCTCAATGTGGTAGGTCTGCCTCTTGAGGGCATCGGACTTGTATTGGCTGTAGAGCAACTCTGCGATATGCCCCGCACAATGATAAACACCTACGGCGACACTTGTGGTGCCGTAATCGTTGCCAGAAGTGAGGGCGAAGAACTTACGATTTAGAATAAACCGTGTAACTGCGCATCAATCTTATCGGTAATGGTGCGGAAATGAAGAGGATTCTCCTGAAAATTGAGGTTATCTACGTCAATTATCAGGAGATTTCCGTCTTTGTATTCCTCAATCCACTTCTCATAACGTTCGTTGAGGCCTTTGAGATAGTCAAGACGAATACTGCTTTCGTATTCGCGCCCGCGTTTCTGGATATTGTTTACAAGATTGGGAATGCTTGAACGGAGATAAATCAACAGATCGGGAGCTTTTACAAGCGACACCATTAGCGAAAACAGAGAGGCGTAGTTTTCATAGTCGCGGGTGGCCATCAGTCCCATCGCATGAAGATTAGGAGCAAATATACGGGCATCTTCGTATATGCTGCGGTCCTGAACGATCACATCGTCAGACTTGCTGATCTCCACAACATCGAGAAATCTTTTGTTGAGAAAATAAATCTGTATGTTGAACGACCAGCGTTCCATATCGTTATAGAAATCCACAAGGTAGGGATTGTAGTCTACGGACTCGTATCTGGGAGTCCAGCCGTAGTGTTCGGCAAGCATCTTGGTGAGTGTGGTTTTACCACTTCCGATATTTCCTGCGATAGCGATGTGCATAGCTCCTGATAAAATTGCGTTATTGACAAAAATACAAACTCTTTTTCGTATTTTTGCAATTATTCGTACAAATCTCTTATTATGGTCAATTATAAATGTTTCTATTTTAATGAATTGAGGGTGGGATGCTATCTGATTTGGGATGACACCCGCGAGTGTGTGATTGTGGATCCGGGATGCAAGGATGACAATGAATTGGGACGTTTGGTGAAGTTTATAGGGGAAAACTCGCTCATTCCCGTCAAAATTCTTCTCACTCATGGCCATTTTGATCATGTAATGGGGGTACAGGGCGTTGCCGACAAATGGGATCTCAAAGCTTATATTCATCCCAATGATCGCAATTTTGCCCTTTCGGCCCACGAGTCTTGCAGCTATTTCGGATTTTATATGGAACCCATAACTTGTGAGGTACTCAATATATCCGATAATTCCACTATAGAATTCGGTACAACCAAACTCAAAGTGATCCATACGCCGGGTCATACCCAAGGTTCTGTCTGCTTTCATTATAGAAAACAGAAACTACTCTTCTGCGGTGATACCCTTTTTGCGGGAAGTATAGGGCGCACAGACCTTCCCGGAGGCAATTTTGACCAGTTGATAGAGAGCATTACGCAGAAGCTCCTCTCACTGGACAGCGCAACAAGGGTGATGCCCGGCCATGGCCCCGAGACTACCATAGGATACGAATATTCCACAAATCCTTTCCTCGGCTGACATTATGGGCGGAGGCACCGACCATATCGAAATTACCGGTGCGAGGGTCCACAATCTCAAGAACATTGATCTGTCAATTCCTCGCGATCGTCTCGTCGTGGTGACAGGACTCTCCGGCAGTGGTAAATCCTCCCTCGCATTTGATACCATCTATGCGGAGGGGCAGCGCCGCTATATGGAGACCCTTTCCGCCTATGCCAGGCAATTTATCGGCATTCTCGAGAGACCGGATGTGGAGGATATCAAAGGGCTTAGTCCCATAATTGCCATAGAGCAGAAGACCACCGGCCGCAATCCGCGTTCGACAGTCGGTACCATAACCGAAATATATGATTTCTTCCGCCTCCTTTATGCCCGCGCAGCGGATGCATTTTCGCCGGAGAGCGGAAAAAAGATGATCCGCTATACGGATGAGCAGATTACCGATCTGATCATAGAAAACCACAAGGAAGAGAGAATCCTGCTATTGGCTCCCCTTGTAAAGGGACGCAAAGGTCACTACAAGGAGCTCTTTGAGCAACTCATCCGCAAAGGATACAACCAGGTGCGCATCGATGGAGAGATTAAATGGCTCTCCGATGTTAAGCCGCTCGATCGCTACAAGGTGCATTTTGTGGAATTGGTGGTGGATAAACTCCTCCCTCGTGAAGAGGAGCGCAAGCGCATTAGGGAATCGGTACTTACTGCGCTTCATCAGGGCAAGGGATCTCTGGCAATTTTAAGAATGGAGGATGACTCCATTGAGCACCTGAGCCGCCATCTGATATGCCCTGAGAGCGGCCTCTCTTTTGCAACACCGGCTCCTCATACCTTCTCGTTCAATTCCCCGCGGGGAGCTTGCCCTCACTGCAAGGGATTGGGTACAATAGCTACCGTGGATATCGGCAAGATAATCCCGAATTTCTCCAAATCCATCGCCGGTGGGGGTATTGAGAGCGTTGGAGCGCTAAGGGACAATACTACTTTCAGATTTCTGGAGGCAATTGCTTCAAAATATGGTTTCTCGCTGCACGACCCCATCAGCACTATCCCGGAAGATGTGCTGAATCTCATTCTTTACGGCTCGGACGAGCTCCTGAGGATAGGCAAAGGCTCCAATATGGAAATGGCCTCGTTTCAGGGAGTTATTGCGTTGATTTATCACAATAATGATGAGAGCGATCAGGTTTGGGATAAGAAAGAGCTCTTCGTGGATGAAATGGTCTGTCCCGTGTGTAACGGAACGCGGCTCAAGAGCGAGTCACTCTGCTTCCGCATAGATGACAAAAACATAGCCGAGGTGGCCGGAATGGAAATTGATGCCCTCTATGAATGGGTTTGCGGACTTCACCGGAGACTCTCTCCCAGGCAACTGATAATAGCTGAGGACATTCTCAAGGAGCTGAAAGACAGGATAGGTTTTCTTAAGGAAGTAGGACTTGATTATCTTTCCCTCGATCGCACCACACGTTCACTTAGCGGCGGCGAAAGTCAGCGTATCCGGTTGGCTACTCAGATAGGTTCCAAACTGGTCAATGTGCTCTATATCCTCGATGAGCCCAGCATCGGTCTCCATCAGAGAGATAATCTCAAGCTCATCAACTCCCTGAAGGCACTCCGCGATGAAGGCAACTCCGTGATGGTGGTGGAACACGATCAACAGATGATGGAAAATGCAGATTGGCTGATAGACCTTGGTCCGGGTGCGGGAGAGAAAGGCGGTGAGCTGTTATACAATGGGCCTCCCGGAGATATTGCCTCCGGCAGTTGCCAAAGTCTTACAATTGATTATCTCCTCGGGCGGAAAACCATAGAGATCCCATCTGTTCGCCATAAAGGCAATGGAAAATATATAATTCTGGAGGGAGCCACCGGTAATAATCTCAAAAATGTCACCCTTAATCTCCCTCTGGGTCTTTTTGTGGGCATTAGCGGAGTCAGCGGCAGCGGCAAATCTTCACTAATCAACGAAACTCTGATGCCGATACTCAGCCGCCATTTTTACAGATCCAAATACAAAGTGTTGCCTTATAAATCGATTAACGGTATCTACAATATCGACAAGATTATAGAGATCGACCAGGCTCCGATAGGACGCTCACCACGCAGCAATCCTGCCACCTATACAAATGTCTTTACTGACATAAGAAGGCTTTTCGGGGAGACTCCCGATGCAAAAATCAGGGGATTCAAGGCCAACAGATTCTCTTTCAATGTCAAGGGGGGTCGCTGTGAAGTTTGCAAAGGAGCCGGAGTACAGGTAATAGAGATGAATTTCCTGCCCCCTGCCTACGTCACCTGTAAAGAATGCAACGGCCTTCGTTATAAGCCGGATACCCTTGCGGTCAAATACAAGGGGAAGAGCATCAACGATGTACTCAATATGACCATTTCCCAGGCTTGTGATTTTTTTGAAGCGATACCTGCCATATCACAAAGGCTTCGCACACTAAAAGATGTAGGGCTCGGATACCTTAAGCTCGGACAGCAGAGTACCACTCTCAGCGGCGGCGAAAGCCAGCGTCTCAAACTTTCGGCAGAACTTGCACGCAGAGACACAGGCAATACACTCTATATTCTTGATGAACCCACCACAGGACTTCATTTCGAGGACATAAAAGTGCTCCTTAGAGTACTTCGCCGTCTGGTAGATCAGGGTAATACCGTAGTAATTATCGAGCATAATCTGGATGTGCTCAAATCAGTCGATTATCTGATAGATCTAGGTCCGGAAGGGGGAAAAGGAGGCGGTCAGATCATTGCAGAAGGTACTCCCGAGCAGGTGGCTGCTTGTGATGCTTCCTATACGGGTGGTTTTCTTCGTAATATACTCGAAGTGAAATGATCCTTTATCAGCGTGGTCTTAGCCAAACTGCCGGATTCTGCTTCGTAGTTCCCTTCCATATCTGGAAATGGAGTTCGGAGGTATTGCCCTCTTCGTTGAGGATACCGATAGGCTCCCCTGTAGCCACCTTGTCTCCTGTTTTGACATTCACCTTTTTCAGTTTGCAGTAGAAAGTAAAATAGGTGCCGTGCTGGATAAGGACGCATTGGTTGTAACCGGGCATCATTATAATCTGCTTGACAACTCCATCAAACACGCAGAGAACTTCTGCATTCCTTGAAGTGGATATGTCTATACCGTTATTTTCCGGCAGTTTGAGATTTTTGTAGACAGGGTGGTAATGGACACCATATTTTCCAATTACAACCCCTTTGGCCACCGGCCAGGGAAGTTTTCCCTTATTTTGCTCAAACATTCCTGAAAGAGTGTAATCAATTGGAGTTTTCTCTTTTTGTTGAGTCTTGACGGCTTTGCTGAGAATGCTTTCTATCTCGCGATTGAGTTTTTCCACCTGCCGGCGTTTCCTCTCCAGTTCGCGCATTTGTTGTTTACGGCTTTTGGCAAGGTTGTCCGCCACTTGACGGCTAATGGTCTCTTCACGCAGTAATTCTTTGTACTCCTGCTCACGTTCGGCGCGGGTAGCCTCAGCTTTCTTTTTCATATTCTCGAGTTCCTTCTTCTCGCGTTCGAGTTGTGCCTGCTTTTCTTTAATTTTAACTCCCTGAGCATTGACAACATCTGCAAGATTTTTCAGGTAAGAAAACCTGCGGTAGCCCTGTCCGAGGCTTTCGCTGGCAAAGAGGTACATAAACCACACCTTCGTATCGCGATTTTTATAGGTGTTGCGAACCAGGCGCGCATAATAACTTTCAAGAGTGTCGATTTCACGCTGAAGGGTTCGGATTGAGTGGTTTTTTGCGTTTATATTGCGACTGATTTCTGCTATTTCCTTGTCAATGCCTTCGATTATGGCTTTGCGGTTGGATATTTTTCTGCTGATGAGAGTCAGTTGCAGAGTGCTGGCTTTCTCCTTAGAGAGAATCTCCTTGAGCTGCTTGTTTATAAACTCGATCTCCTCCTCAAGCCGCTTTTTCTGCTCCGACTGGCGCGAAGTATCCTGTGCGGATAGGCTCAAAAAATGGAGTAGAATTACGAGTATTAGCAGGAGCCTTTTCATGGTTATCTGCCGATTTCGGCCTTTTTGGCCTTAATTTTCTCCTCGATGCCGAGAGTGTCATCAAGTGCTTTGGCCTGATTCCAATAAACAAAGGCGAGATCATACTCTTTGAGTGCAAAGAGTACATCACCATAATGGTCCATAATCACCGCATTCTCTTTACCACCATAGAGCATTGCATGTTTGAATATTGCCTTGGCTTCGATGTTCTGTCCGAGCAGATGAAGAATCCAGGCGTAGGTGTCTAGATAGGTGGGGTTGTCCGGCTCCTGTTTGATGGTAATTTCGCTCATCGCTTTCGCCTTTTTGAGGTTTTTGCCCTCCAGAGCGAGATAGTATGCGTAATTGTTGAGGGTTGGCGCATAATTCGGATTGGTCTTGAGCACCTTTTTGTAATGTTTGTAGGCATTTTTGCTATCTCCCTTTTGGTGATAAAGATCGCCCAACATGGAGTTGGAGAAGACAATTATAGCACTGTCTTTCGGTGCAGATGCTGCGATGAGTTTGAAATCCCTAATGGCCGAGTCGTAATCCTCCTTCAAGCTGTAGGCAAACCCTCTAAGCTGGACTATGTCAAAATTATAGCCGAAACGTTCAATGACTCCATCACAGGCAGGTATCAGTTCGTCCCACATTTTCTGGTAGTAGAGCATCATCAGGTATTGTATGGCAGCCTCCGGATTATCGGAATGATTTTCGTAATTCTGTCTCATCAGCTCTATTGCATAGTGGGGTTTATCCATTCTGTAGAAAAACACTCCTGCCATTGTGGTGATGCCCTCATCTTTCGGATGTGTGGTATATGCATCGAGCACCATTTGCTCCGTCTCCTCCGGAAATGCCATGACAAATTGTGACGACTCGGTCAGCTTGTTAAGGTATTCAGATTTGAGGAGGGGAGAAATGGCCGGATCTTTCATGAATATGCTCATATCCGCAAAATACCGTTCATACTGCCTGAGTGCCTGATAAACATGTGCGCGACCATAATATGCAGGGGAATAGTCCTGGTCCATATCAATGGCCTGGTTGTAATAGAATAGCGAAAGAGAGTCGTTGTAAAGCGAAGCATAACGGTCACCGAGCATTGTGGCCATTCTCGGACTCTGGCAATCCTGGTAATAACTCTCAAGATAGTCGTAGAGTTGTTTGTCAGTGTAAGTGCCCTGCTTGCTCATAAGGTCCATTCTCGTCAGACCTATCATTTCATTTTTGCCAAGTTTTCCCTCTATTTTATCGAGTGTGGCCAGAGCTTTTGTGATATCGTTCTGGTTGAGATATGCATTGATTGCCGTAAAATAGAGCTCGCTCTTTCTGGGAAAAGCCTCAATAAGTTCTTCAAGTAATAGGGTGGTCAGTTCAATTCTATCCGTCTCAGCGTAGAAGAGAGCCAGGGAATATTTGTACCAATAGTTATTCGGGTCAATGGCGAGAGCCTTCTTGAATTCATCTTCAGCTTTGGTGTGACTGTTCTCGTTAGCCGAATAGATTATCGCCAGATAGAAGTGGGCGGCATCATTATCAGGGTTTGCCTTTATCTCTTTGATGAATAGGGAATGAGCCTCGGCTATTTCCCCCACCTGATAGGCTTGTAATGCATCAAGATAGGTATGTGACTGTGCTGTGCACAGTAACGGAGCGATGATTATCGCAAATATTAGCAAAAATTTTCTCATCTTTCTCTACAATTCTTTATATTGTACGCAATATGCAAAATTAAGTATAAATGTTCAAACAAAAATCACTCCAAAAATATTTTGCACCCGATGCAACATTTTGTGCTATTTTTGCATCTATATAATGAAACAGTCAATGAAAAAGCAGTCGGCTTTAACTGATACTGATTTAAATGATCTCATCCAGAGGTGTTTGAAGAAAGATGTCGTAGCTCAGAAGCGCTTGTACGATGCCTACGCGCCAAAGATGCTGGCTTTATGTATCAGATATATGGGCGACCGTGATGCGGGGATGGATGTTTTGCAGGACGGATTTGTGACAGTTTTCATGAAACTCCGTTCCTACAAAGGTGAAGGTTCTTTTGAAGGTTGGATGAGGAAGATTTTTGTCAATGAAGCATTGATGGTACTTCGTAAAAACGACGCACTTCGTTATGCAGACAAGATTGACAATGTTCCTGCGGCATCTATGATGCAAAGCAACGATGATGCCGTTTCCAGGATGGGAGTAAAAGAGCTTACCGCACTCATTGAAAGTATGCCTCCGGGCTACCGTGCGGTCTTCAACCTCACCATTGACGGGTTTCAACACGACGAGATCGCCCGGATGTTGGGCATATCTTCAGCATCATCCAGGTCGCAACTCTCAAGAGCCAGGGAATGGCTGCAGAAAAGAATTGAAGAATTATATTGAATGAACGAAAAAGATCTATACAAACTCTTGCAGGAAAAGCTTGATTCCAGCGTTGAGATGCCCGATGCGTCTGTTTGGGATGGTATCCGCAGCAAGATGGCACGCCGTCACAGAATGATCGTGGTGCGTCGCGTTTCGTTCATTTCGGTTGCAGCTGCAGCAGTATTTGCAGCCGGATTGTTTATATTTAGGGGAGATGAGATTTCCACATTACCCTCTGCTCCTTCAGTCATGGCGGAGAGTATTCTCCCCGAAACGGAAACTCCGGCTGATCAGGATGTCATGCCCATGGCAGAACAAATTGCCGGTCTTACCTCTTCAGGTGTAACGGCTCACCAGGCAAAGTCCGTTTCTAGTCCCGTAACACATACTTTAGATAAACTTACAGAGAGTCCTTTAACCACAGCCGACAAGGTTGTTGAGGAGAAAGTCGTCGCCGATATGGTTGTATCAGACGATGATGTAGCAGAAGAGCAGGTAGTTGTACAAGAGGATAAGCCTGCTACGGATCCTGTAATCCAAGAATGGGACGAAAAGGATCTTGAAGGGATTCTCGGTACAGAAAAGCCCACACGCCGTAACTTCAAAAAGAACACATCATTACTCGCTATATCTTCCAATATATCACAAGTTGCATCAAAGGATGGCTTAATAGCTGATCTTGGGCCGAAATATGCTCCGTCGGAATTAGGCACCGCTTTTGAGTCCCGTAGCATTATCCCCTTTGATGATGAGCCGCAGTTTGACATACCGCTGTCGTTCAGTCTCCAGTTCAAACAAGCCATAGTGCCTAGATTATATGTAGGTACAGGCCTTGTTTATACCTATCTTCATACGCAGTACAGCGCTATGATAGATTTGGAGAGACACCCCAATGTCTCAAGTCAGCTTCATTACCTCGGCATTCCACTTCATCTCTCTTACAATTTTGTTGACCGTCCAAGGTTTGACGCATTTGTATCAGCGGGCGGTATGGTGGATAAATGTATTATGAGGCGTTATGTCTATGGCAGTACGGACAGACGTGAAAAAGTTGACGGTGTGCAGTGGTCGGTAAATTTGGGTCTGGGTGTGGAGTACTGGTTTGTACAACATGTAGGTATTGCCTTCAAACCTTCGGTGGCCTATTATTTTGACAACGACCAGCCGCTCAGCATTCGTACCAACCAGCCGATACAGTTCAATCTCGAATTGGGCTTGAGATTCAGGATGTAGCGACATAACCTATATATATAAATAATAGAGAAGCGACCCCTTAGGATCGCTTCTCTATTATTTATGAGTTCTGAGTTCTAAGTTCCGAGTAAGGAGTAAGTTATTAGTTTCTAGTTTCGAATCCTTCTGAACTCCTCAACACTACACACTCCCTACTACAAACTACATACTACCCACTACATACTACCCACTACATACATTATTCCTCATATAGTAGATAAGGTCGTCTTTGTTCTTTAAATGAGGCGACATCTTCGGCCCACATTGCTTTAATTTCTTCGGCAGAAGCTCCGGACATTATCATTTTTCTGACGTAGTCTTGGCCTATGAGCAGTTCAAAGAATGAACGAAAGAAGTGGGAGTCGAGGTTGAGGTTGCGGTATGCATCGATAACATATTCGAGATTGATGCCTGCGGCATTGATCTGCTCTATAGGTGGCTCAGTACGAAGGTCCACTCCGAAGCATTCTCTGTCAAGCTGGGGGGGATTTTTTGCTCCATCCACGCTGCGCGGTGTAAATGAATATTTGTATCCCTTCATATTGGGGTGGCCATACATCTGGAATGCCTTGTCAGTACCGCGTCCGAGACTGACGGGAGTAGCTTCAAAATAACACATCGAAGGATAGAGATATATCGAACGCATGTCGGGAAGATTGGGCGAAGGCTTAACCGGAAGAGTATAGCGTGATTGGTGTGTATAATTTTTGCATTTTATGACGGTAATATCGCACTGAATGCCGTCAGGCAGCCATTTTTCACCGTTTATCATCATGCCCAGTTCGCCAAAAGTCATACCGTGTGCTACAGGTATGGGCAGATAGCCTACCGTAGATTTATATTTCATGTCTAGAATGGGACCGTCAACATAGAATCCAATCGGATTGGGGCGGTCCATTATGATCATTTTCTTGCCATTTTTGGCGCAGACCTCCATTGTTTTTGTCATGGTAGTGATATAGGTATAGAAGCGACAGCCTACATCCTGAAGGTCAAAGACCATTATGTCAATCTCATCCATTGTTTCTTGTGTGGGATAGCCCCCTTTGCCGTCATAGAGCGAACGGATGGGTATTCCGGTCTTTTCGTCAACGGAACTGCTTACCAATTCGCCGGCATCGGCATCGCCTCTGAAACCGTGTTCGGGCGAGAGAATGAAGACTACGTTTATTTCACTTGAAAGGAGGGTGTCGAGCAGGTGAGTGCCGTTGGAAAGGATGCCGGTCCGGTTGGAGAGCAGGCCTACCTTCTTCCCCTCAAGCAAAGGCAAATATTCGTCAAGCGATTCGGCACCTACCAGGATTTGCTCCTGAGGTACATCCGTGGCAGTTTCATCATTCTGACTTTTTGGAGAGCATTGGCAAAATGAAACTGCAAGCATGATTGCTGCAATGGAGAATATGAATTTTCTCATAATTAATGGTATTAGAATTTTAGAATAATAGTCTTCTGGTATCGGCGTCATCCACAAGAATGTTGATCTTCAGAGTTTCCTCCGGCAGCAGTTCCTCTATCATCTCCGGCCACTCTATAAAGCAGTATTCACCCGAATCAAAATATTCATAAAGGCCTATGTCCATCGCTTCGGAGAGGCGATTGATGCGGTAAAAGTCGAAATGATAGAATCGCTTTCCTTTCGAATCGGCATATTCATTGACAATGGTGAAAGTGGGACTGTTGACCACATCCCTCACTCCCAATTGGCGGCACAATGCGGTGATAAATGTAGTCTTACCGGCCCCCATTGAGCCATAGAATGCGATTATCCTGCTATCGCCCGCCTTTTCGAGAAAAACGCGTGCAGCTCTTTGAAGGTCACCGGTACCGTTGATGATAATTTCAATCATAAAAATTGCCTCTGTCCAGATTGCGAAATTGTATGGCTTCGCTGATATGCTGCAAAGATATAAAAATATCGCCATCAATATCTGCAATGGTACGGGACAATTTGAGGATACGGCTATAGGAACGGGCTGATAGATTGAGCCGGTGAATGACATCCCTGAGGAAGCGTTTCTGCTCTTTGCTGACCTTGCAATAGGTGTTGAGTTGTCGCACGTTCATCTGAGAATTGGTAAATATACCTTCTCCCCTGAAACGTTCGTATTGAATCTGTCGGGCAGCCAATACTCTTTTAGCAATGGCTTCGCTGTGTTCTTCTTCGCCCTCGGCTATGAGATCGTCACCACTCACTGCTTTTACAAAAATATGCATATCCAGACGGTCCAACATAGGTCCCGAAATGCGGGACATATAGCGCATCACGGCTGATTGCGTACAGGTGCATTTGTGCGAATCATCACCGTAGTAACCGCAGGAGCATGGATTAGTCGAGGCAATCAGCATAAAGGATGCGGGATATTCTACTTTGTAGCGTGCTCTGGAAATGGTGACTTTACCATCCTCCAGAGGTTGGCGCAGTGCATCCAGTATGACTTTGCTGAATTGGGCCATTTCGTCGAGGTACAAAATGCCGTTGTGGGCGAGTGAAACCTCGCCCGGAGAAGCGTTCTGTCCGCCTCCTATAAGCGAGACAAGACTTGCGCTATGGTGAGGACTCCTGAAAGGACGCTCCAACATTAATCCCCGTTTGCCGGTGCGGTTGCCCGTAATAGAGTATATTTTGCTGGTCTCTATGGATTCATCTCTGCTCATTTGCGGCAGTATCGAGGGTAAACAGGAGGCCATAAAGGTCTTTCCGCTGCCCGGTGTGCCCACTAAAAGGAGATTGTGACCGCCGGCTGCAGCAATTTCAAGCCCCCGCTTAGCTAATCTTTGACCCTTTACATCCTTAAAATCCTCCGAATAGTGTGGTCGGTCGGGCTCTTGTGGGTCGCGTACTACCAGCAAATGGAAGCAATTATCATTGCGCAGTATATCCAGCACCTCATTTAGCGTACTGACTCCATAGATGTCGATTCCCTCTACATCGGCAGCCTCTAAAGCCGATTCCTTCGGAAAAATGCACCCTTTGAATCCCATTTCTTTGGCGTGTTCGGCGATTGGAAGTGCGCCGGTTACAGTGCGGATGCTACCGTCCAGTGAAAGTTCTCCGAGCATAATATATTGGCTGCATCCGGGCAAATATGCCTGCTCCGATACCGCCAACAGCCCTATGGCTATGGCCAGATCGTAGGATGAGCCCTCTTTACGTATATCGGCGGGCGCGAGATTGAAGACCAATTTGCGTCCGGGAATCCTGTATCCGTAAGTGGATAGGGCCGTAGTTACGCGCAGCAGACTCTCTTTGACTGCATTGTCCGGTAGCCCAACCAGATGTATGCCGATACCATTGGAAAGATCCACCTCCACCGTCACCGTCACTGCCGTTATTCCTATGCAGGTGGCACAATAAGTCTTGCACAACATTTTTTATAGCAAAAATAGGTTGCGATACGGCTCTCTGCAACCCAGAGCCGTTTATACACGTTTAAACGCTATTATTTGTAGAATTCCGAAAAAGTGACACAAATCTCTATCTGAAATCAAAAGTTTTGCACACTATTGCACTTGTCAGATGAAAAATCTATTTTTGTATGATGTAATCCACTTGTAAATGGATACAATTGTTTCAAACCATTTTCAAACATTTATACATATGGAAAAAAAGAAGAACCAGCTTTCCCGGCGCGAAGCCTTGAAACTTTTCGGTACCGGTATTATTGGTGTGGCTATGGCTACAACCGGCATCAGTTCCATTTCAGCCCGCGAAGTAGAGCCTAAAGAGCCAATGGTGGCCAGACGCAAACAAAAAGGGACTTCCAATATGGCTCCTCTTTTGGGATTCGGGATGATGCGCTTCCCGACCCTTTCCGACAAGTCCATCGATGAAGAATTGTCACTCAAAATGATTGACTATGCCTATAAGCACGGAGTCAATTATTTTGATACCGCCTTCAATTATCATGGCGGCACATCGGAGATATTTGCCGGTAAGGCACTCAAACGCTATCCGCGCGCGAGTTTTTATCTGGCGACCAAGATGCCAGGCTGGATGGTCACTTCTCTCGATAAGGCTAAGGAAATTTTTGCAACCCAGCTGGAACGTTGCCAGGTGGATTATTTCGATTATTATTTGCTCCACTCCATAAGCCGCGAAGCGGACTATGTACGTGTATATGAAGAAATCGGTACCCTCGACTATCTCATTGAAGAGAAGAAAGCCGGTCGCATTCGCAATCTCGGATTCTCCTTTCATGGGTCAAATGAGTTATTTGACAAGATGCTCGAAAAATATGATTGGGACTTCGTACAGATTCAGTTAAACTACCACGATTGGGATCAGATTGATGCCAAATATCTCTACAAAAGGCTCGAGGAAAAAGATATTCCCTGTATAGTAATGGAGCCCATTCGCGGCGGTATGCTTGCCAAGCTCAATCCTGATGCCGAAGCGGTGCTGAAAGGGGTGCACCCCGACAAGAGTATTGCATCCTGGGCATTGAGATATGTAGCTTCGCTGCCCGGAGTGCTTACCATACTGAGCGGTATGAGTGCAATGGAGCATGTGGTGGACAATGTCCATACTCTCTCCACCGAATTCCAACCACTTAACGATGAGGAGCGTGTGGCTCTGGACAAGGCTCTGAACATTTTCCTCAAGACACGTCCTATCAGGTGTACGGCCTGTAAGTACTGTATGCCTTGTAAATTCGGAGTGGATATTCCCGCCAATTTCATGCACTACAACAAGTGCGTGAACGAGAGCAATATCCCCGAGCGTGACAGCCAGAGTCCTGAGGAGTTTGAGCGCAGGAAAAAGATTTTCCTTGAGGGCTATTATTCTATCCCCGAGGAAGCGCGGGCCGACAAATGCAGACTCTGTGGTAGGTGCGAGCGCAGTTGTCCTCAGCGCCTGAAGATTGCTGACGAAATGGAGCGTATTACAAAGTTGGTTCAATCACTACAATAGAACATTTAGTGCGACTTGGTCATTTTTTTCGTACCAAGAAATAACCTTTAGAATGAAAATTCCGGAGTCAGTCAAGAAGAGGCTTGCCCATTTCTTTTGCTGTTATAGTATAGCCATTACACTCTATCTGGTGTTTAAGCCGGATGCGGAAATTTGGTGGGCTATTGTCTTTTCAGCCGGCTTTGCATTGGCGTGCGTAATAGGTGCTATAATAGAGGAAAAATTGAGAAAATAATGTCGGTCTCTACAACCGGATGATTATCATTATTAAAGGCTTTTCAAATTGAACTAAATTGATGTAAATTTGTAATAAAAATAATAGCAATGAGTAAAAGTATATGTGATATGCCTATGCCTGCATTATCAGACATAATAAAGGCGAAAAAGAATTTAGAGAAAATAGTAAAACGCACGGATTTGGAACGTAGCAAATCCTTTTCTAACATGGTTGGAGCACAAGTCTATTTGAAACTTGAAAACTTACAATCTACAGGTTCATTCAAAATACGCGGAGCTTACAACCATATCAGCCGGTTAGGCCCTGAAGATAAAGAACGCGGTGTGCTTTGTGCTTCGGCAGGAAATCATGCGCAAGGTGTAGCTTATGCTGCTACGAAGTTAGGTGTCAAGAGTACCATTTTTATGCCCGAATTTGCTCCCCCGATAAAGGTTATAGCAACCAGAGGTTACGGAGCCAATGTGATTTTAAGAGGCGACAGTTTTAACGATGCCTATGAAGCCGCCATGGATTATCTTGAAGAGTCCGGAGCTGTTTTTGTTCATCCATACAATCATCCCGATATTATAGCAGGAGCCGGCACGATAGGTTTGGAAATATTTGAACAGTTGGATGACATAGATATGGTTTTTGTGCCTATTGGCGGTGGCGGACTTATTTCGGGAATTGCCATTGCTTTAAAGAGCATGAATCCAAACATTAAAGTTATTGGTGTAGAAGCTGAAGGTGCACATAGCATGCGAGTTTCACTTGACAATGGCGTGCTTACACCTTTTGTGTCAGGAAATACGATAGCAGACGGAATTGCAGTTAAAGCTCCCGGAAATCTCAACTTCGAAATAGTTAAAAAATATGTTGATGATGTTGTTGTGGTAAATGACAATGAAATAGCGCAAGTTTGTTTTAATTTGCTACAACGTGCCAAAAACTTGTCGGAACCCTCCGGTGCTGCCTCTTTAGCGGCAATTTTGAACAAAAAAGTAGATGTTGAAAATAAAAATGTAGTTGCAGTTATTAGCGGTGGTAATATAAATACCAGTATTTTGGAGCAAATTATCGAAAAAGATGTTATAGGCCAGGGATTAAGAGCCAGAATAGCAGTTCTCATTCCCGATCAAGCCGGTATGTTAAGCCAAATTATTAGTATTTTGGAAAAATTACGCGCTTCTATTCACGATATTGAACACGAACGTTCCATTACCAACGTTCCGGTAGGATATGTACAGGTCACAATAACCTTTAACTTGCAAGACACCTCGCAGCTTGAAATAGTAGGTAATGAGCTAAAAGCTAAGGGCTGGCAGTATAAAATATTGAAATAAAGTTAAGTTCCTGGTTTAAAGTAAATAGTATTGAATTTAGTGTGTCATATTCAATACTATCTTTCTGTTTCGAAGCTGTTATTCTGTAAAAGAATAGGGTCTAGCGTAATAGGCGGACTTTCTGTTTGGCCTATTGCTCATTTCAAAAAGCATTTCACCACCTTTGAGGATATCCGAATGTGTTATGAAATGCCTTTCATATTTTTTGCCGTTAAGCTTTATGGATTTTACATAAACGTTTTTATCGGATAAATTTTCGGTTTTAACGGTGAATGTTTTTCCATTTTCCAAATGAATGGTCGTTTCTTTTGTCTTGGGCGAGCCGATTACGTATTGGTCGGAACCGGGACAAACGGGGTAAAAACCGAGTGCCGAAAATATATACCAGGCCGACATTTGTCCGCAATCGTCGTTGCCCGACAGTCCGTCTATTTTGTTTTTGTACATCTGCCGCATAATTTCGTGAAGGCGGTATTCAGACTTCCACGGTTCGTTCGTCCATTTGTACAAATAGGCTACATGATGACTTGGTTCATTTCCATGTACATAGTTACCCATCAGGCCCTCTTCGTTGATATCTTCGGTTTTTTCGAAATATTTGGCAGGAAGATGCATAGTGAAAAGCGAATCAAGACGGCGAACAAATTGTTTCTCGCCACCCATTTCATTTATCAATCCGTTAACATCGTGAGGCACAAAAAAGGAGTAATTCCACGAATTTCCTTCAATAAAACCCTGCCCATGTGTATCCAACAGGTCAAAATCCTCTTTAAATGTTCCATCTTTAAGTCTTGGACGGGCAAAATGCAGGGAAGGGTCGAAGATATTGCGGTAATTCAGGGCCCGACGTGCGTACTCCTGACTAATTTCAATTTTGTTTAAACGATTTGCCAGCTCGTGAATGGTCCAATCGTCATAACTGTATTCCAATGTAATAGAAGCAGCCGATGAGCTTCTTTCCAAAGGCACATATCCATATTTTTTATATTCGCCCGTGCCGTCAAAATAGTCAACATTGGAGCTATTCACACAAGCTTCCAATGCTAGCTCTTTATCGATATCCAATCCCTTGGCAATTGCGTCTGAAAGTGCTGAGACGGAGTGAAAACCAATCATACACCAGTTTTCGTTTCCCATATGTGACCATACCGGCAAAGCTTTGTGTACACTTTGTTTATAGTGATTTAACATGGAGTTGACGAATTGGGCGCTTCGTACGGGCTTTATAAGATTCATAAGCGGATGTTGTGCGCGAAATGTGTCCCAAACCGAGAAAACCGTGTAGTTGGTTTCTCCTTGTTCAGCTTGATGAATATTGTGGTCGATGCCACGATATCGCCCGTCCACATCTTGATAAACGGAAGGGTTTATCATGGTATGATAGAGTGCTGTATAAAAAACATATTTTGTCTCTTCATCGGCTTCAAATTGGATGCAGCTAAGTTCTTTTTCCCATTTCCGCTGAGTTTCATTGCGAATATCCTCAAAGGATTTTCCGCCGGTTTCAGCTTCCAGGTTTTTCATTGCACCACGGCAATCCACAGGAGAGAGTGCAACCTTAATCACGAGAGGCTCGCCGTCGGAAAAATCGAAATCAAAATAGGCTGTCAGGTGTTTTCCAAACATTTCAGGGAAGTTTTCGGTCATATCAAATTTCCGCCAAAAGCCGGTATAGAGTACTTTTTCTTTGTTACGACAACCATAGTTTTGGATGGGTTTGGAAAACTTCACGGCAAAATGGGTGTAATTCATTCTCGACCATCCGCGGGTAATACGGTAACCTGTAAGAGTATATTCATCTTCCACGCGTAGATTCGCCATTAGCACTTTGCCGTCATAATTGTAAATCCCATAATCCAAATCGAGAATGATATGTCCGGTTTTCGTCTCTTGCGGGAAGGTGTAGCGATGTACCCCTACCCGTTCTGTTGCGGTCATTTCTGCAAGAATCCCATAATCCTGCAAAAGGATAGAGTAGTAGCCGGCTTCCGCTTTCTCATCATCGTGACTGAATCGTGAACGATATCCGCTCTCGGGATTTTCTTCGGTTCCCATATCCAACTTTACCTCGCCGGTCATAGGCATTATCAGAATATCACCCAAATCGGAATGCCCCGTCCCGTTAAAATGGGTATGACTGAACCCCACAATGGTTTTATCATCATATTGGTAACCGGCACAATATTTATATGCATCGGGTTGATAAATACCGTCGATATTGTGAGGAATCATTTCCGTATCGGGGCTTAACTGAACCAAACCGAAAGGAGCGCATGCCCCCGGAAAAGTGTGTCCCATGCTTTTTGTGCCAACCATGGGATTCACGTAACCTAACGGTGAATTTTGAGCGGATAAATGATTTGCAGACATCAATAACAGTATAACTAATAAACGAAGAAATTTGTTCATGTTTTTTCTAATTGGTAAGTAAAATCAGACTCCAAACCATAAAGATAGTCAATAAAACGATGTGTATCACGAATATATTGAAAGATGAGTATGTAAAGAATCCCGAGTTAATTACTCTCAACTCAGGACTCAATAACTTACTCATAACTCAAAACTCGGAACTCAATACTCTTAACTAAAAAACTCCCCTAAGGGAGTTTTTTAGTTAGTCATTATTCATCTCTCGGATGTCTACCTCATGTCGTTTTGAAGTACCGAGGAGCCACTCGCTGTACCAGTCCGCCATTTTCCAGAAGAAATATTCGTTCATATCTCCGAATCCGTGGCGCTGACCGGGGAGAATCAGCATCTCGAAACGCTTATTGGCGCGGATAAGAGCATTCACAACACGCATGGTGTTACCGGGGTGAACATTGTCGTCTATATCGCCATGGACGAGGAGCAGATGACCCTTGAGATTCTTTGCAATATCCTGGTTTTTGTCAATGCTGTACTTGAATGTGGTGTCGCCTGCTGCGGTAATCTCTTCGAGAATACCGTGGTGCTGCTCACTCCACCACCTGTTGTACATACTGTTGTCATGGTTACCAGCACAGGAAACGGCTGCTTTGAAGAAATCGGGATACTGAAGGATGGCGGCGGTTGACATAAATCCTCCGCCGGAGTGTCCGTGAATGCCGACTCTGCTGATATCAATAAAGTCGTGGCGCGCTGCAAGTTGCTGGATGGCATATTTTTGATCTTCCAGTCCATAGTCGCGGAGATTGCCGTAACCATAGTTGTGATACCACTTGGATCTGTTGGGATGTCCGCCTCTATTACCTACCGTAATGACTATGAATCCGAGTTGCGAAAGACGGTCTAAACGTGTCAGACCTTTGCTCCATACCAGATTGTTGCCCTCAGTCTGGGGACCGGGATATACATAGTCTATTATGGGGTATTTTTTGTTGGGATCGAAGTCAAACGGCTTGTACATCACTCCGTATAGATCGGTAATACCATCGGCAGCTTTAACTTTGAAGGGTTCGGGAAATTTGTAGCCGGCTTCCAGGAGTAGAGAAATGTCTGTCTCGGCCACATCCAGCAGTTTTACACCGGCTGCGTTAAAGAGAGCTACTTTCGGTACGACATCCACCCTGGAGTAGTTGGCTACAAAGTATTTGCTATTGTCGGAGAAACTAACTATCGAGGAGTTGAAACCATCGGCGTCAAGACGCTTCATGCCCGTACCGTCGAGGTTGATGCGGTAAACATGCCCATTGTAGGGATTTTCAGCCTTGTTTACTCCCATTGCCAGGAAATATACAACTCTGGCAGCCTCGTCCACGCTCAGCACACTTTCCACATGGAAAGCACCGGAAGTGATGGGGTTTTTGAGAGTGCCGTCGGAAGAATAGAGGTAGAGATGGGCCCAGCCATTGCGCTCTGACCACTGGATGAGTTCTGTGCCGTTGTTAATTACCTCAAGGCTACGTGTCTCCACATAAGTGTTGAGGCGCTCCTCTATGATCACTCTGCAGCTATCTTCCGCAAGATTTACGGTGCAGATATCCACCCGTTTCAAGTCACGACTGGTGCGGTACAGATAGAATTTGCTGTTGTCACCCAGCCAGGTATAAACGCGATAATCGTCATATGCGTTCCTGTTTTTGAAGGGAGTCGTCATGATGCTGATATTCTGGTCTTTAAATGCGTCAACTCGGATTTCCCTTGAGGTTTTGTCCTCCATATTGAAGATAAGAAGATGCTCTTTGGGACCGGGCTCGCCGGGCATCTGATATTTATAGCTTTCGAGAGTGGGACGCGGTTGGGATACGGCGTTTATAACCCAAAGCTCTTTGATCTTACTCATATCATATTTGCCGATGGCAAAATGTTTGGAGTCGGGCGACCATCTCACACCGGCAGAGAAACGTTTTGTGGTATCGCTCTGGTCAGTACCCCTATAGCTGCCACCGCCATAATAGAAATCCTTTGTGCCGTCGGTGGTCAGAGGGTGGTCTACAACAGTAGTGTCTTTGTCATCCTCCATCAGTTTTTTCACATCTTCGATGCTCATCCAATAGAGGTTGTAGTTTTTGCTATAGACAGCAGTCTTGCCGTCTGGAGAGATGTTTGCCCAGTAGGGATAATCCTTCTCCTCTTCATTTTCGGTCACATCTGTGAGTTTACCCGAAGCAAGATCATATTCAAACCTGAATACCTTTTTCTCCTTTTTGGGAGGAGCCTTTTTTTCTTCTTTCTTTACATCTTTCTTCTCCTCTTTTTTCTCACCATTATTCTCCTCTTCCTTCTTTTCTTCTTTTATCTCCTCTTTTTTCTTTTTTTCTTTCTTTTCCACCATCATTGTGCTCTGGATTTCAAAGGTAAATTTGCTGTCATCCTTGAGTTTGAGCTTTCGGAAAGGGATGTTTTGTGCATCAAAGGGGTCCTTTACAATTTCGGTCAACTCCATTGCAAGCTTCTCGAGGTCGAAAACCGGTTTCTGAACCTTAGTAACAGGGTCAACCATGTAGTAACAACTGCCGGCCGGAGTCTTCCACTCATACCAGAATTTGTCGGAATTCTTAAACCAGTTGGGTCTCATATAGGTCGAAAAGACCATATTGTTGACCTTTTTTGCCGAAAAACGGTCGGCCAGTTCGTAATTGGGCTCTGTTACGGGCACCTGCTGTGCGAATAGCACACTTGCGAAGAAAATGCCCAGAGCAAAAATCAAAGTTCTTTTCATTGTAGCAATTATTATTGTTTAGTAAAATTTCTTTCCCATTCACCCACCTCCATATCGTGAATTTTACCATCGGAGATGTGGAACCTCAATGCGGTGCGTACCAGATGAAATCCCTGTATGCCGGCGGCACCCGGATTGAGGGTGAGCATATTGTAATGCTTGTCGTTAATAACTCTAAGAATGTGCGAGTGGCCGCAGACGAACAGATTGGGGCGGTGCTCCACTATCAGCCGCAGTGCTCGAAGGTCATACCTGCCCGGATACCCTCCGATATGCATCATCAGCACTTTAAGCCCTTCTACCTCCATCAGCTGGATATAAGGGTGATAGGTGCGTATATCGTACCCGTCGCAATTGCCGTGTACCCCTATAAGGGGTTTGAAAGCGGCTATCTCCAGCGCGGATTCCAGAGTGGCGAAGTCTCCGGCGTGCCATATGGTATCTACCGGCTCGAGAAAATTCCTCAGCCGGTCGTCAAAACAACCGTGTGTGTCAGATATGAGTCCGATATATGCCATCCGTCGTCAAATCTTGATGAAAATTTTCTTGCGGTACAATATCATACACATCACGAGGAAAATGGCAACCATAATCAGTGCGTGCATAAGCGAAGCATATTCGTTGTTACCAAAGATTGAGACGCAGCAATTTTTGTAAAGCCATGAGAGAGCACTTATTTTAACCCCCTCAGCATTGGTCCAGGTAATCACCCTGCCGAGCAACTTGACCAGCACTCCGGCCATCACGAAGGCAAAGAGCGGGTTCATACCCATTGCCTTGAATGGAGTGAAATACCTCTCTTTTCCTTTGATATCTATGCAATAGATGAAAAATGCAAATAGCATGATGGCCCATCCTCCGGTGTATATCACATATGAGCCGGTCCACAAAGGCTTGTTGATGGGGAGCCAGACGTTCCAGATGCGTCCCAGACCAAGGCATATTAGTGCTATGGTGTAGAGCTTTGCCACAGCATTGATTTTACTTTCACTGGAGCGGATCAATTGCCCGATGAAGTATCCCAGCAATACCGTACCGGCGCCGGAGAGAACTCCGAGGAGCCCTTCCGGATCGAACGGGATGCCGAAACCGCGGTACACATGGCTCTCTCCAACCAACGCGATATCGATCTTACTTGCAATATTTCCCTCCAGGGTGCTCCACCCCGGCTCCCCGCCGAAAATCCACAGGATAAGCCAATGGAGAATGGTAACTGCAGCTATACCCAGCAAAATGCGCTTAGGTCGCTTAAGCCACAAGGCAAGAAATCCCCCCAGGATATAGCATAGTCCGATGCGCTGCAGCACTCCGAAGATGCGAATATTCTGCAGCCAGATGAGATAATTTTCTCCAAAAGAAAGTTCCGGATTGCGCGAGGTAGGGTAGAAGGGGAACATATTTAAGGCCAGACCCACCGCAAATATCAACAGACCTCTCACTACGAGTTTGCGCGAACTCTCTTTGTTTATCGAATCGCCATATTTTGCAAAAGAAAAGGCCATCGCAACTCCCACACAGAAAAGAAAGAAGGGAAACACCAGGTCTGTCGGTGTACATCCCGACCAAGGGGCATGTTTTAAAGGTGGAAAAATATGTCCCCAGGAGCCCGGGTTGTTGACAAGAATCATTCCCGCTACGGTCATTCCCCTGAGAACGTCAAGGGCTACATAGCGCTGGTTTGTGGCTTTAATCATAAGAGAGATATTTGGATTGGTACACGTATTCAATCTACAAATATAGATAAAATCCCTATCTTTGTTTAGGCGAAAGAGATCGAAATGGAAATTTTTTATTCACCGGACATAGCTCAGGGCGGCACACGGCTCGATGCAACCGAGTCCGGCCACTGCATCAAGGTGCTTAGACACCGTAAAGGCGACACCATCAATATCGTGGATGGAGCAGGCACGCTTTTTAAGTGTGAAATCACCGATGATAATCCCCGCTGTGTGGTTTTTACTGTTCTGGAGCGTCAGGAGGGCTATGGCAGCCACCCCTATCGGCTCCATATTGCGGTGGCACCTCCAAAGAATACAGAACGGTTTGATTGGTTTGTGGAAAAGGCCACTGAAATGGGTATAGATGAGATTTCCCCCATTTTCGGCGATTATTCGGAGAGGCGTATTTTTAAACGCGAACGTTCGGAGCGCATTATAATTGCCGCTGCAAAGCAATCCCACAAGGGAGCTATTCCCGTGCTTCACGATCCTGTGACAGTGAGGGAATTTTTGGAGCACATGTCGTGTGCAGAGTCAGGAAAAGTTTTTTCCTGCTCGGATACTGAAAAAGTTATTCCCCGCCTGCATACTGAAAAACAGCTATCTGAAAGTACCCCGCTACGGCTGATATGCTATTGTGATGAGGTGGAATCTTTGGGTGCAATGAAGATTTCCATTACTGAAGCGTTGAGAAAAGGATCGTCGGATGTGATTGTGATGATCGGTCCCGAAGGAGATTTTTCGCGTGAAGAGATTGCTCAGGCAGTCACATTGGGATGGCAGCCCGTTTCGCTGGGCAATTCGCGTTTGCGTATAGAGACAGCGGCACTGACTGCTGTGGCAGCTGTTTATCTGGCGAATTCTTGATTGACGTATCGGTTTTAAGTGAGTATCAGCGTTTAGATCGTTTTTATAGCGGCGTTCTTATCTCCGTATTTGGCTTTTCAACCGCGGATTATTGCAATTTCGCCTCTTAATCCCACTTTTATAATTTGTGATGCCTCTCCGGTAGAACCCGATTCGAGAGAGGGGTCTGCCACCCAATCCACACTTTTAATGATCTCTTCCGATATTGCGCTGTATTGAGCCGGCGCTTTGCTGCCGGATAGATTGGCCGATGTGGAGACAATCGCTCTTCCGAAACGGGATATCAATGCTTTGCAAAAGGTATTGTTAGGAATGCGTATTCCTACGCTGCCATCTTCAGATACGACATTTTGAGCAAGTGCACTACCTGCAGGAGAGGAGTCCGTAGCGACGACGGCTTCCGGATAGATTATGGTCATCGGTCGGTCATTCTCCTCTATCAGATCGAGTGCGATGTCGGGGATTTCTTTTACATACCTGGCAAGCATATCGGTGTCAGAGACCAGCGTGATGAGGCTTTTGCTATCAGCGCGATGCTTGATGGCTAATACTTTGGCTACTGCTTCGCTATTGGTGGCATCACATCCGATGCCCCAGATGGTATCTGTGGGATAGAGTATCACTCCACCTGCTTTAAGCACCTTTATGGCAGCTTTTATAGCTTCGCGATCAATGCTTTTTTCAGTATCTCTGTTCATTTTCAGTCTAAGATTATTTCCGTAAGTACAGGATAGTGGTCAGAGTATGGTACTCTCTCTATTTTGTGGTATATGGTCCGGTATTCTTCCGGAATGAGTATGTAATCCAGCCGCAGGGCCGGCCAAAGTCTGGAATAGGTGCCCCCAAACCCATTGCCTGCTTCGACAAAGCAGTCTTTGTGTTGCTTCTGCAACTGGTGGTAGGTATATGACATAGGTGTATCGTTGAAATCGCCGCAGACTATGGTTTCCATTTTACATTCGTTGATACTGCTGACCACGCAGTCAACTTGTTCGGCGCGTTTTATATTGGATTCCTTAAGGTGTCCGTGGAGGGAAATGAATTCGTCACTAAATGTATCTTTGTTGAAGAGTCGCTTGATGATGGAGGTAAATGAGATGCTATAGGACTCAAGGTGGCAGTTGTATAGCCGTACGGTGCCTCTTCCTATCCGTAGATCTGCCCATATGGCGAGGTTTGTGCTGTTTTTGAAGGTGATTTTTCCATCTCCTCTTATGGGGAATTTGCTGAGAATAACATTGCCGAAACTTGAACCGGTATCATTGAAGAAATGGGAGTGGAGATAGGGATAGTTGGGAAGTTCCGTTATGGAGTCTTTGTACTTTACACTTACTTCTTGTAGACAAATAATGTCCGCCTCGCAGCGCTTGAGATATTCGCGTATCTCTGCCGTAGTCTCCCTTTTAGGCTTTCCATCTTTACTTAGGGAGTATCTGCCGACATTATATGTCACTATGCGGATGCCCTCTTTTTCTTCATCGGGGGCATTATTGCCTACTTTGACAAACATATCGAAAAAGAAGAGTGACGGCAGCAGGGCGTCCAAAGGTATCAGCAAGCGTCTTCTCCTACGGATAATGGCTATGATCATCAGAAAAAGATTCCAAAACGCTATTGGAATATAGTAGAGGCCGAAAAAAAGGGGAGGCCAAAACCTCGAAGGACTGATAAATATGGAAACATAGGATATTAACAACACGGCTGCTGAGATAAGCAGCACGGTGACCGAGATAAAACTCCCCAGGCCAAATCTGCGTTGTTTCTTCTTTTTCATAGTTTCCGGATTTAGGGAGGTCTAATGGTACAGCCGGTTTTGTTTCTTCCAGATGAGAATCATTATCAGGCCGAAAAGCATTCCGCCCAGATGGGCGAAATGAGCGATGTTGCCGCCCATACCTGTAAGACCGGTGATGAGTTCAATTGCTCCGAATATAATCACAAACCACTTGGCTTTCATTGCCACAGGTGGAAATATCAATTGCAGACGATTGTCGGGGAAGAGCATTCCATAGCCCAACAGCACTCCGTAAATGGCTCCGGAAGCACCTACAGTTGGGGTTCCTAGCACTGCGGTGGCCGAAGCAATTTTACCTGCCGTCATAAGGGCGTCGTACTGCAGATGCAGCACGAGACTGTGGCACAATGCAGCTCCGATTCCGGTCACAAAGTAGAATAGCAGAAATTTTTTGCTACCCCAAATCCTCTCCAGTACCGTACCAAAGATCATCAGGGTGTACATATTGAAAAACAGATGCCAGAAATCACCATGCATGAACATGTGTGTGATTAATTGGTAGGGCTTGAAAAATGGGGACTCAAATGGAAAAAGCGCAAGCTTTTCGTACATTGACTCACCGATAATCCAGGTTGCTATAAGCATTACGGTATTGATGATGATCAGGTTTTTGATAACCGGTGACATCATTCCCCAAAAGCCGGGGCGGCTGTATCCTTGATTCATAAATATTTCTCCAGATCTTTAACTGTAATAACAGACATGCATTTCCGCCCGTCCGGTGTCAGTCCGGGCTCCTTGCAGTCGAACAACTCATCTACCAATATTTGTGCCTGAGCATCTGATAAGGGGCCGGTATGACTTTTGGCTGCCGAAATGGCTAATTTTCGGGCGAGAGCCTCACTATATTCTGTAAAATCGGCAGAAAAGGTCTGCTCTTTTAGCGAAGCAACCAGTGAATCTATCAACGCAGGAGTATCTTCCTCTGCCACCGAATAGCCATGAGGTACTCCATAAACGGCAACCGAATTGCCTCCGAAATCTCGGATATCAAATCCTATCTTCGAGAGCTTCTCCAGATGCTCGGTAAGGGTGAGATAATCTTCGCTTTGTAACTCTATGTTCCTGGGAAAGAGTGTTTGCTGGGTCAGCGGCTTTTCCTCTGAGAATACACTCATGTAACGTTCGTACCAGATCCTCTCCCTGGCTCTTGAGATGTGTACCAGCAGGATTACTTCGCCATACTGCGAAAGAATGTAATTGCTTCCGGCTCTCAAGATTGCGGTGCGTGAGATCTCCCTCTCCTCAAACAACATTCGCTCCTCCTGTTCTTCTCCAACGGGACGAATTCGAGAAGGTACGATGGAGAAATCCCTGCCCTTTCCTATGTCAAAGGGATTGAATAACGGGTCATAGTCTATCCTTGGCACTCTGATATGCTCCCTGTCGTACTCCGGTGAACCACGTCCGGGCATATTGGGAATTTCAGGCGCCCCTTCAGTGTCAAAATCTATACTCGGAACAAAGGAGTTCTTGCCGAGAGATTCTCTGACCGAAGCCATCACTATCTCGAATATCATCTGTTCATCCTCAAACTTTACTTCGCTCTTTGTCGGGTGGATATTGACATCCACTCTATCTAATGGAGTTTCGAGAAATATGAAGTATGTAGGCAATATGTCGTCGGGAATGAGCTGCTCGTAAGCCTTCATTACCGCCTTATGTAGGTAGGGTGAGCGGAAATAACGTCCGTTAATAAAAAAATATTGGTTTCCCGGAGTCTTCCGGGCGCATTCGGGTTTGCCGATGTGACCACTGATGTTGACCACCGATGTCTTGGTGTCAATTTCCACCAGGGAGTTGATCAACTCGCGGCCGAATAGATCATAGATGCGCTGTTTGGTATTGGCTGCAGCTCGCAGATCGTAAAGTACCTTGCCGTTGGAAAGCATTTTGAATCTGAGTTCCGGCCTTATAACTGCCACTCTTATGAACTCCTGTATAATATGCCGCAGTTCGGTATTGTCGGATTTGAGAAATTTGCGCCTGGCAGGTACATTGTAAAAGAGATTGCGAACCTCAAAGCCGGATCCGATAGGAGAGGAAGTTTCGTGGCTCGAGATGATACGTGACTCACTAACTTCCACTTGCCATCCCACCTCACTACCCGCCTGACGTGTCTTCAAGGTTACATGGGCTACCGCAGCGATAGAAGCCAATGCCTCACCCCTGAATCCATAAGTAGAGATGGATTCGAGGTCCTCTGCACGATCTATCTTGGAAGTTGCGTGGCGCTCAAAGCAGAGCTCAGCATCTGCGGGGGTCATGCCGCTGCCATTGTCGATCACCTGGATTAAGGTCCTGCCCGCATCGGTTACTATCAATTGAATCGTATCCGCTCCCGCATCGATAGCATTTTCCATTAGCTCCTTGACCACAGAAGCAGGGCGACCGACAACCTCTCCTGCTGCTATAAGATTGGATATGTTGGCGGGTAGTAGCTTCAGCATATTATTTAAAAAGTTGGCCAACACCGATGGCTATATAGTACACAGCCACCAGAAGAGCTACGAAGGTTATCAGAGTAATTATTTTTTTAACCTTCTTGTTTTCGGCTTGGCGGCGATGTTGCTCCATGCCTTTGCGGAATGCGCCGCGGATGCTCTCCCCGGGCACATATTTTTTGGTTGATATGGCACCTTGTCTCTCTGTTGCCTCTTGCGAAGGATCGATGGGAGTGCCGTCGGGGTTCTTGCCATACTTTTTATAAATCTCTGCAATACGCTCCTTGCGCTCATCGTAATAGCGTGGAGTGTAGTTGAAAACCCGGTGAGAGGGTGTCTTAAAAAAGCTGAGGTTGAAAAATCCCATAATTGTCACAAAATTGTCAATTGAATATTTAGGACAAAGTTAACATATTTTTTATTTTTGTGGAAAAATAGGAGGTTTCTATGGATATTCGCATAGGTAATGGATTTGACATACACAAGCTGGCTCCGGGGTTGCCCCTTACACTCTGCGGCGTGACCATTCCTTCGGAAAAGGGATGTGTCGCCCATTCGGATGGAGATGTAGCGATCCATGCCCTTTGTGATGCACTTTTGGGTGCTCTTGCCCTCGGCGATATAGGAAAACATTTCCCCGACACTTCAGACGAATACAAAGGCATCGACAGCCGCATACTACTTCGACGTGTTTGTGAAATGGTTACGGAACGCGGTTGGCGTATAGGAAATGTCGATATTACCCTGATTCTCCAGAAACCAAAATTAGCTCCTCATATTCCCGAAATGAGGAAAATGTTGGCCTCCGTGCTGGAGTTGGATATGGAGCGCGTATCGATTAAGGCGACCACTTCCGAAAAAATCGGATTTATTGGCCGCGAGGAGGGAATTGCCACTTTTGCATCAATTTTATTGTTCAATTGAGAATAATCTCTATATTTGCACTCCCAAACATTGACCTATTGTGTAATGGTAGCACAGCAGATTCTGGTCCTGCTAGTCTAGGTTCGAATCCTAGTAGGTCAACTTCTTTAACCAAATTCCTTTTTTTACTAATGATGAAACGTTTATTTGCAGTAATGCTGCTATGCTTTACCTATGCAGCCTTCTTCTCTATTGTCGCAGACGCGCAACGCATAGAGAACACCAATCCCAACAAACAGTTTATTCCCGACAAGTCCAACCATGTACGCAACGAGGTTGTTATCCCCGATTTTGCAGGGTACAAGGTGCTTAAAGGTGACTTTCACATACACACTGTCTTTTCGGACGGTGTCGTATGGCCCACTTACAGGATTCAGGAGGCCTGGCGTGACGGACTTGACATCCTTGCCATTTCCGATCACATAGAATACAGGCCCCATAGCCAATATATTAATGCCGATCGCAACACTTCCATGAAAATTGCCGCTCCTGAGGCTGAAAAACTGGGTATCTTACTCGTTCCGGCAACTGAGGTGACACGCGAACAGGGTGTTATAGGTCATTTCAATGCGATTTTCATTAAAGATGCAGAGCTGATGAATCTTGAGGATCCCAAGGAGGCCCTGCGTGAAGCACGCAGACAGGGAGCATTCATTTTCTTCAACCACCCCGGCTGGAAAATGGACACTCTTGTGTTTTCACCCTTTCAGAAAGAATTATTGGAAGAGGGGCTGATAGATGGTGTTGAGGCGGTTAACGGATTCGAGTTCTATCCGCGCGCAATCTCCTGGTGCAAGGATCTGAACTTGACACTTTTTGCTACTTCCGATGCTCATGATCCGGTTCCCGTTTATTTTAAATACGATCGCAGGTGAGCGGAGGATGTACGCTACAGGCCTATGACACTAGTGCTTGCGAAGGATAAGACTCTTGAGGCAGTACGCGAAGCACTTGATGCCAGACGCACTATAGGCTCTTACCATGGTTATCTGATTGGTATGTTTGATCTGCTCGAAGGGCTTTTTGATGCTTGTGTTTCGACTGAAAAGCTTTCCGTTGTAGGAAAAAACGCCAACTGGCAGTTGCGCAATAACTCTTCTTTGATATTCCGCTTTAGAATCGGAAGCACGGATTATATTTTGCTTCCTTTCACATCCTGTACTTTGACACGCACCTCAGACATCACTTCCGTTGATGTTACTGTGCTCAATATGTACCACTACGAGAATACTCATCCGGTGTTTAAGCTGGAGCTTAAGTAGCATAGTGCTGATCAAAAAAGCATAGATATAAAAGGCCGACTAATTTTTTTAGCCGGCCTTTTTTGGTAGCGAGACCGAGAATTGAACTCGGGACCTCATGATTATGAATCATGCGCTCTAACCATCTGAGCTATCTCGCCATTGGGAGTGCAAAAGTACGCAAAAAAACGAAATAGCCAAAAAAAAGTATGCTTTGCATCATGAATGCCAAGTTGCCGAAAATTAACAAACAACCTATTTCTACTGACAGTTTGGTCGTATAGTGCGACCGTTTTGTCAGTGGGTGTAATGATGTCCGTACTGTCGCTAGTTAAAATAATCAAACTAGATTTGCTTTAGGGCTTTATATTCCATTCAATGGTATTCATTCTATCGCGGATTACCTCTAATGTGTGTAGAATAGCTTCACTTTTGGGAAAATCACCATAGACCAAATCCCTAAAGTTTCCATTGTATGTGGCATCTAACTGCATCCAAACGGATGACAAATCTTTAAATATCAAAGACTCATTAGGGTGATAGGCCAACCACTTGTTGTTCTGTTTAAAACTTTTCACATCATCTTTTGCGACTTTAAGCAACATTGCCTCAAAGTCAGGTGAATATAGATAGTCTAAAAAATCTTTTTGTTGCAATAGTTGGTGTAAATCGTATGTGTCACGAATTTTATTTCGTAAATCGTCAATAGGTCGTTTACTATAAGAAAATCGAACTAAACTCATTATTTTCTCGCATATTGTCCTTATCGGCTCCAACACCTAAACTTTAAATGATTGCATTTCATATTTCTCTATAAGTTCAGATTGTCCGCTATTCAGCATCATATTGCCGACAAAAGAGTTAATCTTATGCTTTGTGTATGGCTCGTAATATCCCAACCAAGTAGATTCTATTACGATCACATCTCGAATTTGCCTAAAAATTCCTTCAAATATCTTACTGTAGCTGCGGGCGGTTTTTCGGCTCATTCCAATCTTGTGAGTCAGCCCCGGAATCTCAATTTCTGGAAGTGTTTCGTTTATTGCACTCTCAACATCTTTGAGTTTACGTTTCATCCTGTTGTCTGTTTCTCCTTCACGTCGAATTACGACTAAATCAATGTCTTCCGAGAATCGGTCAATCAATTTATAACATTTAGCCAACGAAGTTCCACCCTTGAAAATGGTATCTTTGCCAATTTCATTGTCAAAAATTGACTTCAATGCAAATGTAACCCAGTAGTCTTTTTCTACATAAATTGTTGGTATAATTCATTTGCTGCGCAGTGATACCGACTGCATCACGAAACATTTTCTTATCTGTGTGGAGTTTCATACAATATTCCAGTTATCAATAGTCGGTAAATCTGATTTGGTGAGTCCTAAATTTATTTTTGTTAATGGATTAATACTTTTTAGAAGTGGCGTAGTGATATCTTGTGGTTTTCCTAGAGATTCAAGGATTGCACCTAGTAAAGCACGTACCCTCGGTGGATATAAGAGAGCATATTTGATCAATTGAGCAACCTCTTTGTCATTCATTTTTGCAATTCTTGCAGAAAGGATTTTTATAGTATTTTGAACGGTTGTATCAGGTATTTGTCGAATATCTTTAAATGCATCTAAAAAGCCTAAAAAGGTATAATTGGAGTCTGTTACTTCGGCGTAACTTTTTACGGCATCAGCTTTCAAAGCACCTCTATTAATGCTTATTCGTTTACTTCTGGATGCTATTTTTATACGAACTGCCAATTGTGTCGTCAATCCCAGTTGATTATATAGATATGTGCCGGTAACATAAGCGATACGCTTTCCGTTTTCAAACAGAAAAGGACGTAATTGCTCCTTGTAATCCGGCTTCAGTTCTCCGAAAGCAGTTTTAATGGGTTTGTAAAACTCGCCATTGGATATTTTATTAATAAGCCCTTTGTTTTTCATGCGTTCCAACGCCTTCGCAGCTGATAGATAATCTTTTCTGTCAATATCCAAATCGGAGTAGCCAAAAACTCTACCTTCGGACAACTTCCTTATTTGCTGATCTATTTGTTTGTATAAGTTCATGGCACAAAGGTAGGAATTCTTTTCAAAATATCAAGTATTTTGCTCAGTTTACTTGACAATATGCTTTAATTATCCGGCAGTTTTACTGTATCATTCCGTCTGCTAATGGCCAATAGCTATTCAAGCTACTCATAGCGCAGCGCCTCTACCGGATTGCGACTTGCGGCGCGCCAGCTTTGCCAGCTGACAGTCAAAAGTGCCACTAGAAGTGCAATTAGGCCGGCCAGGGCGAAGATCCACCAGTTGAGAGAGGTTTTGTAGGCGAAGTTTTCGAGCCATTTTGAGATGGCGTAGTAGGTGATTGGCACTGCGATAATGAATGCTATAATTACCCAAATTATAAAGCGGCGGTTGAGTAAAGCGAGGATTTCCGAAATGGTGGCTCCATTGATTTTGCGGATACCGATTTCTTTTGTTTTATGCTGAATGATTTGCATTGACAGGCCGTATAGTCCGAGCATTGAGATGAAGATGGCGAGGAGCGACATGATGGTCAGAAGTTTACGCGTACGGATTTCGCGAGTGTAATTTGCCTGAAGATCTTTATCCACGAAACTGTAACTGAATGGCAGGTCGGGTTCGATTCGTTTCCAAACAGCTTCCATTTCTGCTATGTTTTTCTGTAAATCTCCGGGATGCAGACGCACTATAAAGTACCACAATTCAAGGTAGAGGAAATAGAACGCAGGAAAACTTTCGTTTTGTAATGAGATGTTTTGAATATCCTCAATTACACCGCATATTTCGCAATCAAGTCCGGTAAAGTAGCTTGTTACCTTCATTCCAATGGGATTTTCGACATTCATCTTTTTCCAACACTGCTCATTTATGACGATTTTTGAACTGTCAGTTGGTGAATAGGCTTCGCCCAAAATGAATTTTGTCTTCATTACATCGAAAAAATCGCCGTCTGTCGGAGCTATCCTCAAATTAAGTTGCTGCTTTTCGCCGGCATCTTCATAAGCGATAGTTGTACCATTATTCAATGTATGTCCGGGCGTATTCATGGTGCCTGTCACTCCCGAAACAAAGGGTAACCTCTCCAACTCCTGCTTATAAAGTGCGTAACGGTCAGCTGTTGTTTTTTTAGTCGGGGGATTCAGTATTGTCACCAGATTTTCTTTGTCGAACCCCAGTTTTTTATTCAACATCAAATCAAACTGCTTATTGATGCCTATAACGCCGATAATCAGGCAGATGCTAATAGCAATTTGCATAATGGTAAGCGTTTGCGCCAGGGAAATTTTACCTCGCTTGGGCAATATTCTTCCCCTGCCTTTGATGGTTGCAGAGGGAGTTATTCGCATTTGATGTCTCCATTGTACCAGTACAGGCAGTAAAATAGTGGTTACAGCTATGGATAGGATTGCCCCCCAAAGCAGAGGGTTGGCAAGGCTGAACTCCGTATTGACCCCCATCAGGTTGCTGAAATAGGGGAGAAGCGTCGAGGTCAAAATGAGAGCTATCAGTACACAGATAGTTACAAGAATAGTGGTTTCGGTGAATAGGTAGCCGAAAATATCCCTGGCTCCGGCTCCCATTATTTTCTGCATTCCGGTGTTGAAATTGCGTTTGTTGCGGAGTGCCACTGAAAGATTTATAAAATTAAACAGGGCGATAAGCAATACCAAAGCGGCAACAATGATAAAAAGTTGCACTACTTTTTCGTCAGAACGTTCAAGGGTGTCCCAAGTGGTATCTGAAGAGCGCAAATGTATGTCGGTCAATGGTTGAAATGCATAAGTTCCGGAAAAATCTTTACCATAAGCCTTTAAAGCCTCTGCCTCTATTTTTTGAGCGATCTCTACCTTGTCGGCATTTTCCGGCAAGCGGAAAAAGAACGAGGTAGATTGGTTGTTCATCGATGTGTATTGGTAATAATCGGTTGTTTTTTGAGCATGAATGTTCAGAACAATGTTAGGACGATAGTTAGCCGTAATAGGAACATCTTCATATACACCGGTTATTGTGAAATCGTGATTATTGCGGTAGCGGATGGTTTTACCAATCGCAGAGGTTCCGGGGAACAATTTTTCAGCTTCGCTTTTTGAAATTACAGCAGAAAAAGCATCGGTCAATGGGGCATCGCCTCCTTCGAGCATACGGATGTTGAACATCGGAAAAAATGCGTTGGTAGAGTGCATCACTCTATCCAAAAATATCTGCTTATTATCAATAGTGAAATAGCCCGTGGAATGAAGTTGCAGCATCAGACCCTCATCAAGTTCGGGAATGGCAGCGGTCAATTTGTCGAAAAAGACAATCGGATGAATAGGGTCGCGTTCTCCCTTATGAACATTCAGTAGGCGATATACATTTTTTGCATCGGGATTATGCTTTTCGAAAGAGTATTCATACTGCACATAGAGGGCAATAATCAAACAGACAGCCAAGCTCAACGACAAACCAATAGCATTGATAAGCGTCCCCGTACGCTGACCCAATAAACTCCTGACAGCAAGTTTTAATTTATACATGATTTTTGTGTTTTTTATTCATAGCGCAATGCCTCCACCGGATTCCGGCTCGCTGCGCGCCAGCTTTGCCAGCTGACGGTCAGAAGGGCGACAATAAGGGCGATCAGTCCGGCCAGAGCGAAGATCCACCAGCTTAGGGCGGTTTTGTAGGCGAAGTTTTCGAGCCATTTATTCATGGCGAGGTAGGCCAACGGAGTTGCGATGACGAAAGCGATCACAATCCATTTTACAAAGCTCTTGTTAAGCAATGCCAATATTTCGCCAACGGTGGCGCCATTTATTTTGCGGATGCCTATTTCTTTAGTTCTATATTGGGATGTGAAAATGGAGAGTCCCAGAATTCCCAATACGGATATTATGAGCGAGAGCATACTGAAAAGCGAGATCATACCCACCTGACGATCTTCTTTAGCGTATAGCAGATTGAGTTTATCATCGAGAAAGTAGTGTCTCATTGGCTCATCAGGACTTACTTTATCATACACCTTAGCGATGTAATCGACAGCAGCCCTTGTATTCTCTCCGGTAAGTTTCACATTGACCCATGACATTAGGACAAAGGTGCCTGGGTGATATCTGAATACGAAAGGGTCAACATTTTCGCGGAGCGAAGAGAAATTGAAATCTTCAACTACTCCTACCACATGAAAGGGCATTGGGTTGCCTTCGTCGTCGTATTTCATAAGAGTTGAGCCGAGTTCCAACCCGAATTCCTTTTTGGCAGCCTCATTTATGATTATGCTGGCAATCTCAGCTTCACTATCTTTCAGAAAACCCCGTCCTTCCAACAAGTTGAAATTCATCATATCCATATATTCGCTATCCACATACCAGAGCCAGGTTTGGATGGTTTCATCATTAAAACCAAAACCCTCCATATTTGACGGGATTCCCGGGACACCGCTCGACAAAGAAGCACTTTCCACCATCGGATTTTGCATCAATTCGGATTTAAACGTTTCTAAATTACTCAATAAATCAACTGTAGGATAGATAACCATTACATCCTCTTTATCGAATCCCAACGATGTCTTTTTCATATACTCCACCTGCTTGACGGTCAGCACCGACATTGCGATAAGCAGAATAGTTGCCGTAAATTGTACTACCGTAAGCCAGCCGCGGGAAGTCTGACGGGCTATTGAGTGGCGTTTTTTAACGGCATCCATGGGTGCAACTTTGATGCTGCTGTATGCGGGGAACAACGCTCCGACAATACCTATAATAATCGCAATGCCCAACATCCCGAGTATCACATAAATCGCTGCTTTAAAATCCAATAAATACTCGAAGAGTTTTATTCCATATTGATTGTTTATAGCGCTGGCAATAAATAACGCAATAATAAAGGATAGAGCTGAAACAAATACGCTTTCCAAAATGGTTGTTATGACAACCATGCGACGGCTATTTCCCAGAATACGCGTCACTGCAATATTTTTCATGCGTTTGGGTAGCGTCGCGGTGGCAAAATTGACATAGTTCAGAAGAGCTATGATCAGAATAAATATGCCTACTGCGAAAAGTGTATTTACGGAAGATTTGTTGTTTGTATTAAATAAGGGATTTTCAGCCACATCTTTGGCGAAACGAAGATCGGTCAGCGGACGAGCTATGATTGTGAATCTTTCGTTGCCTTTATTGTAGAAATGATACTTTTCTTTTAAAATATCTATTTCGTTGATGCGCGTTTGAAACTCCGATGCTGATGTGCCGGACTTCACTTTTATGAATTCGGGGTAATTGACTATTCCCCATGTTTTGTACGACTCTGCAATCCATCCGGTTGTGGGGAAGGAGAGGATCACGGGCTCATTGAAGAGGGAGTTTTTGGGCGGAGTACGGAAAACTGCCGTCACCGAATATACTTCGTCATTGGTTGTGAATGTCTTGCCTAATACATCAAGAGTTCCCCATAGCTTCGTTGCAAATGCCTCTGAAACAATTGCCGTATTGGGCTCTGAAAGCGGTTTGTTGCTATTTGAATGAATGAAGTCAAAGGTAAATACCTCTGTCAAATCCTTATCTGCTATAGCGTAATCTTCATAGCTCCTTTGCTTTGTTCCGTTGACTTCCCACTCGAAAATAATTTCATTCCATTTTCCCCACGGCATATATGTGGTTGTCGCTACAACTTCCGGTAGCTGCTCAGCAATAACATCTTTGGTCGGCCCCGACATGTAAACGGAAGTTTTCTCTTTATCCGGGGACTTTATTTCGAGTCTATAGATATTATCAGCATCCTCGTGATAGCTGTCGAAGTTGTACTCCGTCCACACATACAGCATAATCAGTATAAAAGCACTAAATGCTGTAATCAACCCTATGAAATTGAAAATCGTAGAGACCTTCGATGCCTTCAGATTTTTGTATATGACTTTTAACGTATTCATTTTTAATTATTTAAACATACTCCTAACTCAATACTAATTAATTTACTCGGAACTCAGAACTCCATACTCTCTTCCACTACTTTACCGTCAAATAGATGAATTATCCTGTGGGCAAAGCCCGCGTCATGCTGAGAGTGCGTCACCATGATGATGGTGGTGCCTTCGCGGTTGAGTTCGCTGAGAAGATCCATCACTTCCCGTCCGTTTTTGGAGTCGAGGTTACCGGTAGGCTCGTCTGCAAGAATAAGTTTGGGGTTTGCTACCACGGCCCTGGCGATGGCCACGCGCTGTTGCTGTCCGCCTGAAAGCTGCTGAGGAAAGTGTTTCTCGCGATGTCCGATATTCATACGTCTGAGCACCTCTTTTACCATCTCTTTACGTTTCGCAGAGGGAATTTTAAGGTAGGTAAGGGGCAGTTCTACATTTTCAAAAACATTCAACTCGTCAATCAAGTTGAAACTTTGGAATACGAATCCGATATTTTCTCGTCGCAAATGTGTGCGTTGCCTCTCTTTATAGTGTCCCACCTTTTCGCCGTTGAAGAAATAATTGCCGCCGGTAGGATTGTCAAGCAAGCCGAGAATATTTAATAGGGTTGATTTTCCGCATCCTGAGGGGCCCGTAACCGCCACAAATTCACCCTCTTTTACATGAATATCGACATCCAGCAGTGCTGTTGTTTCAACTTCTTCGGTGCGAAATATCTTTGTCAATTTTTCTGTGCGTATCATAATCGTTTATAAATGTTTATTTTGTTTTTGTCGTATTAAAAGTTTTAAATCGATGCGGGGCAATAAACCTCATGCCAAAAAAAAGCAACTACAATGCCGTAGTTATAATTGATTGAAATTCAGCGGTTTGTGTTTTGAGGGCAATTTTAGAGTGTAAAATTATTAGACAGTAGAGTGTCTTATTTTTTGACAATTAGAAAGGATGTGCTACTTTCGCAACAACTCTATTGTGTAAATTCTTACGAAAATGAAAAATAGCCGAATTCTCGTTGTTGACGATAATGAAAGTGTTTTGAGTGCACTTGAACTTTTGCTACAACCTCTTTGTAGAGAGCTGGTTACCTCAAATACCCCCAATAGGATTCCCACCCTGCTAAGATCCCATTTTGATGTGGTGCTGCTGGATATGAACTTTTCTGCCGGTATAAATACCGGAAATGAAGGGTTGTATTGGCTTAAACGCATCCTGGAATTTGATCCCAATATTTCCGTAATAATGATTACGGCTTACGGTGATGTAGAATTGGCAGTAAAGGCAGTAAAAGAGGGAGCGGTGGATTTTGTACTGAAACCCTGGGAAAACAGTAAGTTACTTGCCACTATCAGTGCGGCAATTCAACTTCGAAACTCGAAAAAGGAGATCATATCCCTGAAAGAAAAAGAGCAAAACATCAAATCAGCAGTAAATAAGCAATCTTCTATCATAGGCGAATCGCCCAAATTTAAGGAAGTGTTGGAAATTGTAAGGAAAGTGGCTAAAACCGACGCCAACGTGCTGATTACCGGAGAAAATGGTACTGGGAAAGAGGTAATAGCCAAAGAGCTGCACCAGCAATCACTTCGCAGTAATGAGCTGATGATCAGTGTGGATATGGGTTCGCTTTCCGAAACCCTCTTCGAAAGTGAGCTTTTCGGACATGTGAAAGGCTCATTTACCGATGCAAAAGAGGACCGTGCGGGAAAATTTGAAATAGCAAAAGGGAGTTCTCTGTTCCTGGATGAAATAGCAAATCTTTCGTTGCCGTTACAGGCAAAATTGCTGGCAGCCTTACAAAACAGAGAGATAGTAAGGGTAGGTTCCAATAAAAAAATCCCAATTGATATCCGTCTGATTTGCGCTACAAATGCCAATTTACCGGAATTGGTTAAAAACGGGCAATTCCGCGAAGATTTATTCTATCGTATCAATACCATTCAAATTGAAATCCCCCCTTTGCGGGAGCGAGTTTCGGATATTCCTCTCCTGGCAGATTTTTTTCTGAATCTTTATCGTAATAAATACAAAAAAGAGAATTTGATCATCAGTGCAGATGCTAAGGAAAAAATGAGCAGGTATACCTGGCCGGGCAATGTGCGCGAATTGCAGCACACTATAGAAAAAGCGGTTATTTTAAGTGACAGCAATCTGCTGGATGCCGATGATTTCTTTTTTGACAAAAAATATGAGGAGTCCGAAAAGATGTTCGGCACTTTGGAGGAGATGGAAAAGGCCATGATTGAAAAGAGCCTGAAACTTCAAGAAGGCAACCTAAGTGCGGTAGCTGCTCAATTGGGCATTACCCGTCAAACACTCTACAATAAACTGAAAAAATACAACTTGTAAGATGTTTAGGAATACATTTATCCGTTTTATAGCAAATATCCTATTGCTGATTCTCTTTTCGGCACTCTCAATGTGGATATTATTGAGCTCTACATCAGACATGTATCTCATATTATCGCTGTTTGCCATAGCTGTAGTTGTTTACCGGATCATCAAATTATATAATGCCGCGCCTGAAAAAATCGCCTATTTTTTCAATGCAGTAGAAAATGAAGATTCAACGCTCCATTTTCCTGAAAACACACTTCATAAGGCTAACGCCGAAATGCATAAGAGTCTAAACCGTATTAACAAATTAATCCAGGAAGCAAAATTCAGAAACAGAGAACAGGAGCAGTACTATAGTTTGATGCTGGAACAGGTCGCTACCGGAATTGTTGTTATAAATGAAAGTGGAAATGTGTTACAAGCCAATTCCGCAGCAAAAAATCTCCTGAATTACCCAACCTTTTATCATATTGAACAGTTAAAACGGATTGATGCCGATTTGTTCAATACATTTCATCGTTTGATCAACGGCGAAACGCATCAATTCCTTAAACTTACCTACAAAAACAATATCACCCAACTCTCTTTGAGGGCCACCTCATTTCCCGGTCATGGGGAAAACTTGCGCATAATCTCAGTACACGACATCAGTCATGAGTTGGACGCAAAAGAACTCGACTCCTGGATGAAACTCATTCGAGTGCTGACGCACGAAATAATGAACTCCATCACCCCCATAACCTCCCTGAGTGAGACATTATTGCGCTATTATGCCTTTTCGGACGACTCTCCGGCGAACATTAACGAAAATACCATACCAAATACCATCAAAGGGCTGGAATTGATCAACGAAAGGGGCAATGGTCTGATAAGATTCGTCGAATCCTATCGAAAACTGACCAAACTTTCAAAACCTATACTTCAGACCATTCCGCTAAAAACCTTCATAGACCATCTACTGATGTTGCTATCGCACGAAGAAAACTTCAGCAATATCAATTTCTCGGTGAAAATTACTCCCGAAGATCTGAGCGTTGAGGCCGATGAAGCGCAATTGTCGCAAGTCTTTATCAATTTGATTAAGAATGCAATGCAGGCGGTGGAAAAGGTGCCTGAGCCACATATAGAGATTTCAGCCCGGGCAAAAGAGGACGGGCGAACACAAATCTCCGTTCAGGACAATGGCGCCGGCATTCCTGACGATGTTATTGAACAAATATTCATTCCTTTCTTTACGACTAAGGAAAACGGTTCCGGTATCGGACTCAGTCTCTCCCGCCAAATTATGAAAAACCATGGCGGCACTATTGACGCACACTCCGTATCGGGCAAAACACTCTTTGTGTTGAATCTGTAACCAAAACACCCCTATCTTTTTGTACAAATCCTTATTACCGGTAACGTGACCACTTCTTTTCGCTTTTCGGTTTTAAAGTGCTATTTTCGCCTTTTTCATTTTAAAAAGCAAAGAGTCAAGTGAACGCGAAAAGACAAACTTGTAGTCTAAGATTGTTTCGATCCGAGCGATTGCGTGTGAAATCGTATAAACTTGTCAATTGCCTTTACAAAGCCATTGTGTTGGGTGTAATTTCGTGTTGCATCTTGCTAAGTTCCTATGCGGCGCCGGTAAACCCCATGGAAAAAGTTGCTATCGATACGCAAGCAGAAATAGTTGATATCGAACAACAAACGCAGAAGGTAGAAATAGAACTCCAAACAGACACAATTCCTGAAAAGTTGGATGAAATTGTAATTACTGCTTTTAAAGATGCATTGCCGTTGAAACTTTCGGCGAAAATGGTGAATATCATTTTGGCTAATCAGATTGAACAGGCTCCTGTCAAAAGCCTCCAGGATTTACTCTCTTATTTTTCAGGGGTTGATGTGATTCAGCGCGGGCCGCACGGGGTGCAGGCAGATATAACGCTTCGCGGCGGCTCATTCGACCAAACCGCAATTCTCCTAAATGGTGTCAACCTTACGAATCCTCAAACCGGACACTATAGCCTTGATATCCCTCTTAATCTATCCGATATCGAGCGTATCGAGATAGTCCGGGGACCCTCGTCTCTTATTTTTGGCGCGAGTGCATTTTCCGGAGGTATCAATATTATCACAAAAAAGGATACTCAAACCAATGCGTTTGCAAAGTTGGAAGGGGGAATGCATGCCCTTTTCAGTGGTGAGGTGCGCGGTGCGTTAAGAACAAAGTCGTCGATACACTCTCTCTCGGCCGGATATAAGCGTTCTGACGGTTATATTGCCAACAGCGATTATAAGATTCTTAATTTCCTTTGGCAAAGCAGTTTTAATGTTGATGGCTCCCATATCGACATTCAGGCAGGGGTAAATGATAAAAAATATGGTGCCAATACCTTTTATGCTGCAGCTTTTCCCAATCAGTATGACGATACTCAGGGATTGTTTTTTTCTATAAAAGGAGAAACAAACGGAAAAATCAAATTTATCCCGCAGATCTACTGGAGCAGACACTATGATGAGTTTCATCTCTTCAGACCGGGAACGCCCAATATTCCCTCTTGGTACAAGACCCCGAACTATCACCAAACCGATGTTTATGGCGTTAACCTCAATATCCAATATATCTCGAGGCTTGGAATAACCCGTTTCGGGGGAGAATTCCGCAATGAAGGTGTTTTGAGCAGCAATTTGGGTAAACCGATGCGCCAACCGAGGGATAACTACACTTTGTGGGATAATCGCTCCGATCTAAGTTTTTTTGCAGAACATAATTTTGTAATAGACAAGCTGACTCTTTCGCTCGGCGCACTTTACAACTACAATACTGCTCTCGCCGACACCTTGAAAGCAGGCGGTTTCTATCCCGCAATAAATCTTTCCTATCGTCCAACCACTTCCGTCACTATTTACACTTCATGGAGTAAGGCTACGAGAATGCCCACCTTTACCGATTTATATTATAAGGCGGGGAAACATCGCGGTTTTGCCGGACTTACACCCGAATATACTCAATCTGTAGAGTTGGGAGTGCGTTTTAGCAGATCTGTGGTAGCTGCCAACCTGAATGCTTTTTATACTAAAGGTGACAATATGATCGATTGGATTTTTAGCACAAAAGACTCTCTCTATCACGCTGAGAACCGTTCAGCTTTGAATACTTTCGGTGCAAGCGTGGATGCAAGCATCAATCTTTCACATTGGATGGGGGAGAGGCAGCCATTTGAACAGTTGCGGTTTGGTTATCAATATATCTCGCAAATAAGTGACAACGAGAGCCAGGATAACCCGATATCAGCCTATGTTTCCAACTATCTTAGGCATAAATTTACCCTCGGCGTAGAGCACCGTATAATTAAAAACCTCACTTTTTCTTGGAATATGCGTTATCAGGAGCGCGCAGGCAATTATCTGAAATATATTCCCGCCACAGCCACCGAAAGAGCAAAGGAAGTAATAACACCTTACGAGCCCTTCGTGTTGTTGGATTTGAAAGCAAATTATGCGATAGGGAAACTCAATATTTTCGTCAATCTCAACAATATTCTCAATACCACACACGTGGATTTCGGTAATATTCCACAACCCGGATTCTGGTTGACCGGTGGGGTGAGTTATTTATTTAAATAATTAAAAATTTAGGAAGATTGCTAATTGTCTGACATAAAGATGTTTGCAGCTATATTCTAAGTTGCAGGCATCTTTTTCATGTTACAAAACCATTAAATTTTCAAAAAATATTTGGAGATATGAAAATAAGCATTACCCTTGCAGTGTCCTACCACACTAATACACTAAACAGTTAAGTGAGAATATTATTTAAAAATCGAATGAATTAAAAAAATAAACAGATATGATTACAATTAACGATCTCTCGTTTAAGTACGGCAAGAAAGAAGTTCTGAATGATATTTCAATGAAGCTGGAAGCAGGAAAAATTTACGGACTGTTAGGAGAAAACGGAGTGGGAAAGACCACTCTACTGAAAATTATTTCCGGACTGCAAAAACCCTGGAAGGGATCCTGTTCGGTTTTCGGCGAAGACCCGTTCAAAAGAACTCCATCCTTTTTAAGTCGTATTTTTTATCTGCCTGAAGAGTTGGAGTTTATCCAAAATGATTACTCTATTCGCTATTTCGCGAAAATAAACGCACCTTTTTATCCCAAGTTCGACAATGAAAAATTCGAGACTATTTTAAAGGAATTTGAGGTGGAAGGCGATAAAAAATTAAACAAACTTTCCTACGGACAGATGAAAAAGGCAGTCCTATCATTCGCTATCGCTACAAATGCCGAATTGTTGTTACTGGATGAACCAAGTAACGGACTCGACATTCCCTCTAAAACTCTCTTCCGCAGAATTATTGTGCAGTATGTGTCGGACAATACCTGCACCTTGATTTCCACTCATCAGGTACGCGACTTGGAAAACCTTATCGATCCGATTATCATTCTCGACAACAAGGCGGTACTGATGAACGCATCATTGGAGAAAATTTCCGAAAAACTCTATTTCGGACTATACTCTTCCGTTCCCGCTAACGCTCTTTTTTCTGAACCCACACCGGGCGGTTACCTTTGCGTAATGGAGAATGAGGATCGAGGCGAAAGCAAGGTAAACATAGAGGCGCTCTTCAATGCTACCATGCACCACAAAAGCCGAATTAAAGAACTTTTGGTATAATAACGACAAATAATTGATCCGGAATAACCATTTTAAAATTCTGACAACAATGAACAACAATATATTTCAATTCAACAGATTAGGGAAGCTTTTCCGTAGAACGTTTCAACAAAACTCCAAAACTTTTCTAAATAATGCTTTGGTTTTAGCCGGACTTCCCATCTTGTTTTTACTTATAGCCAGATTGACATCCAATGAAGGACCTGAGCTTCTTTTCAGAAGTAATTTTTTGACTTTTTTGGTAGTAACGATTTTCATCTTCTCTCCTTTCTTTTATTACTATTTTTACAACCATTCCAAAAAAGGGTTGTCTGAGGTAATGCTTCCGGCATCGGTGTTGGAAAAATTCGTAGTAATGCAGATATTCTGTATGATCTTGGCACCGCTTATGGTACTTGTTTTTTATGGCGGAAGCGATGTGATATTGTCAGCCCTATTTCCCTTGTATCAGGGCGGTTATGCAATCGTCCATTTTTTCAATAATAGGTTGACTACCGACGGGGTGCTGGTAGTATTTCTTTCCATGCAAGCCGTTTTCTTCGCAAATCTCTTTTTTGTAAGAAGGAAAATTCTTAAAAGTATCGCAAGTTTTATTGTTATAAACCTTCTGATTGCTATTGTCATTTTAGCAGTAGTAAAATGGATGGAATCCCTAGGTTATTTGGAAGGATATAATGGCAATGTGAATTTAAGTTTTAGCGAACGAGGACTATTTGACTTTTACAGAGGAGACCATCCTTTTATGATATTTGTTATGATAGTAAGAATACTCATGGATATAATTTTGCCGATACTCTTCATGATTGGCTCATATCGCTTAATGAAAACTAACAGGTATTGATTATGATGAATTTTGATGAACATAAGCCCATTTATCTTCAAATATCGGACTCAATTTGCGAGAAAATTCTCAACGATGAGTACGCAGAAGATGAACGAATACCTTCCATAAGGGAGATGGGGGCACAATTGGGGGTAAATCCCAATACCGTTATGCGAAGCTACGACCATTTGAAATCGCTCGATATAATTTACGACAAACGCGGCATGGGTTTTTTCGCATCGCCCGATGCAAAAAAGAGCGTGAAGAAGATGTATAAAAAGGAATTTATGGGGTTGGAAATGCTCTCCATTGCTAAGAAGATAAACCTGCTCGAGATTAGTTTAGATGATTTTGTAGAGAGCTTAAAAGATGTTTTGGAAGAACAACAAAAGTAGAATGGTCATTTTTGGCATGAAATTTTTATCAAAAATGGATTCTTACAAAGCAAACAACAGAATATCTTTCTTAGTTAAAAGACAAAAATGGTTTTAAGCCAAAAGCAAATAGCTAATACATAATGATTTCTCTTACAAATTTACACAAATCCTACTACACCGAAGCCATTTCGCTGCACGTGCTTAAAGGTATCAGTCTCAACATTGAAGCGGGCGAATATGTCTCCATTATGGGAGCATCCGGTTCGGGAAAATCCACGTTACTTAATATAATAGGAATTTTAGATACCTATGATGCGGGAGAATATCGGCTAAACGGTACACTCATCAGAGATTTGAGTGAAAAACAGGCCGCGAAATATCGCAATGAAATGATCGGATTCGTATTTCAATCATTCAATCTTATAAATTTTAAGAATGCTTTAGAAAATGTTGCACTTCCGCTCTATTATAAAAATGTGGGCAGAAGACAACGTAATATCGTTGCAATGGAGCATCTGGATAAAATGGGATTGAAAGATTGGGCACATCACATGCCTAATGAGCTTTCGGGTGGGCAGAAACAACGTGTTGCTATTGCTCGCGCAATGATTTCAAATCCAAAAATTATTCTTGCCGACGAACCTACAGGAGCATTAGACAGTCAAACTACCGTAGAGGTAATAGGTCTTCTCACCGACTTAAATAAACAAGGCATCACCACTATCATCGTTACTCACGAACAATCGGTAGCCGATGCCACCAACCGCATAATCCGCCTGAAAGACGGTATGATCGAAAGCGACACCTCGCACCCAGAATCCCGTACCTCGCACCCCGAACCCCGTAACTCGTAACGCGCAATGGATTATTTACAAGAAATATTCGCCACCCTGCGCAAAAACAAGTTGCGCACCACCCTGACCGGACTTTCGGTTTCTTGGGGGATTTTCATCCTTATAGTCTTGCTTGGTGCAAGCAACGGATTGAAAAATGGGGTGACGGCAAATTTCGAACACCGTGCGGTAAACCGTATTAACATGTGGACCGGAATCACATCAATGCCCTATCAAGGATTGAAATCGGGACGAAATCTTAAGTTTTCCGAACAGGAAATATCGGTTGTAGAAGATAAAATAAAGGAGAGTCGTTTGGTTACCGCCCGTTCCAATAGGACACAAAATATCTCCTATGGCACTGAATATGGCTCGTATCAGATTAATGGTGTCATGCCGAGTTATGCCGAAATGGAGAAACTGGTTTTTGAGCCGGGTAACGGTAGGTTTTTCAATCATCTTGACTATACTCAGAGGAGTAAGGTAATCGTTATTGACAAACAAATGGCAGAGGTGCTTTTCAAAGAGAAATCACCATTAGGAGAATATGTAAAGGTTGGACAACTGATGTTTAAAGTTATTGGTGTAAATTCTAAAAAAGAGCAGTGGGGCGGTCCGGTTGCCTATATACCATTCTCTACCATGCAAGTCGTATTTAATACCGATAAAAAATTCTATCAACTTTCCTTTACTGTGGAAGGGCTCGAAACAACAGCTGAAAATGAAAGATTCAATAAATCATTGCGTAATCTTATGGGGCGCCAACTTAAGTTTGATCCGGAAGACAGTCAAGCACTTTGGGTAAACAACTCGCAATCCGATTACATCGAAACGATGAAAATATTTAGTGGAGTCAACCTATTTGTAACCATTGTTGGAATTCTCACGCTTATTGCCGGAATTGTGGGTGTAAGTAATATCATGTTAGTGTCGGTAAAAGAACGTACGCGTGAAATAGGTATTCGTAAAGCTATAGGAGCACCGCCGGCCTCCATATTGACTTCCATAATTTTGGAATCCATTATCATTACCGCCATTTTCGGATACATCGGTATGTTTTTGGGGATAGGAGTTACAGAGATAATGAACTTTATTACGGAGCAGGCTGCAAATGTGGCACAAAGCGCTGACGGAGGTCCGCAAATGTCAGTATTTAAAAATCCTACCGTAAATATCGGGTACGCCATTTTTGCTACCGTTTTGCTAGTTATATCGGGAGTGATTGCCGGTTATCTGCCTGCCAGGAAAGCTGTTAAGATAAAGCCGATAGAGGCAATGAGACAGGAGTGAAGTGGTGCGGGGTGCGAATTACGGGGTGCGCGGTGGTTAGGGGTTGCGGGGTACGAGGTACAGGTGAGTTCTGAGTGTTGAGTTGGGAGTTTAAAATTATGATGTAGAATAATATGAAACAAGAGATAAATAGTCAGCCGCAATTTGAGAAAACCTCCCTTTGGAGAAGGTTCATGCTGCTTTTCGATATCGACCGATGGCAAGAGATATGGATTACCATTAAGAGCAATAAATCACGCAGTTTCCTCACGGCATTCGGAGTGTTTTGGGGCATATTTATGCTTGTGCTTATGGTGGGCGCGGGAAATGCATTAAAAACCGGCATTTTCTCGCAAATAGAAGGGTTTGCAACCAATTCGGTCTTTTTTATGGCAGAGCGTACGACGGAGCCCTATAAAGGTTTCAGAAAAGGGCGTGTTTGGAATATGACAAATAGTGATTTACCTATTATTCGAAATAGAGTGGATGATTTGCAATATATGTCACCAGTGCTTTTTGGAGGTGGTAATGGTGATAAAAATGTAGTGCGAGGTGATAAGGGAGGGTCCTATCTGGTAAAAGGTTGTTATCCCGAATATGATTTGATCGAAAAAAGCAAAATGATCTACGGCCGATATGTCAATGATATAGATATTGCTGAAAAACGCAAGGTGTGCGTTATCGGTGAAAGGGTATATGAGGTGCTTTTTCATGGTGAGAATCCGGTAGGAAAGCAGATTCGAGTAAATGGGATCTATTTTCAAGTTATTGGTGTGGCACGAAGCACATCCGGTGTGAGCATTGGCGGACAAACTGCGGAAACCGTAGTGTTGCCCTTTACGACTATGCAGCAAGCCTTTAACCAAGGAAATATAATTCACTTTTTGGCAGCTACCGCTAAGCCTGGTGTAGCTGTTAGAAGTATTCAGGATAAAATCACGGAAGTTTTAAAACAACAACACCAAATATCACCTGACGACAAAGAGGCGGTTTTTAGCATGAACATCGAAGAGCAATTTAAAATGTTTAATAACCTGGAGATTGGTATCTCCCTCCTAATCTGGATCGTCGGTATTGGCACATTGCTCGCGGGAGCCGTCGGCGTCAGCAACATCATGCTCGTAACCGTGCGCGAACGCACCAAAGAGATAGGTATCCGTCGTGCTTTGGGGGCGACACCGAATAATATTATAGGACAAATTTTGAGTGAAAGTGTTGTATTGACCGTTCTGGCAGGAATTGGCGGAATTGTGCTGGGGGTGGGGTTGCTTTCGGCAGTAGGAGTAGTCCTAAGTCAAGGTGATCAATTTTTTAAAGATCCGCAAATCAGCTTCACAATGGCGGTGGGATCACTCATTATTCTAATCGTTATCGGAATGTTGGCAGGGCTTATTCCCGCCCAACGCGCCATGATGATTAAGCCTGTCGAGGCAATTGCGGAAGAATAGAAACAAACAATAAAAACAACAACATACAATGAAAAAAGTATTTAAAATCGTAGGATTGGCCCTTTTAGGACTATTGGTTATCGGGACATTCGTATTTCTCTATAAGAAGTCGCGTCCTGTAGAAAAAACATATCAAATTGAAACCGTCACTCAAGGCACTATCGAGAAGAAAACAGTAGCAACGGGTAAAGTAGAGCCCCGCAATGAGATTCTAATCAAGCCTCAAATGTCGGGTATCATTTCCGAAGTATATAAAGAGGCAGGTGATAAGGTTGTAGCAGGTGATATTATAGCTAAGATTCAAGTTGTTCCCGATATGGTCAATCTGAGCGGAGCAGAATCGCGCGTTGCACGAGCACAACTTGCTGCGGAGCAAAGTAGGATTAATTACGAACGTGACCGTAAACTGTACGAAAATCTGGTGATCTCGAGGGAAGAGTTTGAAAGGGTGCAACTTCAATATAAAAACGACCAGGAAGAGCTACAGGCGGCCACTGACAACCTTAATTTGGTTAAAACCGGAATGACAAAAAGCACCCAAAAATCGAGCAATACATTGGTGCGTGCCACTGTGAGCGGAACAATTCTGGACATTCCCGTAAAAGTGGGCAACTCGGTCATACAAACCAATAATTTCAATGACGGCACCACCATTGCCTCCATCGCAAATCTGAACGATATGCTCTTTGTTGGAAAAATTGATGAAACGGAAGTTGGCAAACTCTCAACAGGAATGCCTATGGAGATAACGATTGGTGCCATTCAGGATAAGAACATTTCGGCGATATTGGAGTATGTTTCGCCAAAAGCCACCGAAGAGAGCGGAGCCATTTTATTTGAGATGAAGGCTAAAATGGAGATGCCGGCAGATGTCTTCATCCGTGCAGGGTATAGTGCAAATGCCGATATCGTTTTGGAGAGAAAAGCCGATGTGCTGATGATTCCCGAAACATGCATTGAATTCAGTAACGATTCTTCATTTGTTTATGTAGTAAAAACTGAAAGCCCGCAAGAGTTTGACCGCAAATATGTCACTGTGGGCCTGTCAGATGGTATCAATATCGAAATCATCGATGGATTGAAATTGGACGACAAAGTACGTGGTAATGAGATTATTGAGAAGAAGAAATAGTAGTTCTGAGTATCGAGTAATGAATAATTAGTAATCGAGAGTAAAAAAATGAGACAAATAATAATAGCACTATTCTTAACCATTTCCTTGACGGGAATGGCGCAGCAATACACCCTAAAAGAGTGTATAGAGATTGCCTTACAAAATAATCGTACAATAAAGCAACAGGAACTTAACAGAGTGCAGCGCAAAATTGCTTATACGCAGGCACGAAATGATTTATTACCCAGCCTCAACGCACAAGCGGGCCAAAACTTCATTTTCGGGCGCTCTATCGGACTTGATAATATCTATCAAAACACCAACTCGGCTCAGACATCCTTTGGATTGGGAGCAGATATTACGCTTTTTGACGGATTGCGTATGAAACACAACATAGATGCTAAGCGTGCTGACCTGAGTGCAGCGGAAGCAGATGTAGAGAGATTTAAAGACGATATAGAAATGAGCGTGGCTACCGCTTTTCTGCAAGTTTTACTTCAAAAAGAACTTTTGCAAATCGCCAATGAACAACTCGCCCTAACCGAGGAAAACATTTTTCGTCGTAATGAACTTATCCAAAGCGGGAAAATGGCAGAAGGTGAAATTTACGAATTGGAGGCGCAACGTGCACGCGAAGAGCAAAACAGGGTACAGGCAGAAAGCAATTTGAAATTGGCGTTGCTCGATTTAGCACAAATTATGGAGCTTGATGATTTCTCAAGTTTCGATGTTATAGTGCCACCTGTAGAGGAAATAATAAAGAACGAAATGTTGTTGTCTCCAACGGATGTTTACCGGCAAGCATTGATGGTTCGTCCCGAAATCCGAGCCTCTGAATATCGCCTGAAAAGCAGTGAGAAGGGTGTGCTTATGGCAAAATCGCAACTCTATCCCACATTATCGTTCGGTGCCAATATGGGTACCGGATATTATAAAATGAGTGAGCGGCCAAATGATCCTTTCAGTTCACAATTTCGCAATAATATGAGTAATGCCCTCGGTTTTAGTTTGCGTATTCCAATTTTCAACAGGTTTCAAACACGCAATAATATCCGCACGGCAGAACTTGCTGTGGAAAACAGTCGCATTGAAATGGATAAGGTTAAGATAGAACTTAGAAAGCGCATCGAGCAGGCATTTCACAATGCAGTAGGTGCTCAAAGCAAATGGAAAGCAACACAAAAGTCAGAAAAAGCGAGTAGAGAAGCCTTTAGATTTGCACAGGAGAAGTTCGACACCGGTCGTGCGAATGCCTACGAACTCTTTCAAGCTAAAAGCAACCTTACACAGGTCTTGAGCGAACAGGCACAAGCAAAATACGAATATGCTTTCCGTTTGAAAATATTGGAAATGTTAAAGGAGTAATTTTTACCCGATTTTCTGCATAAAACGTTCCGGATCTATAATGTACCGACCGTGAGTGCCCTCACCGAGGATATTGCCCTCCCGGTCGGTTACTTTTACATCAAAAGTAATGCGTTTACCGTCAATCTCCGTCAAAAGAGCCTCAGCGACAACGACTGTACCGGGTTTACAGGCTTTTTTGTGTTCAATATTTACAATGGTACCCACACTATCCAGACCCGCTTCCATCAACATCGTATGTGCAGCACACTCCATTCGCGCGATCATTGCCGGAGTAGAATAGACGTGCATTGCTCCCGAATCATAATTGAAAGCAGTCTCATCTTCCCTTACGGTATGCTCCAGAACATACTTCATTCCAACTTTAAGTTTTGAGCTCATTATCTTTATCCTTTATAGTTTTAAGTTGCAACCGCGAAAATAAGACAATTATCTGAATGTTTGGGCCGGTAGGTGAGGTAGACTAACATTCTCGCACTATGGATGTCGTTACAAATTGTAGAATGACTCACAAATTCGCAATGAGAATATTGCTGTTGATCGCGGGATTCTCAGATACTCGCTGTGGGAATGTCACTCCAGAGGGTTGTATAGTGCGGGGAACGGTGTTCACTTAACTTATGTATGCTTCCATCTCCTTGAGCACCGATACGGATTGAGCCGTGGCCGTACTGTTGATTTATTGAGTCGATAAGGTAAGAAATACGAGATTCTCGTTCAGCTGCTTCGCTATCTTCGAAGAGTGAGCCTGTGATTTGGTTGCGTTGCTCCAGACGAGTAATGACCACACCGGCTTTTTTGTAAGACATACGGGCATTATAGAGTTCTCTTGTGACGGCAACGGCTGCTCCGACTATGGTGCGTTGCTCGCAGGTAGGTTCGACAAAGGGTACGAGTAGGCTTTTATAGGCTTGAGGGGCATTTTCGCGGAAGCGATTGGTCATCGCAAAGACCACCATTTCAAAGGCAACAGACTCTTGTCCGCGAAGCTTTTCCGCCGCTTTGGCGGCGAAATTGGCCACTTGGCTGCATAAATCCCTGCAATCGGTGATTTCTTTCGAAAAACTGCTGGAAACACATATCGATTGTTTAGTAACGACGCTATCCTCAAACTTGATACTGGGGATGCCTCGCAATTCCCTATGCGTACGTACTCCGGTAATGCCCATAAGCGCACGTACTCTCTCCTCATCCATTTTGACAAAATCGAAAGCGGTTCGAATGCCTCTCTGATAGAGTTTGGGAGTGGTTTTGCGTCCGATGCCCCATACATCCTCTACCGGAAACTTCCGTAGCACCTTCTCAATATCCTCCGGACGATGCATATAGCACCCTCCTCGCAACTTCGGATATTGTTTGCAGAGTTTGGAGGCTATTTTTGCCAGAGTCTTGGTGGGGGAGATGCCGATTGAAACCGGAATACCGGTATCGCGCAGGCAGATGCGTGATATCTCCCTTGCATAACTGCTGAAATCTTCAATCTGCATCCCGTGCAGGTCGAGAAATACCTCATCTATAGAATAGACCTCCAATGAGGGGGCAAATTCCTGCAGGGTCAGACGCACTCTACGCGACATATCGCCGTAGAGTGCCATATTTCCTGAGAAAACTATAATCCCGTGTTTCTCAATCAGATGACGTATTTTGAAGAAAGGAACTCCCATTTTTATGCCGAGAGCCTTGGCTTCATTGCTGCGCGCTACGGCGCAACCGTCGTTGTTGGAGAGCACAATGACCGGCTTCCCGTTGAGATCGGGCCTGAAGACCCGTTCGCACGAGACAAAAAAGTTGTTGCAGTCGGCCAGCGCATACATAATAGCGGTCAGACCTTTTTGATAACATAGGTTACCAGCCCCCAGACCATGAACTGGTTGTCGGGAGTAACGATAATAGGCTTATAGGAGATGTTGTTCTCGTTGGCAGGCAGCAGGTGCAGTTCTTTACCGTGGATTTCCACTCTTTTAACCGTATAGCCGCCGTCGATATAGCAGACTGCCATACAGCCGTTGAAAGGCTCTATGCTCTTGTCAACTATGATGATGTCGCCTTCATCCATTGCGGCGTCCACCATTGAAACACCATCTATCCGGAAAAAGAAAGTTGAGGCAGGATTGCGCACCAGCAGCTTGATCAGATCCAGTTTTTCGTGAATATCCTCCGCAGGCGAGGGAAACCCCGCCTTTACATCACCCACTATCCAATTTTCAGTAGGAAGAGTCTCTTCTATTTCATAAGGTATCATCCTTACTCAATCCAGCGGATCTTACTCTCATCCCTGGGCTTGGCATCGGGACTTTCATCCGGATAACCGAATCCCAAGACGAGCGCAAGTGTGTAATTATCGGGAAACTCCAGCCTTTTATAATACTCTGCGGCCTCTTCACTCTTAAAAAAGTCAACCGGACTTCCGAGTGCAATGGAGCCGATTCCAAGTGATTTGGCTGCAAGCATCATGTTCTGGGCCATCAGACCGCAGTCGATATAAGCGAACCTGCTGTCACCGAGAGCTATAAAGACCACCGTAGGAGCATTTCTGAACATGTTTTTGAAAGAGGGGTCTTCCACCATTTTTGCTCTGCGCGGATCCTGTTTCATCTTTTCTACATAGATCTTGGTGACACCATCAATAAACTCCGGGTTGTCAACAATGCGGACCTCCCAGGGTTGTGCATTCATCCCATTTGGAGCGTTGATGCCGCATTTTACGATCTGGTCCATAATTTCGCGTTCAACAGCCTGAGGCTGGTATGCCCTGATGCTGCGACGTGCCATAATAGTTTCAATTACTTCATTATTCATATCATTCTGAGTTTGCTTCTCTTGATTACCGCAACCGTTACCTAGAAGTAACGTTGCAGCCATAATATACAAAAAAATTTTCTTCATAACTAGTATAGATTAAAGGGTTGGTTTTTGCTATTTCATACCGAGCTTCTCGAGAAGGGCCTCCGGCTTGGGATCCCTTCCGCGGAAATTACGGAATAATACATCAGCATCTTCGATGCCTCCCCTGGAGAGAATCTTGTCGCGGAATTCCGCAGCCACCTCTCTGTTGAAAATGCCTCTCTCCTTGAAGAGCGAGAAAGCATCAGCTTCGAGCACCTCAGCCCATTTATAGGAGTAGTAGCCGGCGGCATATCCTCCTGAGAAAATATGGCTGAAAGAGGGCGAAAAGACGATACCTTCGATTGCAGGCAGTACGGCCGAATTCGCAAGAACTCCCTGCTCATACTCCACTACAGAGGCCTCAGGCACAGATGTGACATTATGCCAGGACATATCGGTAAGCCCGTAGTTGAGCTGACGTACGTTCATATATCCTGCGAGGAAATTCTTTGCTGCAATAATTTTATCGATCAGATCCTGAGGAATTACCTCGCCTGTCTGGTAATGCTTCGCAAAAGAGTTCAGATACTCCGGCTCGTATGCCCAGTTTTCCATAATCTGAGAGGGAAGTTCCACAAAGTCGCGGGCGACGTTGGTGCCTGTTAAAGTACTATAAGTACCCTCTGCCAGTATGCCGTGGAGTGCGTGCCCGAATTCGTGGAGGATAGTGGTGAACTCATAGAAGGTAATCAGAGATGGAGTATCGGAAGTAGGTTTGGTGAAATTAGTTACCAATGACACATGAGGTCTCTCTTCGACGCCGTTGTAGAAGCCCTGCTCCCTGAAGGAGGTCATCCATGCGCCGCCTCTCTTGCTCTCGCGTGGGAAATAGTCAATGTAGAGCAGAGACATAAATCTGTCGTTCTCATCCTTTACTTCGAATACCTTTACGTCGGGATAATATACGGGCAATTTAGGATTCTCCTCGAATTTCAGTCCGTAGAGACGTTCGGCCAGGTCAAAAATGGCTGCCTGGACACTTGAGAGCTCGAAATAGGGCTTGAGCAGCTCTTCATTCAGCGAATATCTCTCTTCCTGGAATTTTTCCGACCAGTATGAGAAATCCCAGGGCATTAGTTGTTCTTCGAAGCCGTTGGCTTTGGCATAGGCCTGGATTTCGGCTACGTCACGTCTTGCAAAAGGAAGGGATTTCTGCATCAGATCGGCAAGGAAATTATTAACTGTGGCGGGGTTTTTAGCCATTCTATCCTCAAGTGCATAATCGGCATAGGTCTCATACCCCAGCAGCTGAGCTATGCGGATGCGGAGATCCACTATCTTCCGGATATTTGCAGTATTGTCAAACTCTCCGCCTATGCATTTGCTGTTGTATGCTTTCCAGATTTGTTCACGCAGCTCGCGGCGGGTGCTGTACTTCAGGAAGGGACTGTAGCTCGGCTGATCGAGGGTAAAGACCCATCCCTCTTTGCCTTTGGCCTGCGCATCTGCTGCAGCCATTTCCCTGACATAGTCGGGAAGGCCGGCAAGGTCGGCCTCGTCAGTGATATTAAGTATATATGCATTAGTGGCATTGAGTACATTGCGTCCGAATGTGAGGGTGGTAACTGAAAGTTCCTCCTGCAGTCGTGCGTATTCTGCCTTTTTGTCGTCCGGAAGGTTGGCTCCGTTACGGGTGAAGGATTTGTAGCTCTCTTCCAGCAGTTTTGCCTGCTCCTGGTTGAGTTGAAGGCTATCTTTCATCTCATAGACTGCCTTTACCTTTTGGAAAAGCACGGGGTTGAGGATGATGGACATGCTGTATTCGGTCATCATAGGGGCGACCTCTTCGGCAATTTTCTGCATCTCCGCATTGGTGCAGGCTTGATTAAGGTTGAAGAATATGCCCGCAACGGTATTGAGTGTGCGTCCGGAAGTGTTGAGCGGCTCTATGGTATTGGCAAAAGTAGGTTCTTCGGTATTGTCTGCAATGAGCTGAATCTCGGCTTTGGCCTCTTCGATGGCTGCAATGAATGCATGTTTGTAGTGCTCTATTTTGATTTTGTCGAAGGCCGGAGCCTGATAGGGGTGTCTGGATGTTTGTAGCAAAGGATTTTCTTTCATTGTGCAGGAAATAAGCATCAGAGCGGCAAGTGATGCCGCAGTCAGTGTTTTGGTTAGTTTCATATTTTGCGTAATAATTTGTTTCAGAATTTCAAAGTTAGCGAATTTAAGTCAAAAAAACTCATTCCTTGGATGAGAAATGCACTTCGCCGTTGGCGGAATAATAATAACAATATTCGTAGATGTGGTAGCACGTGCGTCCGAGAATTCGTTTATCCATCGAAGTAAAATGAGTGAAATCGAAAGCGAGCATGCTCAACTCTCTGGTGCCGATACTCTCAATGCCTTCGGCAAGCAGAGAACGTATGATTTCGCGGTTGCGCGAAAGTATGCGGTTTACCCGATTCATCCCTTTGTTGCGCTCCCTGCGGAGATAATTGTGATAATCGTTCCTGCAACCGTCGCAGCAGAAGACCTTGTCGCTCCTACCCGTGAATATTTCGCCACATCTCTTACAGTTTCCTTTTGTACCCATAAAGATCTTCTGTTTAAATTGATATATAGTTTATTTTTAATGACAAAAATACTCGAAAATATTTACAAGTGGCTGTTGAAAAAGCAATTTTAACGTATTAAAACATATCGAAACGGATATAAATGTTTAGAGTATTGATAGTGGCTCCTGATCTCTTTTTCTTTGTCTTTGAAATAAAAACCAATTATTATGAAAAGTACATTTATCAATCGGGTAGAGTTGAAAGGACATGTAGGCTACGACCCGAAAATCAATGACGTGGGTGACTCACAGGTTGCCAGATTCTCTCTTGCGACCAATGAGACATTCAAGGACAAAAAAGGCGAAATTAAGGAGGAGACCACCTGGCACAACATTACAGCCTGGAGCGGACGTAATATTGCTGATTTTTCGCTCATACGCAAAGGCCTTCTGGTCTCGGTCATAGGGCGCATTCGCAATGTCAGGTACACATCCAGCAGTGGTGACGAACGGCAGTTTATGGAGATTTTGGCCAGCAAAGTGACCGTAGTGCCTCCGGCGGATTAGTGCGGTCTTACATTTTGGCTCAACTTTCGGCAATAGCGAGCCGAATATTGCCGAAAGTTGTTAAATTTGTAGTTTACTGCAACCAACATTGTAGTTTAGTGCAAAAAACAGATGATTATGGCTCGTGATTTATTTCTCTACGATACCCTCAAAAGGGAAAAACGCATCTTTAAACCTGTAAATCCCGGTTATGTCGGAATGTATGTCTGCGGCCCCACCGTATATGGTGACCCACATCTCGGCCATGCTAGACCCGCCATTACTTTCGATTTGCTTTTCCGGCTATTCAGACACCTGGGCTACAAAGTGAGATATGTGAGCAATATAACCGATGTTGGCCACCTGGAAAATGATGCCGACACAGGTGAGGACAAGATTGCAAAAAAAGCCCGACTTGAGGCTTTGGAGCCTATGGAGGTGGTACAAACCTATACATTGAGATACCATGAGGCGATGAAGCAACTCAATGTGCTGCGTCCTTCAATTGAGCCCAGGGCTTCAGGCCACATCATCGAACAGATCGAGCTTGTCAAAACAATCCTCGATGCCGGATATGCCTATATCAGCAATGGTTCGGTATATTTTGATGTTGAAAAATATGATCGTGTACACACGTATGGAGTACTTTCAGGCCGTATCATCGATGATATGATGGCCGGTTCCCGCGAACTGGACGGTCAGGATGACAAACGTTCCCCTAACGATTTTGCCCTCTGGAAAAAGGCCCCGCCCGAGCATATCATGCGCTGGCCTTCTCCATGGAGTGTAGGCTTTCCCGGTTGGCATCTCGAGTGCTCGGCAATGAGCGAAAAGTATCTCGGAGAGGAGTTTGATATTCACGGCGGCGGTATGGACCTGATATTTCCGCATCACGAATGTGAACTGGCCCAGAATGTTGCCTCGCGAGGTAAAGGCGGTGTCAATTACTGGGTGCATAACAATTTGATTACCATCAATGGTCAGAAGATGGGTAAGTCCAAAGGCAATTTTATCACACTGGAAGAGTTGTTTGCGGGTAAACACGAAGCCCTGGACCAGCCCTACTCGCCTATGACTATCAGGTTTTTCATACTTCAGGCACATTACAGGAGCACTTTGGATTTCAGTAACGAGGCTTTACAGGCTGCCGAAAAGGGACTTAAACGCCTTATGCAGGTGGCTAAGGATGTCGTTTCACTCAAGCATTCGGCCGACGCTCCCCGATTGAATCAAGTTACTTCCATTGAAGAGGAGATCTACGAGGCGCTACTTGACGATATGAATACACCTGTGGCTCTCTCTTCTCTTTTTGAGGCAGTGAAGATTGTAAATGGTGCCAAAGATAGAGGAGAGGTGCTCAATGATGCCGATTACGATATACTTACCAAACTTTTTACGGAGATTGTATCGGATGTGCTGGGTTTGACTGATGACCGTCAGGACTCAGTTGCAGAGTCGGTCATAGGTGGTCTTATGGATATGATAATTGAGCACCGCAATGCAGCAAAAACTGCAAAGAACTGGGATGAAAGCGACCGGATCCGGGATGAACTCAAAGCGATCGGGATTCAAATCAAGGATACCAAAGAAGGTACCGAGTGGGAGCTTACCAAATAAAATTTACCACTTTTTTAATAGCCGGATCAATACTGTTCGCCACCGGGCAGGTTTTCGCAGAATTTATGATGAGGGTCTTCTCCTTTTGAGAGTATTCCATGCCTTCAGGGAATTTTATGTCAAGACGTAGTTCCACAACACGGCGTGGATTTGTGCCCATTATCTTTTCAGTGGTGATGGTGGTACCGTCAATCGAGAATCCGTAGGTACGGGCGGTCATTCCGATTATGGTCAGCATACAGCTGCCGAGAGAGGTGGCGAAAAGGTCGGTGGGGGAGAATAGAAGTCCGTCTCCGTTGTTGTCTTTTGGGGCGCTGGTGATGAGTTTGCTGCCGGAGTCAAGATGCTCCGCCTCTGTACGCAGGTTACCCAGATAGATAGTCTTGATTAATGTCATGATTTCCTGAATAATTATAATAATTCCACTCTTTGTTTGGCTACGGGTATGCCCA